>PMOG01000198.1 GCA_003161555.1 Vulcanimicrobiota bacterium | reverse complement strand
GCCAACGCGATCCTCGACGGCACGGATGCGGTCATGCTCTCCGGCGAAACGGCGCGCGGTCTGTATCCGCTCGAAGCGGTGCGGACGATGGCGACCATTGCCATGCACGTCGAGGCGCAGTACCCGCACCGCGAACTCCGCAAGCGGCGATCGCTCGAGACCGCTCTGGTCGATTCGGACGCCCACATCGGCATGTCGATCGCCGAGGCCTCCGTGCGGGCCGCCGACGCGCTCGATCTGCGGCTGATCGTCAGCGGTTCGACCACCGGCAACACGGCGCGCTACGTGTCGTCGTTCCGCCCGCAGGCACGCATCGTCACGCTGACGCCGCTCGAAGAGGTCGCGCGGCGGATGGCGGTCGTGTGGGGCGTCGAGTCGTCGGTCGTGCAGTCCTATCGATACATCGAGACGCTGATCGAGATCGCCGAAGCGCGCATCGTCGCCGAAGGCCACGCCGCGCCCGGCGAGACGATCGCGATCACCAGTGGCATGCCGGTCGGCGAAGGCGGCACCAACGTCCTAAAGATCCACCGCTTGCCTTCACGATAATTCTGGGTGCCGCTTGCGGCGTAGCCGTGGGTTTAGCGCGCGACTTCGCGGGCGACGGCGTCGGCGAAGCTGTCGACGTCGTCCTCGGTCGTGTCGAAGGAGCACATCCAGCGCACGATCGACGCGCTCTCGTCCCAGACGTAGAACCGGCGGACCGCCTGCAGCGGCGCGATCGCGTGCTGCGGCAGCACGGCGAACACGCCGTTGGCTTCGACCGGGTACGCGATCCGCACGCCCGGGATCGCCGCGACGCGGCCGGCGAGGCGGCGCGCCATGGCGTTCGCCCGAGCGGCATTCTCCAGCCAGAGCCCGTCGTGCAGCAGCGCCTCGAACTGGGCGGCGACGAAGCGCATCTTCGAGGCCAGCTGCATCCCGGATTTGCGCGCGTAGGGCATGATCTCGACCGCCGGATGCGGGCGCGGAAAGACGACCGCTTCACCGAACAGCATGCCGTTCTTGGTGCCGCCGAAGGTGCACGCGTCGACGCCCGTCTCGGCGAGCATCGCACCCAGATCGGTTCCGAGCGCCGCTGCGGCGTTGGCCAGCCGCGCACCGTCGAGGTGAAAGAAGAGGCCGTGCTCGCGCGCGACGTCGCCCAGCGCCCGCAGCTCGGCGAGCGTGTACACCGTGCCGAGTTCGGTCGACTGCGAGATCGAGATCGCGGCCGGTTGGACGTGATGCGGGTCGCCGATGCCGTGCAGCGCTCCCCGCACGTCAGCGGGCGTGAGCTTCCCATTCGTCACCGGTAGGTCGAGCAGCTTGCCGCCCGCGAATCGCTCGAACGCGCCGCACTCGTCCACGTTGAGGTGCGCGTACGCAGCGCAGATGACGGCTTGGTGCGGCCGCAGCGCCGCCGCCAGCGCGATCACGTTCGCGCCGGTGCCGTTGAAGGCGAAGAACACGTGCGCGTCGTCGCCGAGCAGGGCCCGGAAGGCGCGCTCGGCGCTCGCCGTGTGCGGATCGTCGCCGTAACCCGGGACGTGGCCGACGTTGACGTCCGCGAGCGCCGCCAGCACGCGCGGGTGGGCACCGGCGTTGTTGTCGCTCGCGAAGGTGCGCTGGGCGTTCACCGCGGTCTGCATCGCGCACCCTTCCCGGTGCGCGCGGGCACGTCCCGGTCGCCGGTCAGCGCGCCGTTTCGCGGGCCGCGAGCAATTCGACCGCGTGCTCGAGCGCCACGCCGCGTTCCTCGCCGGAGAGCATCCGCGCGATCTCGGCCGGCCGGTCGGCATCCCCGAGCGCGGCCGCGTCGATGGTCGTGATGCCGGCGCTGACCTGCTTGCGAAGCACCAGTTGCGCGTCGCCGTAGGACGCGATCTGCGCCAGGTGCGTGACGCAGACGACTTGCGCGCTGCGCGCGAGCCGCGCCAGGCGAACGCCGACCGCGGCGGCCGTCGCGCCGCCGATACCCGCATCGATCTCATCGAAGATCAGCGCCGTCCGCTCGCGCCGGTCGGCCAGCACGACGACGACCGCCAGCAGCACGCGCGAAAGCTCGCCGCCCGAAGCCGTCTTGGCGAGCGGACGTTCGGGTTCGCCCGGATTGGCGGCGAAGCGCAGCTCGGCGCGTTCGGCCCCCGCCGGTCCGATCTCGTCGAGCCGCTCGAGCGCGACTCGCAGGCGCCCCGCCGGCATCGCGAGCGCCTTCAGCTCCGAGGCGACCGCAGCGGCGACGTCGACGGCGGCCGTCGCGCGGACGGCGCCCAGGGCCGCGGATTGCGCATCCAGTTCCGTGCCGAAGGCCGCGAGCTCGCGCTGGTTCTGCGCGAGCTGCGCTTCGCGATCGTCGACATCCAAAAGCTCGGCAGCGAAGGCCTCGCGCTGCGCCCGCACCACGGCCAGCGTGCCCCCGTACTTCTTCTTCAACCGGTCGAGGGCGTCGAGCCGCGCGCTGACGGCTTCGAGTTCGCCGGGGTCGAGTTCGGCCGTCTCGCGTTCGACCCTCACGCGCGCAGCGAGTTCGCTGGTCTCGCTTTGGAGCGCACCCGCCGCGGCGGCCAATTCGGCAAAGCGTTCGCCGAAGCGGGCGAGGCCCAGCAGTGCGGCCTCCGCGCCGCCGAGCGTATCGACGGCGCCGCCGTCGTCTTCGAGGGCGCCCGCAGCGGCGGTCAGCGCGGCGACGATGCGCTCGGTGTTGGCCAGCACCTCGCGCCGCTCGCGCAGGTGCTGATCTTCGTCGTCGTCCGTCAGCTGCGCGGCATCGAGCTCGGCCAGCGCGAAGCGCGCGAACTCGGCGCGGGCCAGCGCACGTCCGCCGTCGTCGCGCAGCGCCGCTGCACGTTCGCGGGCGCGCCGCAGCGAGGCGTGCAGCTCGTGCACCTCGCCGCGCAGCGCGAGCGCGCGGGCGCCGGCGAACCGATCGAGCAGGTCGAGCGCGTAGGACGGTTCCAACAGCCGCTGCGCCTCGTGCTGCGAGACGACGTCGACCAGCGTGCCGACCAGTGCGCGCAATTGCCCGGCGCTGGCGGGAGTGCCGTTGATTCGCCCCTGCGAGCGGCCGCCGGCGTGGACGTCGCGCTGCACGATCAGGTCGTCGTCCGCCTCGAGCGCGAAGCCGGCAGCGTCGAGCCGCGCTCGCAGTTCCTCGTCAGGTTCGATCTCGAGCACGACCCGCGCACTCGGGCTGCCGGCGCGGACGCCGGCCGGATCGGCGCGGGCGCCCAGCGCGAGCGCAAGCGCGTCGAGCAGCATCGTCTTGCCCGAACCGGTCTCGCCGGTGACGACCGTCAGCCCGCCTGAAAATGCGACTTCCGCCCGCGCGATCAGTCCGACATTTTCGATCGTCAGGCGCAGCAGCGTCATTGGGCCTTGATCGGCGCGCCCCAGCGCAGTTTGTCTTCGAGCCGGGCGAAAAACGCGCGCGGGCGCACCCGCGCAAAGCGGATCGGCGCCGCTGCACGGGTGATCACGACGCGGTCGCCGGCGTGCAGGTCGGCGGCGATGACGCCGTCGGTTTCGAGGTTCGCACGCGCGATCTCACCGTTGCAGGTGATTTCGATGGTGGCGCTGCTCGGTACCATCAGCGGGCGTGCGAACAGCGTGTGCGGCATCAGGCCGGCCACGCCGAGCGCATCGACCGCGGGGTGGATGATCGGTCCGCCGGCGCTCAGGAAATACCCGGTCGAACCGGTCGGCGTCGCGACGATGACGCCGTCCGAGGGCAGCTGCGCGATCGTTTCGCCGTCGAGCACGACCCCGAACGGCACCAGCCGCGCCTGCGCGCCGCGGCGCACCACGACGTCGTTGATCGCGAGATGCTTGTCGTCGGAGCCGACCACCCGCGCGTCCAAGGCAACGCGCTCGTCGATCGCGGGTTCACCTTCGAAGGTGCGCTCCAGGGCGGCATAGCCGTCCTCGTCGGCTTCGACTTCAGTGAGAAAACCAAGCCGGCCGGTATTGACGCCGAGGATGGGGATGCCCAGCGGGTACGCGATGCGCGCGCCGCGCAAGAGCGTGCCGTCACCGCCGATCGTGAGCAGCAGTTCGGCCTCGCGCAGGTCGCAGGTCCCGGGCAGACCCAGCGTGTCGGGATCGCTCGCACAGAGCGCGATCTCGATGCCGTGCCGCATCGCGATCGCGGCGACGCGGCGCGCCGTCTCGACCGCCTGCGGGCGGTCGGGATTCAGATACAGGGCGATCGCGTTGACCACGTCAGTCGCCGGCGTCCTGGGGCGCGCCGTGAGCGCGCTCCACGAGGGCGTCCAGCGCCGCATCGTCGATCCCGGAGCCGCTGCGGCGCAACAGGAAAAAGAATTCGATGTTGCCCGACGGTCCGCGCAGCGGCGAGATCGCCGCATCGACGACTTCCAGGCCGTGCGCCCGCAGCGACGCGCGCACGTCGTGCAGCACCGCCGCGTGGACCGCGGCATCGCGCACCACGCCGCCGCTGCCGCGCAAGCGTTCGCGCCCGGCTTCGAACTGCGGCTTGACCAGTGCCACAATCGCGCCGCCGTCCCGCAGGTAACCCACCGCGCGCGCGGCGATCGTGCGCAGTGAAATGAACGATGCGTCGACCACGATCAGGTCGAAACCGCCGGGAAACGCGTCGTCGGCCAGCAGCCGGAAATTCGTGCGCTCGACGACCGTAACCCGCGGATCCTCCCGCAACTGCCACGCCAACTGCCCGTACCCGACGTCGAGCGCGGTGACGCCGCGCGCGCCGGCTTGCAGCAGCGCGTCGGTGAAACCGCCCGTCGATGCTCCGACGTCGAGCGCGTCGAGCCCGGCCGGGTCGATACGGAAGGCGTCGAGCGCGCCCGCGAGTTTGTCGCCGCCCCGGCTGACGAAGCGCGGGCGCTCGGCGACCGCGATCCGCGCACCCTCGCGGACCGTGCCGCCGGGCTTCGTCGCCGGCACGTCGTCGACGCGGACCTTGCCGGCCAAAATCAACGCGCGGGCCTGCGTGCGCGTCAAACCCGAGGCCGCCGCAACGGCGGCGTCGAGACGCCGGGCTTCAGAACGGAGCCGCGTCGTCATCGGGCGCGCCCTCGAGCGCGCGCGCCGCGGGGGCGTTGACCGCATCGATCGCCTGCTGCGCGTTCTTGAGCAGCGCCTCGCAGCGGGCGACGAGCTCGCGGCCTTCGCTGTAGAGCGCGACCGCCCGCTCGAGCTCCGGTTCTTCGGTCTCCAGCGATTTCACGATCGCCTCCAAGCGCTGGAGCGAGCCCTCAAAAGAGGCCGATTTGTCGTCTGCCATCCGATCCTTCGGCTTCGACGCGTGCGGCGAGCCTTCCGCGAGCGAGCTGCGCGGTGATGCGTGAGCCCGGCGGCGCTGCGCCCGCATCCAGCAGCGGCCGCCCGCTCTCATCCATGACGATCGCATAGCCGCGTTGCAGAATCGCTTCGGGGTTGTTGCCGCCGAGCGCCGCCTCGATACGCTGCAGCCGCGCACGGCCGCGTTCGATCAGCCGTGCCAGCGCGGTATCGAGCCGGTTCGAGCCCCCCTCGAGGCGGCCGGCGCGGCGCTGCATCGCACTCGGCACGGTGCGCGTCAACCGGTCGCGGAGTTCTTCGAAGCGGGCGCGGCGCTGGGCCAAACGCGCCGCGGGTGCGACCGCGGCCAAACGCCGCTCCACACCCGCGAGACGGTCGCGCATGACGCCGGTCCGTTCGCGGCCCGCGGCGAAGAGGTGGCGCCGCAGACCATCGACGCGCTGACGGCGCACCGCGACCGCGCGTTCGACGTCGCGCTCGAGCGCCCGCCGCAGGACGGCCAGCTGCTGCAGCAGGTCGTCACGCTTGGGGAGCAGCTGCGCCGCGGCCGACGGTGTCGCCGCTCGCTGGTCGGCCACGAAATCCGTCAGCGGCGCGTCGGCTTCGTGACCGATCGCCGAGACGGTCGGGATGCGCGACGCCGCGAGCGCGCGCACGACCCGTTCGTCGCTGAACGCGAACATGTCCTCGAACGAGCCGCCGCCGCGCGCCACGACGATCAGGTCGATGTCGCGCATCGCCGATGCGCGCGCGATCGCGCGCGCGATCTCCGCCGCGGCGTGTTCGCCCTGAACCGGCGTCTCGACGAAACGGATCGCGACCTGCGGTGCGCGGGCGCGGGCTTGCGTGATGAAATCGCGCCCGCCTTCCGCCGTCCTCGACGTCACCAGCGCAACGCGAAACGGAAACCGCGGCAGCGGCCGGCGGCGTTCGGGCGCGAAGAGGCCCTCCGCGTCCAAGCGCTTCTTGAGCGCTTCGTAGCGCTGGTGCAGCACGCCGCTCGCGCCCTCGGTCGTCACCGCCGAGACGCGCAGCTGGTAGCTCGAGCGCGGTTCGTAGGTCCGCACCGCGCCGTACGCGACGATCTGGTCGCCGTTGTTCAGGGCCGGAAACGAGGCCGCGGCGGCGCTGAAGGCGACGCAGTTCAGCAGCCGGTCGCGCTCTTTGAGGTCGAAGTACACGTTGCCGTTGGGCTGCAGCTTGTAGTTGGTGACCTCGCCGCGAACGCCGAGGCGTGCGAACCGTCGCTCGCGCTCGAACAGTTTTCCGATGAATTCGGAGAGCCGCCACACGCCGACGACGGGGACACGCTGCAGGTCGGCGATCACGGCGGCGTCGCGACCGGAAAGTACGGCTGCGGCTCGGGTGCGGTCGCCGCCGGTGCCGGAACGCGCGGCGCCGGAATGCGCGGCACGGCAGCCGGCGGTACCGGGGCGGCGACCGCTGCAGCCGCCGCCGCGGTCGCGGGTGCAGCGCTGCCGGCCGGAGCGCCCGCTGCGCCGAGCCGCCGCCGGCGCGGCCAGGGGCTGGCATCAGGGGAACCGCAGGTGCGCTCGGGCCCGGTTCCGGTCAGAAACACTTCGACCCGCCCGCTGCCGCACAGACGCACGCGCTGCACTTCGTCGGCCGGAAGGATGAAGTCGTGTTTGGGCGTGTTCGCGAGCGCGGCTTTCATGAACCGCGCCCAGATGCGCGCCGGAATGTTGCCGCCGTACGACTCGTTCATCCGCGAGTAGTTGTCGTTGCCGATCCATACCGCCGCTACGAGGTCCGGCGTGTAGCCCACGAACCAGGCGTCGCGGAAACTGGACGTCGTCCCCGTTTTGCCGGCCGCCGGCCGGCCGATCACCGCGTTGGGATAGCCCGTGCCTTCGTTGATCACCGACTCCAGCATCGAGGTCATCACGTACGCGGTCCCCGCGCTGACGACTTCCGTCTGCTGCGGATAGAGGTTGTCCAGCAACGGGTTGCCCAGCGTGTCCTTGACGATCTTGATCGCATACGGCGCGATGTGGATGCCGCCGTCGGCGAGCGTGGCGTAGCCCGCCGCCTGGTCGAGCGGCGAGACGCCCGACGATCCGAGCGCGAGCGACAGGGTCGGATCGAGCGGCGCCGTGACGCCCATGCGCGTGGCGTACTCCACCACCCGGTCGATGCCGAGATCCTGCGCGAGCTTGACCGCGACCACGTTGCGCGACTGCGCGAGCGCGGTGCGCAGCGTGATCGCGCCCATGAACCGGTAGTCGTCGTCCGTCGGCGCCCAGCGCGTGCCGTCGCCCATCGGGTAGCTGACCGGCGTGTCTTCGACGATCGTCGTCGGCGGTTTTCCCGAGTCGATCTCGGCCGTGTACACGTACGGTTTGAACGACGAACCCGGCTGGCGCCGCGACTGCCACGCGCGATTGAACTGGTTGTTCAGCGAAAATGCACCGGCGCCGCCGACCATGGCCAGGATCTCGCCGGTGCTCGGCCGGATCACAACCAGCGCGCCCTCGTGCGCGCCGATGCCCTCGGCTTTGGCGCGGCCGATGCCCCAATCGACCGCCGACTGCGCGAGCGTCTGCAGGTGCGGATCGAGCGCGGTGTAGACCTGCAGCCCGCCCTCGAGCGTGGCCTGGGTGCCGAACTGCGTCTCGAGCAAATGCGTCACGTAGGTGGTGTAATACGGATAGCGATACGACTGCAGCCCCGAAGGCCGCTCGCCGATCAGGCCGACTTTGCCGGCTTCGGCCAAGCCGGCATCCGCCTGGGTGATGAAGCCCGCATCGACCATCCGCTCGAGCACGTGGTGCTGGCGCTCCTCGGCGTGGGCGAGATTCACGTAAGGCGAATAATCCGAGGGCGCAGCGGGGAGACCGGCCAGCATCGCCGCCTGTCCCAGCGTCAGGTGGCCGACGTCGGTGCCGAAGTATGTGTGCGCGGCCGCCTCGATCCCGTAGGCGCCCGAACCGAAATAGATCAGGTTGAGGTAGCGTTCGAGAATCTCGTCCTTCGTATAATACCGCTCGATCTCGAGCGCAAGCAGCGCTTCCTGGATCTTGCGCGAGTACGACACTTCGTTCGAGAGGAAGAGCCCGCGCGCCAACTGCTGCGTGATCGTCGACGCGCCTTGAAGCTGCTCGTGGCGCCAATCGGCCAGCGCTGCGCGTGCGATACCCCCGAAATCGACGCCGTGATGCTGATAGAAGTGGGCGTCTTCGGTGGCGATGAACGCGTCGCGCACTAGCGGCGGCACGCGCCCGATCGCGACCCAGGTCCGGTTCTCGCGATAGAGATTCGCCAGCAGTTCCCCGTCGCGCGCGTAGACGCGCGTCGAGCGCGAGGGCTGGTAGTCCGCCATCCGGCTGATGTCGGGCAGGTTGCGCGAATACGAGGCCACGATCCCCGCCACGATCCCGGCGCCGAGCAGGACGGCGAAGACGGCCAGCACGATCAGCGTCTTGATCACCCGCCACACGACGCTGCCGCCGCGCCGGCGCGGTTGACGGCGCGAGCCCGCCACGGCGCGGCTCACCGCTGGGGCCGCGACCGTGCGGGGAGGCGCTCGAGGACCCGCCCCAGCACGCCGTTGACGTAGCGGCCGGAGTCCTCGGTTGAAAACTTCTTGACCAGCTCGACCGCCTCGTTGATCACGACCGCAGCATCGGTCTCGGCGCGGTGCAGCAGTTCGAACACGCTCATCTGCAGCACGATGCGGTCGATCGTCGGCAGGCGGTCCAGCGTCCAGCCTTCGAGCAGCGGCGCGATCACGGCCGCGGACTCATCCTCGTTCTCGAGCGTGCCGAGTACCAGATCGCGCACGAACGCGCGCGCTTCCGAGGTATCGGTGCGCGCCAGCGTTTCGATCAGCATCTCGTCCGCCGAACGTTTCCCGACCTGCGCGCCGTAGAGCGCCGCCAGCGCGAGCTCGCGCGCATGCCGGCGGGAGGTCGAGGCCATCGAATCAGACCGCGGCCCGCTGGACGAGAAACTCGGGCAGCCAGGCCACGCCGATCCCGCCCGCACGGAACTCGGCCGAGGCCAAGATCTCGCGGCAGATCTCGACGGTCGTCTTCACGCCTTCGATACGCGTTTCGCCGAGCGCGCGTTCCATGCGTGTGATCGCCGACTCGCGGGTGCGTCCGACGGCGATGATCTTGGCCAGCATCGAGTCGTAGAACGGCGGCACCGTCGCCCCCCCGTAGACGTGCGTGTCGACGCGGATGCCGGGACCGCCCGGGAACACGACCGTCGACAGCGTTCCGGCGGCCGGCGCGAAGTTGTTGTTTGGATCCTCGGCGTTGACGCGGACTTCGATCGCGTGGCCGTGCGGGTGAAGGTCGTCTTGCGAGAACCCCAGCGGCTCGCCGGCGGCGATCCGGATCTGGGTCTTGACGATGTCGATCCCGGTCGTCATCTCGGTCACGC
>PMOG01000100.1 GCA_003161555.1 Vulcanimicrobiota bacterium | reverse complement strand
GATCTGCGTCGCGACGAAGATCAGCGTGAAGGCCGACAGCCCGAACAGAAACGGCCCCTGCAACTCGTTGACGAGATAGCGGTCCAGAATCGTCGGCGGCCAGAACGGCGCGCGCGGCGCGGTGTGCTCGAGGATCTGCGGCGAAGCTTCGGTCACAGCCGGAACCCCGCGCCGAGGTAAAACTGCCGCGCCACCGGCGAATCGAGGACGTCCTGCGCCGAGCCGCTGACCACGATTTCGCCGTCGTTCAGAATGTAGGCGCGATCGACGATGGCCAGCGTCTCGCGCACCTGGTGATCGGTGATCAGGATGCCGAGGCCGCGGTCGCGCAGCTGGCGGATCATCGCTTGGATGTCGGCGACGGCGATCGGATCGATGCCGGTGAACGGCTCGTCCAGCAGCAGAAACGCGGGTTCGGTCGCGATCGCGCGTGCGATCTCCACCCGGCGTCGTTCACCGCCCGACAGCGAGTCGCCGCGCGCATCGACGAACTCCTCGAGCCCGAACTCCGCCAACAGCTCCGGCAGACGGCGCTCGCGCTCGCTGCTCGGCACGCCGTTCATCTCCCAGATCAGCCGCAGGTTGTCACCGACGGTCAACTTGCGAAAGATCGAGTTCTCCTGTGAGAGATAGCCGATGCCGGCGCGCGCGCGCTCGTGCATCGGCGCGCCCGTCAGTTCGCGGCGGTTCCCTTCACGCTCGAGCACGACGCTGCCGTCGTCGGGGCGAATCAGGCCGACGACCATGTAAAAGGTGGTCGTCTTTCCGGCCCCGTTGGGGCCCAGCAGCCCCACCACTTCGCCGCGGCGGACTTCAGCGCTGACGGCGTTGACCACGGTGCGCTGCCCGTAACGTTTGACCAGCTCGTGCATGACGATGCGATCGCTCACCGAGGCCCCCCGGAGGTGACGCGAACATCGTGCAAGCGCACGTCGCCGTCGAGGTGATCGCCGCGAAGCTGCAGTCCATTGGGTCCGGTCAGCACGACATGTCCTTCGCCGTACAAGCGCTCGCGGGTGGCGTCGTACCGCAAATCGTCAGAGGTGAGGACGCCGCCATCTGCCGTTCGAGCGTGCACCCCGCCGGTCATATCGATACTGTTGTCGCGTTGTTTCACCGTCGCCTTCGGCGCGTCGGCGATCGTGATCGCGCCGGTCTTGTCGACGAAGGTCACGTGCGGCTGCGAAAAGACAGCCACCCCGTCGGTGCCGATCAGGTTGCCCTCGACGGCGAGCGCCCGGACGGTGAACCGCCGGCGATTGTTCTTGGTCTCGGTCAGGACGGTCGGGGTGGTGGAATTCCCGCGGCCGCGGACGCGGATCGGGACCGGCTGCGGCGTGGCGGTGACCGCGCTCGGCGCCGGGCTTGCGGTTCCCGTCGGGGCAGGTGCGGCGCAACCGGCCGCCAGCACGAACGCGGCCAACGCCGCCCGCTCAGTACGCATCGGTTCGAACCACACCCAGCGCAAGCGGCACCATCTGGAGGTAGAGCGGCAAGAAGATGCTCACCGTGTTGATGCCGCCGTCGACAAGCAGCGCAACCAAGCCGGCCGTTAGCCCAAAGGCGAGCGCGCGCGGTGTCCCGACGGATGAACGAGCCGTGCCGACGACCTGCCGCAGCACGATCGCAAGTGAGGCGATCAGTGACACCAGCACCAGCATACCGCCCTCGGCTGCGTACGCGATGGGAAGTGAGTGAGGATCGAACGCGACCGGCGTGCGCGAGCCGGGGGCGTCGGGCGGCCGCACGGCATCGTAGGTCCGTCCATAGGCGAAGATCCCCACGCCGGTAAGCGGGAAGCGGGCGATCGTGGTGAGCCCGGCCTGCCAAGCTACCGTCCGCGCCTCGGTGTCGCGCGGATTGTGATGACGGGCCCCGGCCGCGATATCGAGCCCCACGCCGAGCACGGCAACGGCGAGAGCCCCGAGCAGGAGCCCGCGCGCGCGGGTGAGCGCAGCGTAGGCGACGATCCCGCACACGGCGCTCAGCACGCCCCAGCGCGAAAACGTCGCCCCCAGCGTCAGTGCGAACACGACGGCCGCGCCGACCGCGAGGCGATCGCGGCCGCGACTCCTCCAAGCCAGCGGCAGGGCGAACGCAAGGCCCATCAGGGTGAAGGCGGCCAGTTCGTTCGGGTTGAGGAACGAGCCGACAGCGCGGCCGTTGTAGTAGGCGAACACCGCCGCGGGGCGGTGCGCGAAGGCCATCGCCAAGGCCAACAGCGATGCGGCTGCACCCGAAATCAGAAACGCCCGCACGCAGGCACGAAGGGTCGCCGCGTCCGCGTCGCGCGCGAGGGCCAAGCCGGCTGCACCGACGCCGAGGATCAGCAGCGCTGCACCGACGCCGACCACGGGATCGAAGCCGAGCAGCGACGCGACCACCGAGTCGATCCCGCCGATCAGGAGAGCAAAGGTCAGAGCGTCCCGCCGGGCTGCACGGGCGGCCGCCGGCGCGATCGCGACCAACGCCGCCAACACGACCACCAACGTCGCGGCAGCCACGCCGTCGGGAACGACGCGCGGAATCGGGGGCCGGCTCGGATCGAGTGCGGCGAGAGTCCCGTACAGCGGGATGATCGCGCACAGCACGATCAAGCCCAGCGACGAGGGGCGGATCACGCGGCGGCCTCGGCGACAATCGCTTCGGCGATGGCGTGGGCGCCGCCGGCGCTCCCCATCCGTTCGCGGCCGGCCGCGGCCATGCGCGCCAGGCGCGGTGCGTCGCCCAGCAGCGCCGCGATTGCGGCCGCGGCGGCGGCGGGTTCACCCGGGACGATCGCCATCGCGTCGCCGAGCAGCCCGGACTGACGCTTACGGTACCAGCCGTCGCGCGGCACCCCTTCGAGCTCGAGCGCGACGACCGGAATGCCTTGACTCGCCGCGGCTTCGTTGGCGGTCCCGCTCTGACCGATGACCAGCGTCGTGCCCCGCGTCAACGCACCCAGCGGTCCGCACCACGGTCGCAGCCCGCCGCGCGCAAGCGCGGGCGCGAAGCGCGCGGGATCGAGGTTCGGCGCGATCGAGAGCACCGCATCCAGCGTGCCGACGCGGCTGCGCAAGGCGGTGACCGCATCGGCGAGCGTCAGCGCATCGGCATAGGCACGCTCGCGCGAGCCGGGCAGCAGCGCCAAACGCAGCGGCGCCTGCCAATCGACCCGCTGGTCGGTCGCCAGCAAGTCGACGATCACGTTGCCGGGGGCCTCGGCCGGCACGCCGTGCGCGCGCAGGTCGGCGGCAGTGGCTTCGTCGCGCACGAACACGCGCCGCGCGCCGCGCAGGACGCGCCGTTCGCCCGGACCGTACGGCGCGACGTACACGCTCTTCGCCGTACCGACGTAGATCAAGGGCCGGCCCGCGAACCGCGCCAGCCCGCAGGCGTAAGCGTCGCCGACCGCCACCACGACCGCGTACCGCGCGCGCGCCGCGCGCAAGAAACGCACTTGCCGCCGCAGCAGCCCGATGAAGCCGGCCTGTAGATCGCGCGCGAACGCGCGCACGTTTCCCATCGCGACCAGGCCGCCGGACGGCATCGCGCGCTGTGGTCCGACGTCGGGAAAGCCGGGGCCGCCCAAACCGGCGCCGACCAGGCCGAAGTGTTCGGTGACCAGCGGCCCGAGCGCACGCGTTTCGCGCGCGATCGCGGCCGCGATTGAGGCTTCGCCGTGGCCGTTGGTCACAAACAGCACGCGCGCGCTCACCTCAGCGGCTCGAGCGCGAAGTCCGCGATCACGGCGCGCCCGCCGTCGCGTTTGGCGAGTTCGGTGCGCGACGCGAAGCGGCCGTACGGGCCCGCATGCACGATCGGAACACCTTCGACGTACTCGGGTTCGGGCAGCGTGTCATGACTGTGCCCGCCCAGAATCAGATCGAGCCGCGGGACGTGACGGGCCAGCAGCCGGTCGTGCGGAAGGCCGAGGTGCGAGAGCGCGATCAAGGTCGTGCCGGGCGGCGTCGTAGCGGCGATCCGCGCCGCGACTTCGAGCGGGTCGGAGAACCGCCAGCTGAAGATCCGCTCCCACGGCGAGCCGCGCGGATACTGCACGACCAGCAGGCCGAAAAACCGGAGCGACCACGGTATTCCGCCGTCGTCGCGTTCGAGCGTGACGTCGGCACTGAAGGGGAGCGCGCGCCCGCGCGCGTCGGAAAGGTTCGCGCAAACGACGCGGTGCTTCATCCCGGCCAGCCGCGCGCGCACCGCCGATGTCAGATAATGAAATTCGCGATTACCCATCGCCTGCACGTCGACGCCGGCCCGATCGAGTTCGGCCACGATCGGTTCGCGGCGATAGTAGACCGTCTGCGAACCGCGCAGGCTGTCGCCGCAATCGACGTAGAGGCCCGGCCTCGCGGCCCGCAGTGCCAGCAGCGGCGCCGCGATGTGGCGCCGGTCGTGCACATCGCTGGTATGGTAGATGCGCACGCGTTCAGCCGGCCGGTTCGGCCGCCGCGGCGAGGACCCAGTCGGCATTGCGCTGCAGCGCGTCCGGCGGCCCGAGGGCACCTCGCAAACGCACGTAGCCGTCCTGCTGACCGGTGGGGTCGGTCAAGAGCGCGAGCAGTTCGTCGGCGAGTGCCGCCGGCGTCGCCTGCTCCTGCAGCAGTTCGGCAACGACCGGTTCGTCGAGCACCAGATTCGGCAGCGTGATGTAGCGTCCGCGGTAGACGCGCCGCGCGATCTTGGCCTGCGTCTCGGAGAGCACGTAGAGCGCGAGCGCCGGGACCTGTACCAGCGCCGCTTCGAGCACGGCCGTTCCCGAGGCGATCGCCGCCGCGTCGGCGTCGCGCAGTGCGGCCCGCGCGTCGCGCACGATCGTGACCGGCAGCGGCGAGCGGAAATTGAGGAAGTGCTCGATCAGACGCTGCGCCTCGTCGTCGGCGGCGACCAGCACCGCGCACACGGCGGGCCGCGTTTCACGCACGCGCGCCAAGGCATCGAGCAGCAGCGGCGTGTGACGGGAGATCTCGCCGGCGCGGCTGCCGGGCAGCAGCGCGATCACGCCGCCGTCGGAGGGCGCGAGCGGATGCTCCGGACGCGGCAGCACCGTCGAGACCAGCGGATGACCCACGTAGCCGATCGGCAGTCCGAGCCGGCGATAGAAGTCCGCCTGATGACGAAAGAACG
>PMOG01000187.1 GCA_003161555.1 Vulcanimicrobiota bacterium | reverse complement strand
GGCCGCCGCGCAGGCGGCGCTCGCCGCTCAGTAGGACGCGTCCAGGCAGCCGTTCATCGTATCGAGCACCGAACCGTAGACGTCGGCGTTGCCGCTGGTCGTGATCGACAGCGCCGGTGAGGGCGCACCGTTGCGGGTGTAGGCGAGCAGAAATCCGTCGGCGCCGTTGAGCGCGTCGACATCGTCTTTTCGCAGCACGACCGTCAGCACACCGTTTTTCGCAGCGCCTGCGTCAACGTAGTCGCTGTGCGTCGGCAGGCCCGGGTGCGCGGGGTCGGCCGCCGGTGAGAGCACCTGAAAGAGCGCGTTCCCGCCGGAATCGGCCGTTGCGCGGCGGTCGGTGACGAAGAGCGCGTACTCGCGCGCGTGCAGGCGTTCGTGGTTGATCATGACCAGCGCGTACTCGGCGCCGGTCTCGACCCCGCTACAGCTGCGGTCGCCGTTGACGAAGCGGCAGGATACGGTCCAACGGCCGACCGGTAGCGTGCGGTTGAGGCACTGCCAACCCGGCGAACAACCGGCGAAGATCAGGCCCAACGCCAGCGCAAGCAGCGGCTTCACGCCCACGCGTTCGGTAGGACGCGCACGCCTCCCCGCGAAGCGCGGTTGCTTCATGCTGCTCGGCTCGCTGCGGCGCTTGCGCCCCTTCGCGCTCGCGCTCGCGGCNNGGCGAGCACCGGATGGACCCCCACGCCCGCCGATCCGGCCGTGCTGCGGATCGGCATGACCAGCGAACCCAATTCGCTCTCGCCGCTCTTTGCGCTGAGCGATTACGAACAAGTCGTCGACCGTCTGATCTTCGACGTGCTGGTGGGCCTCGATGCGAACGGCAAACTCGTGCCGCGTTTGGCGCAAGCGGTCCCGTCGCTCGCGAACGGCGGCATCAGCAAAGACGGCCGCACGATCACTTACCACCTGCGGCGCAACGTGCGCTGGCACGATGGCGCGCCCTTCACCAGCCGTGACGTCGCCTTCTCGTTCGCCGCGATCATGAATCCGGGCAACAACGTCGCGAATCGTCACGGCTACGACCAGATCGCGAAGGTCGAAACGCCCGGCCCCTACACGGTCGTGGTGCGGTTGAAGCGACCCTATGCACCGGCGCTCACGACCCTGTTCAGCGACGGCGCACCCAACCCGATCCTCCCCGAGCATCTGCTGGGACGGGCGGCAAATCTGAACCGCTCGCCGTTCAACGACGCGCCGGTCGGGACCGGACCCTATAAGTTTCTGCGCTGGGACCACGGAGCGTCGATCGAGCTGATCGCGAACGACGACTATTACTTGGGCAAACCCAAACTCGCGCGGCTCAGCGTGCGGATCGTCCCCGACGAGACGACGCTGACGAACCAACTGCGCACGCACGAACTCGACATGTACGTCCTGGCCTCGGTGAACGCGTACGGGCAGCTTCGCTCGCTGCCCAGTGTCCGCGTGCACCTCGTCGCCACCCACGCGGCGGCGAACGTGCTGATCAACACCACGCGACCGGACCTGCAGGACGTGCGCCTGCGTCATGGGATCGCTGCGGCGATCGACAAGCGCGCGATCGTTCGCAAGCTTGCATTCGGTGCCGGAACGGTCGCGAGCGAAGACTTGCCCTCGTTCATGTGGGCCTACGACGCGCGCGTGCGAGCGGAGAGCTACGATCCGGTGCGCGCACGCGCCCTGCTCGCCGCGGCCGGCTGGCGCCCCGGTGCGGACGGCATCGCCTACAAGAACGGCCGCCGGCTCGGACTGGTCTTCGCCTACGCGCTGAACAACGAGACGGCCCGGCTGATCGTGCTGCAGATCCAGAGTTATCTGCGCGCGGTCGGAATCGACGTCCAGCTCAAAGGCTACAACAGCGCGCTGATGTTTGCGCCCTATGCGGCCGGCGGCATCTATCAGCGCGGCAACTTCGACTTGGCCTGGTACACGATGACGCTGGGCGTCGATCCGGACGCATCGGGGCGGTTCACGTCGGGCGCCGTGCCGCCGCACGGACAGAACTATTCCCGTTACCGCAACGCCGAGATGGACGCGGCGCAGGCGGCCGGACTGACGAGCTTCGATCGCGCGGCCCGCAAGCGTGCGTACGCACGCAGTCAGGAATTGCTGGCGCGCGACGTCCCGGTCGTGTTCGTGTTCTGGCCGAAGAACATCGACGCGAGCGACGCGCGGCTGCACGGCTTCGCGCCGAACCCGGTGACGCCGGCCTGGAACGCACAGGACTGGTCGTTCTGACCCGCGAGATGTAGACGGGATGGAGGCTGCGAAAACCGGCGCCGGTCCGCTGGCCGGTGTGCGCGTGCTCGACTGTTCGACCATGATCGCCGGACCGACGACCGCGGCGACGCTGGCCGATTTCGGCGCCGACGTCATCAAGATCGAACGTCCGGGGCCGGGCGACCATTCGCGCCGCTACGGCGCCGCGCGCAACGGCATCGGGCTGTACGCGAAGGCGCTCGGCCGCAACAAGCGCAGCGTGGCGCTCGACCTCCACCATGCCGACGCGCAGGCGCTGCTGCTGCGCTGGCTGCCGTCGTTCGACATCTTCATCGAGAACTTTCGGCCGGGCACGCTCGAGCGCTGGCAGCTCGGCCCCGATCGTCTGCTGGCGGTCGCGCCGCTGCTGATCGTGCTGCGCATGACCGCATTCGGACAGGACGGGCCGTACCGCGACCGGGCCGGGTTCGGTACGCTCGCCGAAGCGATGACCGGGATCGCCGCCGTCTCGGGCTACGACGATCGGCCGCCGCTGCTGCCGGCGTTTCCGCTGGCCGACGTGATGGCCGGTCAGTCGGCGGCAGCCGCGGTGTGCGCGGCGTACGCCGACCGCCTGCGGCGCGGCGCGGGCGAGGTGATCGACTTTGCGATCTACGAGGCCGTCATGAAGCTGGTCGAATCGCAGATCACCGAGTACGCGGCCAACGGAACGCTGCATAAACGCCTGGGCAGCCGTTTGGAAGACACCGCACCGCGCGGGGCATACCGCTGCGCCGAAGGCGGGTACGTCGCGCTCTCGGGCAGCACGCAGGAGGTTGCCGAACGGGTGCTGCGCACCGTCGGCGGCGCCGAGCTGGCGGCCGATCCGCGCTTTCGCACCAACGCCGACCGGGTCGCCAACGGCGCCGCGCTCGACGATCTGATCGGAGCCTTCTGCGCTTCGCGCACGCGCGACGCAGCGATCGACGCCTTCACGCGCGCCGGCTGTGCGGTCGGCCCGCTCGAGTCGATCGATTCCGTGGCCCGCAATCCGCAGGTGATCGCGCGCGGCTCGCTCGCGACGCTGCCCGACGACGATCTCGGCACGGTGACGATCTGCAACGCGTTTCCCCGCTTTGCGCGCGCCGGTTCGCCGGCGCTGCAGACCGGGCGCTCGGTAGTCGGCGCCGACACGGCGGCGGTGCTGGCGGCCGAATTGGGTCTGGACGACGCGGAACTGCGCGCGTTGGCCGCGAGCGGTGCGATCGCGGATATTTCCTTACCGGGACCCCAGAGGGTCGAGGACGTAAGCACCGTCTGAACGAGTCCACCCACAGCTAAAGGAGCCTCCTATGTCCGTGACCCGACAAGGGTTTGTCGCCGGCGCCTCCGCGGCGTTCGCGTCGATCGGCATCATCACGCCGGCGCGCGCGGCTGATTTCGACCTGAAGTACGGGCACGATCTGCCGGCCGAGCATCCGGTCAACGTCCGCTCGATCGAGGCGTTCGCGCGGATCAAGGCGGCAACCAAGGGTCGCGTGCAGATCAAATCGTTTCCCACCAGCCAACTCGGGAGCGATCCCTCGATGCTGCAGCAGCTGCGCAGCGGCGCCACCGAGATGCTGGCCTTTCCGGGCGCGTTTCTCAATTCGGTCGTCCCGGTGGCATCGATCGAGAACCTGGCGTACGCCTTCAACGACCGCGACGTCGTGTTTCGAGCGATGGACGGCGATCTCGGCCGCGTCATCCGCGATGAGATCCGCGCCCGCGGTATCGTCGTGCTCGACAAGATCTGGGAAAACGGCTTCCGCGAGATCACGACCTCGAACCATCCGATCCGCAACGTCGCCGATCTGGCCGGGCTGCGGATCCGCGTTTCGCCGGGCAAGATCCGAGTGGACACGTTCCAGTCGCTGGGCGCGTCGCCGACCCCGATCGCGCTGAGCGAACTCTACACCTCGCTGCAGACGCACGTCGTCGACGCGCAAGAGAACCCGCTGCTGCTGATCGACCAGCAGAAGTTCTACGAAGTGCAGAAGTACGTCTCGATGTCCGATCACATCTGGTCGGGTTACTGGACGCTGGTGAACCAAGATGTCTGGAACAAGCTTCCCAAAGACCTCCAGGCGATCATCAGCCGCGAGATGGACCGCGCGACCTTGCTCGCGCGCAACGACAACGTCAACCTGAACCGGGCGGTCCGCGACAAGCTCACCCGCCGCGGCATGATCTTCAACGACGTCGACAAGGCGAGTTTCAAGAAGAAGCTGATCGACGCCAAGTACTACGAGCGATGGAAGGCGGAGTTCGGTCCGACGGCGTGGGCCGCGCTGGAAAAGTACGCGAACAAGCTCGGCTGACGCGAGCAACGCGATGATCGCCGGCGTACCCACGGTCGAGAGCGCCCAAGAAGTGGTGCGCGCAAAATCTCACCGCTACCGCCTCGGCTGGACGCGGGCGATCGATCGTGCTATCGGCGCGGTCGTCGAACCGCTGGCCGCCCTGCTGGTGCTGGTGGAAGTCGTCATTCTGGCCAGCGGCGTCTTCACGCGCTACGTGCTGCGGGCACCGCTGGTGTGGACGGACGAGCTCGGCACGATCCTGTTTTTGTGGCTGGCCATGCTCGGCTCGGTGGTGGCATATCGCCGCGACGAGCACATCCGGCTCTCGGTCCTCGTGCGGCGTGCCTCGCCGCGCGTCTCGGAGATCCTGACCGCCGTCTCGTCAGTCGTCACGGCGATCTTCGTCATCGAGCTGATGCCGGCCAGCATCAGTTTCTTCAAACAGGAAGAGATCGACGTCACCCCGGCGCTCTCGATCCCGCAGTCCTACGTCGTGCTCTCGATCATCGTCGGGCTGGCCTTGATTCTGGTGATCGCGCTGCTGCGGCTGGCCGAGACGAACCCGCGGGTGGTCGGCGGCGTCGTTGCCGTGACGCTGCTGGTGAGCGCGGCGGCATGGTTCGGGCGCGGGGCGTTCGCGGGGCTGGGCAACTTCAACCTGGTGCTGTTCTTCGTGATCCTCGTCGGTGCGTGCGTCGCAATCGGAATTCCGATCGCGTTCTCGTTCGGCGTCGGCACGTTGAGCTATCTTGCGATTACGACCACCGTTCCGCTGAACACGGTCGTCGGCCGCATGAACGAGGGCATCTCGAACCTGGTCCTGCTGGCGGTTCCGCTGTTCATCTTCCTCGGGTTGCTCATGGAAACCACCGGCGTCGCACGCCGGCTGGTCGAGGCCCTCGCGAGCATGGTGGGGCACCTGCGGGGCGGGCTGTCGATCGTGCTGGTCGCCGCGATGTACCTGGTGTCCGGAATCTCCGGCTCGAAGATCGCCGACATGGCCGCGGTCGCACCGGTACTCTTTCCCGATATGGAACGGCGCGGTCAGAAACGCACCGACATGATTGCGCTGCTGGCGACCTCCGGCGCGATGGCGGAAACGATCCCGCCCAGCCTGGTGCTCATCATCATCGGGTCGGTGACCGGCGTCTCGATCGCCGCGCTCTTCACTGCCGGGTTGCTGCCCGCCGTCGTGTGCTCGATCTTCCTGATCGCGCTCGCACTGTGGAAGGCGAAGCGTGAGAATCAAGCCGTTACAACGCGCGCGCCGTTGTCGCGCATTGCGCGGACCCTCTTCGTCGCGCTGCCGGGGCTGCTGCTGCCGCTGCTGATCCGGTATTTCGTCGTCAGCGGCATCGCAACCGCGACCGAAGTCAGCGTGGTCGGCATCATCTACACGCTGCTGATCGGCGTGCTGATCTATCGCGAATACGACTGGCGCACGCTCTACCCGACGCTGGTCAACACCGTCGCGCTGGCCGGCGCGATCCTGCTCATCATCGCCACCGCGACGGCGATGGGCTGGGCGCTGACCCAGTCGGGCTTCGCCCAGCAGTTGGCCGACATCCTCGGTCACGCACCGGGCGGCAAGGCCGGCATCATGCTGCTCTCGATCGTGCTCTTCATCGTGCTGGGTTCGGTGCTCGAGGGGATCCCGGCGATGGTCTTGTTCGGGCCGCTGCTGTTCCCGGTCGCGAAAGCCGCCGGGATCAACGAGGTGCACTACGCCATCGTTGCCGTGCTCGCGATGGGCGTCGGGCTGTTCTCGCCGCCGCTGGGGATCGGATTCTTCAGCGCTTGCGCGATCGGGAAGGCGGAGCCGGAAGGCGCGGTCCTGCCGATCTTGCCGTACCTCGGTGTCTTATTGGTGGGTCTGCTGGTCGTCGCGTACGTGCCGTGGATCTCGCTCGGATTCTTGCCCGCGAACCAGCAGCGCTGAGCGACGTGGAACGGCCCCTGATCGGCATTACGGTGGCCCTGCCCCCCGCCGCCGGCGACCTCATCGCCGCGCACGCCGAGGTCGTCGACGTCAGCGCCCAGCCGCGTGCGGCCTGGGGCGCGGCGCTCGCGCGCGCGGCCGCGATCGTGGTGAACTCGGTCGTGCCGGTCGACGCGGCGCTGCTGGCGGCCTTGCCGGAGCTGCGGCTGGTGGCGACCGTTTCGGTCGGCTACGACAACGTCGACCTGGCGGCGCTGCGCGCGCGCGGCGTTGCGCTGACGAACACGCGCGGCTCGCTCGACGACGCGGTCGCGGACTTGACCTACGCGCTCACCGTCCTGGCGATCCGCCGCCTGGGATGCGCCCTGAATTGGGTCCGGGACGGTCGCTGGGAAAAGGGCGACGCCCCCTTTGGGCGCGACGTGGCGGGTGCCACGCTGGGCATCCTCGGCTTCGGCGGGATCGGTCCCAAGCTGGCGCGCCGCGCGCAGGCCAGCGGGATGCGGGTCATCTACGCCAATCGCCGGCCGCGCGATGACGACGCGCAAACCGGGGCCTCCTTCCGGCCGTTTCGCACGCTGCTCGCGGAGGCCGATTGCGTGGTCATCCTGGTCCCGCTCTCCGACCAGACGCGCGGGCTCTTCGACGACGCCGCCTTTGCGGCCATGAAGAAGGACGCCGTCCTGGTCAACGCGGCGCGCGGGGCGATCGTCGATACGGCGGCCCTGCTGCGCGCGCTGGACGGCGGTACGATTGGGGGCGCCGCGCTCGACGTCACCGACCCGGAACCGCTTCCGCTCGGGCACCCGCTGCTGGGTCGCGACGATGTCATCATCACCCCCCACGTCGGCAGCGCGACCGTCGAAACGCGCGCGCGCATGGCGCTGCGCGCCGCCGAGAACGTCGTCGCCTTCGTGCGCGGCGACCCGCTGCCGACGCCGGTGAAGCTCGATGGTGCCTGAGCCGCTGCGCCGCGCATTGTGCGCCGCAGCCCTGATCGCCCTTGCGGCCGGTCCGAACGGAAGCGCTCCCGCGAACGCCGAGCCCCCGCCCGTCCGGATGGCAGGCAAGTTCTACACGATCGAGACGACCGCCGCGCACTACAACGCCGGCAGCGGCGAATTCGCGACCCAGGCCCCGGTCCACATCAGCCGGCCCGGGCTCGATGCGTTCGCGGATCGCGCCGAGGGCAATGCCCGCGGCGGGGTCGCGGTCATGCGCGGAAACGTGCGCGTTCACGATGCCGGCGGGCGGTCGAGCCCGCAAGGCGCCGGAGCTGCAGCCGCGACGCTGACCTGCGACGAGCTTGATGTCGACGCGAAGGCCGACGTCTACCGCGCGGTCGGGCATGCCAGGTACGAGACGGCGACGCGCTCGGCCGCGGCCGACACGATGATCCTCGACCGCAAGCATCACACGCTGCACCTTGCCGGAGCGGCTACGATCACCGACGGCGATACCACCGTACGGGCGGAGGTGGTCGACGCCGACATGGCCCGTCACGACACCGTCGCGACCGGATCGCCGGTGGTGATCACGCGGCCGGCGCCGACCCCAAAGCCCCCCGAGGGAACTTCATCACCCCCTAGCAGCGTTGGCCCAGTAGCAACTCCGCCTCCATGAAGAACAATAATCTTCCCGGATTAGGCGGAGCTTCGGGTGCCCGAATCCAATGGAGTTCTTAGAGATCGTCGCGCCGTCCCGACGGCCTTTGTTCACGGCGGTCGAGCCATTCCACATCACCCCTAGAGGAGGGGACTCGCGTATGACTTCCCGCACGACCTCCGCGCCTTCCGCGGCGCTGGTCGGCAGAACGGTACGTACGTCGCTCGCCGTGCTCGCATTCGTTTGCGGTACCACGGTCGCCACGTATGCGCAGGCCGTCCCTGCCCCGCAGGCGCCGGACAGCGCCACCCAGGCGACGTCGACGACGACGTCGGCCAACCCGTTCACCCTGGGCCAGTCGTCGACCGCCACCGCGGCCGCTGTGACGGCGTCCCAGGTTTCGGCCCCCGCGACCCTAGCTCAAGCTCCGGCGCCCACACCGCGTAGCCCGAGCTTCAGTTATTTCCCGGTCATCGACATCGTGACCACGTTCTCGCAACCGGGCGTGCCGTTCAACAACGGCTATTACAACCATGCGAACGGCAATCAGTACCACTCCTACGACCCGCTCGACGTCGGCGGCACGATCCGTTTGCCGGTCACGCGGTATTTCTACTTCGCATTCGACCGGATCACCGAAGGCACGGTCAACCAAGCCGTCGAGCGCGTGATCAATACCAACCCGGTGACGCACGTAGCATCGGTCGTTTATCCCGGTGTGTCGCGCGACATCATCCTCCAGTACCGCGGCGATCTTCAACTCGGCAAATATGTCGTCGTTGAAGCCGGCGACTCGTTCCGGCATCGCTTGTACGCGAATGACGGCTCGGGCGTCAGCTCGGTGCCGTATGACTGCGCAGGCGGTCACTACGCTTCGGGATGCACCGTCTCATCGACCGAGCATCACTTCGCGTATCTCGGCTTCACGTTCACGACGCCTCCGATCATGGCTCTCTTGAGGAGCACCTTCGCGTTCAACCTGACCGGTGACGCGCAGAACGTCGACCATAACGTAGGGACGCGCTGCACGGCTGGCAATGTGACGGATCACTTGTTCGGCTGCACCGTCGCGGGTAACGTGGGGTACATCGACGAGAACCCGTCACAGAACCGCGTCTACGAGACCACGCAGGGCGTGACGTGGACGATCCCGGTCGACGTCAAGCACGGCCTCTCGGTCTCGGGCCGCGAGCGTTGGGGCGCGCTGAACTTCTACGAGAACCAGCCCTTCCCGTTCCGCTGGGCGACGGCGTTCGATGCCATCATCACCAAGCGGTTCAGCCCCGGCTTCACGCTGGCGCTGCGTCACTCGGACTACCACACCATCATGATGGGAACGACGGGCGTCAACGGCCTCGCGCCGTTTGCGACCTTCCTCTCACCGAACGCCATTCACGTCGCATCGTTCGACGTGCTCGGGACGTTCCACATCGACACCGGTTCCTGGTTCCCGCACTAAACTCGAGGGAACCTCAAGAAAGACGCCCGGGGACACGGTTCCCGGGCGTCTTCTTTTATACCGCGAGGCTCAGGCGGTCGCGGCCGGGCGGTACGTTCAGATCCAAGAGCGGGCCGATGGGGACGATCCGGGTGGGATTGATCTCGTCGTGGGTCATGTAGTAGTGCCGTTTGATGTGATCGAAGTTCACCGTGGCGGCGATGCCGGGGATCTGATAGAGGTCGCGCAGGTAGCCCCACAGGTTCGGGTAGTCAACGATACGGCGCAGGTTGCACTTGAAATGGCCGAAGTACACGGCGTCGAATCGGATCAGCGTCACGAACAGCCGCCAATCCGTTTCTAGCGGCACGCCGCCGAAGAGATAGCGGCGATCGGCGAGTCGCGCTTCGAGGTGGTCGAGCGTGACGAAGACCGTACGCGCAGCCGCTGCGTACGAATCTTGGGCTGAGGCGAAGCCGGCCTTGTACACGCCGTCGTTGACGGTCTCGTAGATCTCCTCGTTGAGGATATCGATCTCGCGGCGGTGTTCGGGCGGGTAGAGGTCGAGTTCCGGGTGCACCGCCGGTGCTGCGAATTCCGTCTCGAACATCCGCATGATGTCGTCGTCAGAGTTGCTGACGATGCGCTGCGTGCGCGTGTCCCACAGCACCGGGACCGTCACCCGGCCGTGATAGTGCGGATTGGTCGCGCGATAGGCTTCGGCCAGGTAGGCGAAGCCGTTGACCGGATCGAGCGACGCTCCCGGAACCGGGCGGAACGCCCAGCCCAGCTCGTCGCGGATCGGATCGAGGACGGTCATGCCGATGGCGTCCTCGAGTCCCATCAAGCGCCGCACGATGATCGTGCGGTGCGCCCAGGGGCAGGCCAGCGACACGTAGAGATGATAACGCCCGGCTTCGGCCGGGAACGGCGACGACGGATCGGCGCGCACCCGGTCGCGAAAGGCGTCGCCCTGGCGGACGAACCGCCCGTCGCCGGATTGCTCGAGCGGAAATTGTGCGTGTGCCGTCACGGCCGCTCCGCCCCGTACGTACGGCTAGAACTTGTAGCTGGGGTCGTTCCGGTCGAGCATGCGCAGGAGTCCGGCCCACGCGAGCTGCGCGACCTGACTGGTTCCGAATTTTGCTTGCTGCTGGACGACGGCTTGGACCGAATCCGCCGGCCAGTGAAGCGCGGAGCCGCCGGCTAGGACGGCGATCTGCGTCGCGCAGGCGCGCTCGAAAAAGTACATCTCCAAGAAAGCATCCGGGATCGTCGGCCCGACCGTCAGCGTCCCGTGATTGCGCAGCAGCATCGCCGATTTCGTACCGAGATCGGCGACCAAACGCGGCCGCTCGTCGAGCAGCAGCGCGACGCCCTCGTATTCGTGGTTGGCGATCTCGCCGTTGAGCAGCATCGCGGTCTGGTTGATCGGCAGCAGTCCGCTCTCCTGACACGAGACGGCGACGCCGGGGATCGTGTGCAGGTGCAGCACGCACGCGACGTCTTCACGCGCGGCGTGGATCGCGCTATGAATCGTGAAGCCGGCCGGGTTGATGAAGAACGGCGTCTCGTCGACGATCTTGCCGTCGAGATCGACTTTGATCAGCGACGAGGCGCTGATCTCGGTGAACAGCTGGCCGTAGGGGTTGATCAGAAAATGGTGATCGCCGCCGGGAACGCGCGCCGAGATGTGGGTGAAGATCAGATCGTCCCAGCCGTAGTGGGCGACCAGCCGGTACGCTGCCGCGAGGTCGACGCGCGTTTGCCATTCGGCCGCGCTGACCCGGTCGCGCAGCGGTGCAGAAGACGGTTGGGACGCGATGGCGCTCATGGTTGTTCCTCCGGCCTCAAGGTTTCGTCGGCGGCGCGGGCCTCTCCGTTGCGGCCCGCTCAGGTCATGGTCGGAATGGTCGCCAGCTCGCGGACGATCTGGGCGAAGTCGGAGAACGTCAGCGCCTGGTCCGCGTCACACTTGGCCTCGGCCGGGTTGGGATGGACTTCGATGAGCAGGCCGTGCGCGCCGACGGCCTTGGCCGCCCGGCACAGCGGCCCGATCCAGCGGCGCACGCCCACGCCGTGCGAGGGGTCGACCATGACCGGGAGGTGGGTGCGTTCGCGCAGCACGGGCACCGCCGAGAGGTCGAGCGTGTTGCGGGTCGCGGTCTCGAAGGTGCGGATCCCGCGCTCGCAGAGGATCACGTTGGGATTGCCTTCCGAGAGAATGTATTCGGCGGCCGCCAGCAGCTCGTCGATCGACGCGGCCATGCCGCGCTTGAGCAGCACCGGCCGGGCTGTCTTTCCGACCGCTTTGAGCAGATCGAAATTCTGCATGTTGCGAGCGCCGATCTGCAGCAGATCGACCGAAGCCGCCATCCGCTCGACCTGATCGATGCTCATCACCTCGCTCACGGTCGGCAGGCCGGACGCGCGGCTCGCCTCCGCCAGCAGCGCGACGCCTTCCCAGCCCAGCCCTTGGAACGCGTACGGTGAGGTCCGCGGCTTGAACGCGCCGCCGCGCAGCATTACGCCGCCGGCCGCCGCCACCGCGTCGGCGGTCGCGAGGATCTGTTCGCGCGATTCGACGCTGCAGGGGCCGCCGATGATGACGAAGTTGCCGTCGCCGACGATGACGTTGCCGACCGCCACGCGGCTGCGCGCGTGCTCGCCTTGCCGCTGCGCGCGCGGGAACGAGACCTTGGCCGGCGCCGGTATCGCGGCCGGCGCCGTGTCGACGATCACGCCGGGCTCGCGCCGTATCCGCGGCGGGGCGGTGGCGGCGTCGTAGGTGCCGATCACGTGCAAGGCCACGGTGACGTCGCGCAGCTCCTGTAGCGCCATCGCGAAGCCTTCGTCGCGCACGTCGCCGTCGACGTCGGCGTAGAACGCGTACTGCGAGTCGGCGCCAAGACGCGATTTGGAGTCGAGTTTCGAGACGTTCAAGCCGTGCGCACCGAACACCGAGAGCGCGCGTCCGAGCGCGCCGGGCAAATCCGGGACGGCGAAGACGATCGACGTCTTGCGGTCCGCGTACGCCTCGGCCGGTTCGAATTCGGCCGCCGGCCCTTGCGCGTTGGGCGCCCGAAAGAGGATGAAGCGGGTGAAGTTATCGGGATGGTCGGCGATCGTCGCCGCCAACTCGACCAGCCCGTAGCGCTGGGCGGCCTCGCTCGACGCGATCGCGCCGCGCGAGGGATCACCGGCCGCTGCGACGTCGCGCGCGGCGATGCCGGTGTCGGGGACGGGGACGCGCCGGACGTCGGGAAGCGTCGAGAGGAAGCGCCCGCATTCGGCCAGCACGATCGGGTGCGAGTCGATCTCGCGCAGACCCTCGAGCGTGGCGCCGGGGACGCCGAGCAGGCGGTGCTCCATCCGCATCGTGATCTCCGCCAGCAAGTCCAGCTCGTATTCGGCCAGGGTGTCGTAGCCTTCGCGAATCGTCCCCGCGATCGCGTTGTCGATCGGCAGCAGGCCGAGGTCGGCCCGGCCGGACAGCACGGCGTGCGCGACGGGTCGGTACGAGGCGCACCCGAGCGGCGCAAACGTGACCCCTCGCCGCTGGGCGTATGCGCCCAGGACCGCGTGCGAGTACGAGCCCTCGATCCCTTCGAAGGCGGCGGTCATGGTCAGGGTGGTGCCGGCCGTCTCGGCGGCAGTGTTGGGGCTGGTCATCGGACTCCCATCAAGCACAAGAGCCCCCCGCGTCGGCGAGGGGCTCTTGCAGTTCGGTCCCCGGGACCGTCACGGCAAAGGCCTACCGCCGAAACGCTTCGCGTGCGGCAAAAGTGCGGTAGGACCAGACGAAAACGGTCACGACCGTCCGATGGTGCCACGCGCAGCGGGCGCTCGTCAACACGCAAGCCGTAATCCGGCTTGCCGACACGGCCGTTCCAGTGGAGTATGGTGAAGTCATGATCGCGAGAATCGCCGCCCTGCTTACGTCCCTGGCCGTACTCGGTCTGGTACCGGTCCCTGCTGTTGCCGCTCAGCACGAGCGTGCCGTCCTGGCCGGCGGCTGCTTCTGGGGAATGGAAGCCGTCTTCGAGTCTCTGCGCGGGGTTACCAACGTCGTCTCCGGATTTTCCGGCGGCAACGCGATGACCGCGCACTATGAGATCGTGAGCAGCGGCATGACCGGCCACGCCGAATCGGTCGAGATCACGTTCGATCCGGCGCAGATCTCGTACGCCCAGCTGCTAGCCGTCTATTTCACGGTCGCGCACGATCCGACCGAGCTGAACCGTCAGGGACCCGACGACGGTACGCAATACCGCTCGTCGATCTTCTACACCAGCGACGCGCAGAAGCGCGCTGCCGCCGAGACGATCGCATCGTTGACGGCGGCCCATACGTTCTCGTCGCCGATCGTCACGACGGTCGTGCCGTTCGTCGCGTTCTATCCGGCCGAAGCGTACCACCAGCACTTCGCCGCGCATAACCCCGACTATCCGTACATCGTGTACAACGACATCCCCAAGCTCGAACAATTGCGCAAGAAGTTTCCCCAGCTGGTCAAGCCCAATTCGGTCGCCGTCAACCTGACGCGCTCCTAGCGCTTCAGAACAGGCGCGGCTGGTCGCTGCCGGCGATGATCTCGGCGCAGATGCCGCGCGCCTGACCGACCGGCACCAGATCGCTGCGGACGAAGAGTTTGCGCCAGTAGGCTTTGCCGGACAGGCGCGCGATCAGATCTGATGCGACGCGGGCGTCGACGATGCGCCCCATCAGCCGCACCCGTACCGTCGGCGCGGAGTCGCCGGTGCCCAGCGGCAGGCGATGGATGAGCTGTTCCTGCGAATCGCTCCAAACTGCGTCGCCCCAGCGCTCGCGCAGAGCGCGCTCGCAGCGTTCGAAGACGCTCAGGTCGCGCTCGGCGTTGAACTCGGCGGCCAGGCCATAGATCGTGTGGCGTTCGCGCAGCGCGCGCGCTCCTTCGTCGTCGAAATCACGGATCGCGTCGAGCACGCGGAAGTCGTCCCACGCCAAGAACTCGTCGATCCCCTCGAGGGCGCGCGGCTCCGGCCACAGCAGGCGCAGCACGTCGTTGAGCACGCGCTCGAACGCGCGCGTGGTATGGTGGAAGTACACGCTCGCGAACATCATGTAGCGGGCCAGCACGAAGGACTCGAGCGCCACCACGCCGCGGCCGTCCACGCCCAACTGCGGTCGTCCGCCGGTATCGAGGATGCGCAGCGAACCGATCAGCTGCGCGGCATCGAACGTTCCGCCGGCGACTCCGGTGAAGTAGGCGTCGCGCAGCAGGTAGTCCATGCGGTCGGCGTCCAGATTCGGTCCGCTCACCAGCTCCCGCAGGACGGGATCCGCGTCGGCGGTGCCGGTGATCAGGCCCAGCACCGCCGCCGGGTCGACGTCGAGCGCCGCGATCGCGTCGCGCATCTCGAGCTGCGCGAGCATCGCCTCGGTGCGCGCTTCGTGCCGCACGCCGAGAACCGCTTCGCAGGCGTGCGAAAACGGGCCGTGTCCGATGTCGTGCAGCAGCAGGCCGGCGCGCAGCAGCCGGCGCTGCGCGCCGAACGCGCGCTCGGAGTCGAACGCGCCCGGCGAGTGGACCCGCAGTTCGTCGAACGCGCGGCTGCCGATCGCCAGCGCGCCGAGGGCATGCGAAAAACGTGAATGCTCCGCCGAGGGGAACGCCAGGTACGCCAGACCCAATTGCCGCAACCGGCGCAGCCGCTGCACCGCCGGCGAGGAGAGCAGACGCACCTCGCCCGCGTCGAGCTCGATGAAGCCGTGGATCGGGTCGTAGATGCGTTTCGACTTCACCGCCGTGCCGTTTGCTTCACCGCACGTTCCTCCACCGGCCGCGGTCGCATACCCTGCGCTGCTGCGGCGGAGCTGCGCGCCCGCGCGCCGAAGCCTGCCGACCGTGCGTGTCGACGACGGCGTCAAGCGTGAGGTTCTCGCTCGCACCGACATCGGCGAGGTGATCGGGGCCTATGTGACGTTGCGCAAACGCGGCAACGATCTGGTCGGCCTGTGCCCGTTTCACGGCGAGAAATCGCCCTCGTTCCACGTCCATCCCGATCGCGGTTTCTTCAAGTGTTTCGGCTGCGGCGTCGGCGGCGACGTGCTGACCTTCGTGCAGAAGCACGAGAACGTCGGGTTCACCGACGCGCTGCGCATCCTCGCCAAACGGGTCGGCGTCGAGGTCGAAAACGAGGATCCGCGCGCGGCGCGCGCGCGCAGCGAGCGCGAGTCGATCTACCACGCGAACGAGGTCGCGCGGGCGTGGTTCCACCGCATGCTGCTGGCCCCCGACGGCGCCGCGGCGCGCGCGTACTGCGCCGGACGCGGAATCACCGAGGCGACGATCGCGGCGTTTTCGCTGGGCTACGCGCCGGCCGGCTGGGACGGTCTGGTCGACGAGCTGCGGCGCAACGACGTCGACCCGGGCCTGGCGGTCACAGCCGGCCTGCTCAAGCCCAGTCAGCGCGGCGGCTTCTACGACTTCTATCGCGACCGGCTGATGATCCCGACGCTGGCGAACACCGGCGAAACGATCGCCTTCGGCGGACGCGCGCTCGGCGACGCCGAGCCGAAGTATCTCAACACGTCGACCACGCCGGTGTATACCAAGGGCCGCTTTCTGTTCGCACTCAACGTCGCGCGGCGCGCGGCGGCGCGCGACGATACGGCGATCGTGGTCGAAGGATATCTGGACTGCATCGCGCTCCACCAGGCCGGCTTCGCCAACGCCGTGGCCGCGCTGGGGACCGCGTTCACGGCCGAGCAGGCGCGCGAACTCGGCCGGGTGGCGAGCCGCGCAATCCTGTGCTTCGACGCCGATGCCGCCGGACTCGAGGCCACGCTCAAGTCGATCGACGCGCTGAGCGCGGAGGGCGTTGCCGCCTTCGCGCTGCGCATCCCCGACGGCAAGGATCCCGACGAGTTCGTCCGCCGCAATGGGGCGGAAGCGTTTCGATCCCTGCTCGAGAAGCCGATCCCGGCGACGCAAGTACGCATTGATGCGGAAATCGAGCGCCGCGGTCCGCACGGCGGCGGTGCCGCCTTGGCGCGCTGGGCGGAGGAGACGATTCGCCGGCTGGCGCCGCCGGAGGAGCAAGACCGCTGGCGCGTGTACGCGGCGCGCCGGCTCGGCTTGTCGATCGACGATCTCCGCCGTGCGCGCCTGCTGCTCAATCCGGTGCACTTCGCGCGCGGGAGCGACGGGAACGCGTCGCGGCACGTGGTTCCGGGCTTCGGCGACCGCCCGTCGTTCGAACGCGAAGTCCTGGCCATCGCGCTGGACGATCCGGCGTTGGTCGCGGAGTACGCCGAGCGCATTCCGTCCGAGCGCTTCGCCAGCCCGCAGTTCCGGCGCGTCTGGGAAGCACTCCGTACGCACGCTCGCTCGCTGGTGAAACCGTCGGACGTGTTTGCCGTGTTTGAAGGAGACGATGACGCGGCGGCGACTCTCGCGTCGGTCTCCGGCTCGGTCCGGCTTGCGGACGCGGATGACCGGCGAGCGAAGCTCGATCGCGTCGTTGCGCGTTTCGCCCGGGATGACGCCGAACGCCGCTATCGCGAACTTGACGAGGAAATGACACAACTCGTCGACGCGGACCGTCCGGTGCCGGACGCTCTTCGCGCCGAGCACGTCGCGCTCGCCGTCCAGCTCAAAAAGGGATAATCCGTAGGAGAAGGTTACTTCTCCGCTCCGGAACCGAAATCAGAAAGGGGGTGAAGACCAGCATGGCCCGTACCAAGAAAACCGCCGCCGCAACCGCCGAGGGACCGCAGCTCTCGCTCGACGAGCAGATCAAGAAACTGCTCGAGCGCGGCAAGAAGCGCGGCACGCTCACGTACGAAGAGATCAACACCGTTTTCGACAACGTCGAAGACGTCGCGCCCGAACGCATGGACGATCTGCTCGAAGAGATCGCGTCGCTCGGTATCGAGATCGTCGAAGAGCCGGCGAAGGGTGAGAAGCCCGCCGACGAAGCCGAAAAAGAAGAAGAGACGATTCCGGCTGGTCTCGCCCTGGACGACCCGGTTCGGATGTACCTCAAGGAGATCGGACGCGTTCCGCTGCTCTCGATGGAGCACGAGCGGCGGCTGGCGATGTCGATCGAGTCCGGCGAGAAGGAAGCGCTCAAGAACGGCACGGCCGACAACCGGATCATGCTCGACGGCGAGGACTCGAAGCGCAAGCTGACCGAGGCCAACCTGCGGCTGGTCGTGTCGATCGCGAAAAAGTACGTCGGCCGCGGCATGCTGTTTCTCGACCTGATCCAAGAGGGGAATCTCGGGCTCATTCGCGCGGTCGAGAAGTTCGACT
>PMOG01000220.1 GCA_003161555.1 Vulcanimicrobiota bacterium | reverse complement strand
AGATCGCGCTCGCCGACGTCGACCTGAGCACGACGTTTCTCGGTCTGCCGCTGCGTGCGCCGCTGATCATCTCCTCGATGACCGGAGGGACGCAGCGCGCAGCCGAGATCAACCGGCGCCTCGCGCGTTCGGCCGAAGCGGCCGGGATCGCGTTCGCGCTGGGCAGCGGCCGCGCGATGCTCGAAGACCCCGCGCTGCTGACCACCTTCGCGGTGCGAACGGTCGCACCGAAGGTCGTGCTGTTCGCGAACCTGGGTGCCGTGCAGCTGAACTACGCCGTGCGCATCGACGACGCGCGGCGATTGATCGACGCCGTCGGCGCACAAGGCCTGTACCTGCATCTCAACCCGCTGCAGGAAGCACTGCAGCGTGACGGCGACACCAATTTTCGCAACCTCGAACCGCGCATCAGCGCGCTGTGCGCCGCGCTCGACGTGCCGGTCATCGCCAAGAGCGTCGGCTCCGGGATCGCGCCGTCCACCGCGGCGCGACTGCTCGCCTGCGGCGTCGCGGCGATCGACGTCGCGGGAGCCGGCGGAACGTCGTGGGCGCTCGTCGAGGGGCGGCGTGCGGACGACGCCTCGCGCGAGCGCATCGCCGAAGCCTTCGCCGACTGGGGTTACGCCACGCCGCGCGCAACCGCCGCGATCCGCGAGGCGCTGCCGCAGGTTCCGCTCGTCGCCAGCGGCGGCATCCGCGACGGCGTGCAGATCGCGAAAGCGATCGCGCTGGGCGCCGATCTGGCCGGACTCGCGCTGCCGTTTCTGCGCGCCGCCGAGGATTCCGAAGCGGCCGTCGCGATGCTGATCGACGAACTGCTCACCGCGCTGCGCATCGCGACGTTCGCCAGCGGTTCGCGCAGACTGCTCGACCTTCGCGACGCCCTCGCGTAGCGCGCGAGAGCGGCGATGATGCTGGCAGCTACGCTTCTCGCGTCGATCGTCGCGGCCGCATCGCCGTCACCCTCTCCGTCGCCGTCACCGTCCGGCGGGCCGCTGCCGATCGGCAGCGTCACCGTCGTCAGCGGCTCGCCGCAATCGCTGCACCGGGCCCCGCAGGCGGCGACGGTGATCGACGGCCACGGACTGGCCGAGGAAACCGCGCCGTCGCTCGATCAAGCGCTGCGCGTGCTGCCCGGCAACGACCGCGACCGCAGCAACGCGCCGTTTACGAACTACGGACAGCTGCGGCTGTCGTTCTCCGGCGCCGGCAACGATCGCGGTGCGCTGTTCGTCGACGGCGTGCCGGCCCAAGACGGCTTCGGCGGCCAAGTCGATTGGAATGCCTACCCCGCCGCGTCGATTGCGCGCGCGGAACTGCTGCGCGGCCCCGGCTCCGCGCTCTACGGCTCGGGCGCGGTCGGCGGCGTGCTCGCGCTGCTGACGACGCCGCCCTCGCGCACGCCCGGCGGCGAGCTCGACGCGACGACCGGCGGCACCGTCGTCGGCGACGGGACGCTCGGCCTGACCGGCGCCGCCGGCGCGTTTGCGAACGCGCTCACGCTGGCGAGCAGCCGCTTCAGCTACGGCGTGATTCCGCCGGGCCAGACCTCACCGGTCGACCGTCCCGCGATCTCGACCGCCGACGTGATGCACGTGCGTTCGCAGTTCTCGAGCGCCGATTCGAACCTCAACCTCGACGCGCTCGTCAGCGACGATGCCCAGCAGGACGGACGCCCGCACGACGGCTTCGCGCGTGCGCTGCGCCAAGCCGCGGCAACCTGGACGCAAGGGCGCGATGCGGTCTTCACCCTGACCGCGTTCGCCCGCGCGACGACGGTTGTGAACTTGGCCGATAAGACCAGCTCGCCCGGAAGCCTGCTCTACACGCAGCACATCCCCTCGTCGGACGCCGGTTTCCGCGCGCGCTGGGACATCCCCGACGGCGCCGGCGCGCTCTCGCTCGTCGCCGAGGACCGTCTGGTGACCGGTGAGAGCACGCAGAACGCGGCCAACGGCAGCGTTCAGAGCAACGTCGCCGGCACCCAGCGTCTGGGCGGCATAGCGCTGCAGCAGACCTGGGACGGCCGCTTCGGCGGGATCGCCGGCGCGCGCTACGACACGATCGTCACCGACGCGCTCGGCCAGCGCACCGCCGCCGCGATCTCGCCGCGCTTGGATCTGCGCTACGTCGCCTCCGGCGCCGTCGTGTTCCGCGCCGCCTACGGCACCGGACTGCGCGCGCCGTTCCTCAACGAACTGATCCGCAGCTTCAAAGTGGGCTCGGTGCTCGAAGAGAACAATCCGGCGCTGGTCCCGGAACGGAGCCGTTCGCTGCAGCTCGGGGCCGACGTCGCAACGAGCGCCACCACGCGGTTCGCCGTCGACTATACCGGGACGAGCGTCGTCGACGCGATCGGGTTTCGCACCATCGCGACCAACGTGCAGCAGCGCGCCAACTTCGGCCGCACCGCCAGCGACGCGTTCACCGCCGAGTACGAACACCGGCTCACGCCGTGCTCGCAGGTGCGCGGGTTCGCGACGAGTCAACACGACCGCGTCGTGGCCGGCGCGCCGGCGCAGATCGGCAAACGTCTCGCCTACGTCCCCGATTCCGCCGCCGCGGTCGACCTCGAACAGAGCGTGCGCGCGCTGACCGGCGCGTTGGAACTCTCCTACAGCGGGCCGGCCTTCGCCGACGATCTCGAACATCAGCCGCTGGGCACGGCGCTGCTGATCGGCGGCCGTATCACGCTGCACGCGGCCGACGGCTCCGCGCTCTCGCTGGCAATCGACAACCTTGCCGACCGCGTGTACCTCACCAGCGTCGACCGGCTCGGACCCCCGTCCTCAGTGACGCTGCGGTTGAGCGTACCGCTCGGCCGGCGGCCTCTTACTGCGCCGTCGACTGCGGCGTGCGGCTGATGCGCACGTCGTTGCCCTCGACGCGGACTTCGAACGTGTCGACGCGGGCAAAATCCCCCAGCGTCATCTTGCCGTCGCTGAGCTTGAACGTCCAGGCGTGCCACGGACAGGTGACGACCGCACCGTCGAGCCAGCCGTCGGCCAGCGGGCCGCCCTGATGCGGGCAATGGTTTTCGAGCGCGTAGAACACTCCGGCGACGTTGAAGAGCGCGATCTCGCGCTCGCCGACGATCACTGCTTTCCCCGTCCCCGGCGCAACGTCGGTGACCCGCGCCGCGGTCACGAAGTCATCGTTCACAGCGCGGCCAGTTCCGCGCCCACGGGAGGACGTCTTGCTTAAGGACTATCGCGACTGGCTCGACGCGGAACTCAAGCTGCTGGGAAACGCCAGCCACCACGCGTACGCTTTCGGTCAGGCGAACATGGCCAAACGCGCGCTCGAACGGCTCGATGACGAACTCGCGCGCACGCTCTACGTCGCCATCGATCGGGCCGAGGCGCGCCGAATCCTGACCGCGATCGAGATGCAAGCCGAAGCGACCACGTCCGCCCAACCCGAGCTGGAAGCCCTGCGCGACGCCGTGACAGCCGCGCTCCAAGAGGTCAACGAGAACCCCGCACTTTGAAGCACCGGACCGATCCTTCTACTTGACGTAGTCGAGCATGTCGCGAACGTCTTGCGCATGGGGCCCGTTCGGAGCAAGCTCGAGGTACTTTCGCAGTACCTCGACGGTCCCGGGGGGCGCGATCGTTTTGCCGCCCCTCACGGTCGATTGTGAGATGAGGAACGATCCCTTGATGAAGTACGCGTCGGCGCGTCCCGGATCGGCCGCGATCGCTGTATTGCAAGCCGCGAGAACGCCGTCCGTGTGACCAATGTTGTATAAGACGGCACACAGGTTGAAGTACGCGAGCCCCGGGTTGGCCGCAAGCGGCGCGGCCTTCGTGTAGGCAGCGATCGCTTCGTCCGTTCGCTTAAGCCTCAAGTCTACATTGCCCATCTGCGTGAGAAGTCTACCCAGCGCCGCCTTCGTCGGAGCCGGAGAAACGGTTGGCGTTTGCGCAGCAGCCCACGCCCGGCTGTAACTGTCGAGCGCGTCCGGGTAGTCCGCGTTGCCTAACTGCGTATCGCCGAGAAGCTCGAGATAGTCCCACCGCGCCGAGCGCGCGACCAGTTTTCTTGCGGCGACTTCGGCATCGCTCCAGTTCTTAGCTGCGATCGCCGCCTGCGCGCTCCGCACGAGCGTCGGTTCGTCGTCGCCCGTTTGCGCAAGGGCCGATCCAAATGCTCCGGCAGCGAAAAATGGCAGCATCCCAACCGCTAGCAGCGCAAGAAACGGGCGAGCGTTCATGGGATTGACGCGGTATTCCCCATATGGCCGTCCTTTTCAAGCCGCCGCCTGGCGATTCCGGCATCGCCGCGGATCAGCAGCGGGCTTGCAAAGTCATCTGGTGATTGCGGGTTTCAAAATGAAACACGAGACACGACACTGGAAAGTTTGGACGGTCACGCTGGTCGAGCCGAGCGGCGTCCCGGTCCTCCGACCCAACATTCGAACGCGCTGCGCCCTCGTAGGGGATGTGAGCACCAGGCGCGCGCGGTGAGGTTCGTCGGTGTGGAGGCCGCTCGAGCTGGAGACCAGCGGGCTGTCGGCGGATCCGCGTGAGCGTCAGGCCCAAATCGGGCGGATCGAGGCTGCCATGCGTGCGGAGAAGCGACCCACGCTTTGACGGCCTGGCCCGGATCGGGTATGATTCGTCGGTCGCCGTCGCGGACCCACGGAGTCTGCAGACGCGCGAGTCGAAAGGAGCCTGGCATCCCGTGCCCCTCACCAAGGAACAAAAATCGGAGCTCGCGGTCAAATACGGCCGCGGTGCCAACGACACCGGGTCGGCCGACGTGCAAGTCGCGATCTTGACCGCCTCGATCAACCAGCTCACCGAGCACCTGAAGATCCACAAGAAGGATCATCACAGCCGCCGCGGCCTGCTGATGCAGGTCGGTCAGCGCCGACGCTTGCTCGCCTACCTTCAGAACAAAGATCTCGAGCGCTACCGCAAGCTGATCGGCGACCTCGGTCTGCGCCGCTAAGCGCGGCCGTCGTCTCGCGGGCCGGGCCCGCCTTCGGGCGGGCCGGCGTCAGCTTGCTCGCTAGACAACCTGACTGCGATCCTGTTCCGCGCGTACGCCCGGCACAGGCCGGTTCCGGCGGGTCAGCGAACCGAATCACGTTTACAGAAGAAACGTAAGCGAATAAAACAAGAACACAATCTAGGAGTATCAGTGCCAGAATCCGTCTCGCTCGAGATCGGTGGCCGTACGCTCGTCATTGAGACGGGAGAGCTTGCGAAGCAAGCCAACGGGTCCGCCCTCGTCCGCTACGGCGATCAGATCGTCGTCCTCTGCGCCGCAACGGCGTCGGAGAAACCGCGGGAGGGGATCGACTTCTTTCCCCTCACCTGCGATTACGAAGAGAAGATGTACGCAGCCGGCAAGATCCCGGGCGGCTACATCAAGCGCGAAGGGCGGCCGTCGGAACACGGCGTCCTCAGCGCGCGCCAGATCGATCGCCCCATCCGTCCCCTCTTCCCCGACGGCTTCCGCAACGACGTCCAGATCATCGCGACGGTCCTTTCGACCGATCCCGGTCTCGACAGCGACGTCATCGCGGTCTGCGCCGCCGGCGCTGCCCTCGCGGTCAGCGATATCCCGTTCCAAAAAAACGTCGCCGCGGTCCGCGTCGGACGCGATGAGAGCGGCGGCTTCATCACCAACCCGACCCTCGAACAGTACGAGAGCGGCGGGATGGAGATCGTCGTCGCCGGCACGTCCGATGCGGTGATGATGGTCGAAGG
>PMOG01000178.1 GCA_003161555.1 Vulcanimicrobiota bacterium | reverse complement strand
CCTCAAAGGAAACGCGCGTGCGCAGCGAGGGTTTTTCGAACAGCATGACCAGCGTCTTGCCGCGCAGCAGCACCATCTGCTCGCGGCCGCGCTCCTTGAGCGTGGTGGCCAGTGACAAGAGGCTGGCGAGCTCATCGGCGCCGAGGTCGGTGACGCGAAGGACGTTCCGGCCGCGCAGCCGCGTCGCGGCAGGCAGGGCAATCATGACTGCATGATTATACAGTAAATGTATATTTATGCAACTGCGAGTCATGGGCCCCCTCGCCCGGGAAAAGGGCCGGGTGGGCAACGGCGGGTGCAGGCGGTGCTAGTCGTGCTGAAATACGGCGGCAACGCGATGGCTGCAGCCAGAGACGATCCCGTCCTGGACGAGGTCGCCGCCTTGGCAGCCCGGGGCGAGCGGGTCGTTCTCGTGCATGGTGGCGGCCCGCAGATCGACGCCGAACTGCGCGCCAAGGGGATCGTCGAGGAACGGCTGGCGGGGCTTCGGGTGACCGGCGCCGCTAGCCGGGATATCGTCGAATACGTCCTCTGCGGGAGCGTGAACAAGGCGCTGGTGCGCGCCTTGGCCGCGCGCGGTGCGCGCGCCGTCGGGATCTCCGGCGAAGACGGCGGCCTGCTGCAGGCGCGCCGGGCCGCGCCGGTCGATGGCCACGACCTCGGCTTCGTCGGCACGATCGAACGCGTCGACGCGCGCGCGCTGACGGCGTTGCTGGAAGCCGGCTTCGTCGCGGTCGTGGCGCCGCTCGCGCTCGACCGCGACGGCAACGCGCTGAATTGCAACGCCGATACGGCCGCCGGTGCGATCGCCGGGGCGCTGCGTGCCGACGCGTACGTCGTGATCACCGACGTCCCCGGCGTACGGCGCGATCTCAACGATCCCGGTTCCGTGATCGCGCGGCTCAGCGTGGCGGAAGCCGACGCGCTCTTCGTCGCGGGGACCTTCAGCGGCGGCATGATCCCGAAGATGGAGGCTGCGATCGCAGCCGTGCGCAACGGTGCTCGCCGCGCGGTCGTTGCCGGCGCCGGGCCGGGCGCAATCAACGCGGCGATGCGCGGCACCGGCACCGAAATCGTGCCGTAGTCCGCGCGTTCGCGGCGGCGACGCGCGTCCCCGGATTGCGAGTGCCGGCGGCCGGTCAGGGTGTGAGAATGACACGGCGCACCTGCACCCGCTAGAGGGGACGCGCATCGTCCTGGTCGTAGCATATTGTGCCGGGAACCGCAATACCACACTGCGCGGGGTGCTCCGTATACTTCCCGGCGTGTCACAGAGCTTCGGCGAGCGTCTTCGCGCGCTGCGCACGCGGCGGCGGCTCACGCCGAGCGGGCTCGCGCACGCGGTCGGGGTGACCGAAGGCGCGATCCGGCAGATGGAATCGGGGCAGACGAAGAGCGCCAGCTTTGCGGTCGGCCTTCGCTTGGCGCGGATCCTCGGCGTGACGCCGGAATATTTGGCGACCGGTGAAGACGGCGCCGCCGCCAAGGCGCCGGCCGACGCCCCGACCCTGCATTTGGTCGAGCAGCTGACGCTGCAGGTGCATGCGCTCGACCGGCGCGTGCGCGCCCTCGAGAGTCCCCGCGCGGCCAAGCGCGGCCGCAGCGCCGACTAGCCCGACGGACTGCGCCCGCGGGCACACCTTGGCCAGCGCCTGCTTGAGGCGCCGAGCGGCGGGGAATTCAGATGAAGCGCGCCAAGGACGGAGAAAGTTTCCGTCGTGCGGACGCAGCGCCATAACGAATTTCCACGCACGCCTGGCCAGGAAGGTAAGAGAGCGGTGTCCGAAGCGGTCGTGAGCCGAATCCCGGTCCAGTCTGGAACGATCGCCGAGCCGGCGCCCAAGCGTATCTGGTTCTTCGACGAAGGCTCGGCCAAGATGCGCGACCTGCTGGGCGGCAAGGGGGCCGGCCTGGCGGAGATGACGCGCGCGGGGCTGCCGGTGCCGCCAGGGTTCACGATCACGACCGAAGCCTGCCTCGCCTACTATGACGCCGGTCGGAAGCTGCCGTCCGGACTGCCCGCCGAGCTGGCTTCGGCGATGGCCGTGCTCGAAGAACGGACCGGCAAAGGCTTCGGGTCGTCGGCGCAGCCGCTGCTGGTTTCGGTGCGCAGCGGCGCGCGGGTCTCGATGCCCGGGATGATGGACACGATCCTCAACCTCGGGCTCAACGACCGGACCGTCGCGGCGCTGGCGAAACTGACCGCCAACGAGCGCTTTGCCTACGATGCGTACCGCCGCTTCATGTCGATGTTCGCGAACATCGTGCTGGGCATCGAGAAAGAGCAATTCGACCACGTCGTCGACGAGGCTAAGCACAAGGCCGGCGTAGCCACCGATCCGGAGTTGAGCGCCGACCGCTGGAAAGAAGTGATCGCGCAGTTCCGTGAGATCGTTCGCGTTCACACCAACGCCCCGTTTCCGCAGGACGTGTACGAACAGCTCGAGCTCGCGGTCGGTGCCGTATTCGACTCGTGGCACTCCAAACGCGCCGGCGATTACCGCGCCTTCAACAAGATTCCCGACGACTGGGGTACCGCGGTCAGCGTCTGCTCGATGGTGTTCGGAAACATGGGCGACGATTCAGGAACCGGCGTCGCCTTCACGCGCGACCCCAACACCGGCGAGAAGACCCTCTACGGCGAGTACCTGCGCAATGCGCAGGGTGAAGACGTGGTCGCGGGCGTGCGCACCCCGATGAAGATCTCGGATCTGCAGTCGAGCCAGCCGGACATCTACGCCCAGTTCGTCGCCTTCGCGCATCAGCTCGAGACGCACTATCGCGACATGCAGGATCTCGAGTTCACGGTCGAACGCGGTAAGCTGTACATGCTGCAGACGCGCAGCGGAAAACGCAGCGCCGAAGCGGCCGTCGTCATCGCGCTCGATCTGGTCCGCGAAGGGATCATCACGAAGTCCGAGGCGCTGGCGCGCGTCGATGCGGCCTCGCTCGACCAGCTGTTCCATGCCCGCATCGACCCCGCGCAGACCTACGCGATCGCGGGGAGGGGTCTCAACGCCTCGCCCGGCGCGGCGACCGGTGAGATCGTGTTCGATGCCGAGCGGGCCGTCGCGCGCGGCGCGCAGGGCGACGACGTGATCCTGGTGCGGGTCGAAACGGCGCCTGACGACGTGCACGGCATGATCGCGGCCAAGGGGATTCTGACCGCGCGCGGCGGCGCGACCTCGCACGCCGCGGTGGTGGCGCGCGGGATGGGCCGCCCGTGCGTCGCCGGCTTCGATGCGATGACGATCGACCGGCAGGGCCGCAGCGCGACGATCGCCGGCCAGGTGCTGCGCGAGGGCGACTGGATCACCATCGACGGAACGACGGGCAACGTCATTCTCGGGAAGCTGGCGTTGATTCCGCCGCCCTCGCAGCTCCCGCCGTGGCTGTCGGAATTCATGAGCTGGGCCGATGAGGTCGCGCGACTGCAGGTGTGGGCCAACGCCGATACGCCCGACGACGCGCGCAAAGCGCGCGAGCTGGGCGCTGCAGGCGTCGGCCTCTGCCGCACCGAGCACATGTTCATGCAGCCCGACCGTCTGCCGGTCGTGCAGCGTATGATCATCAGCGATACGCCCCAAGCGCGGGCCGAAGCTCTGGACCAGCTGCTGCCCTTCCAACGAGACGATTTCGGCGGCATCCTCGAAGCGATGGCCGGACTTCCGGTCACGATTCGATTGCTCGATCCGCCGCTGCATGAGTTTCTGCCCTCACGCGAAGGGCTGCTGGTCGAGACGACGACCTTACGGCTCACCAAAGGCGAGAACGATCCGGTTTATCGCGAGAAGATGCGCGTGCTCGATCGCGTGCAGGCGCTGCACGAAGAAAATCCGATGCTCGGGCTGCGGGTATGCCGGCTCGGCATCGTCTATCCCGAGATCTACGCGATGCAGGTCCGGGCGATCTTCGAGGCCGCCTGCGACCTGCGGGCGCGCGG
>PMOG01000207.1 GCA_003161555.1 Vulcanimicrobiota bacterium | reverse complement strand
GACGTGGAACTGTTCGCAAAGGTGCGGCTCCTGGTCGAGCCGCAGCTCGGGGAAGGGTCCGCGAAGCGGCTCATCGATGCGGTGCTCGAGCTGGGCCCATCTGCTACGCTGGATGCCGTAATCGCCTCGACGCTGCCGCAGGTGAGCGCGCGTGGCTAGCCCGGCGTCACCGCAGGTTCGAGCGTCCGAGGCCGTCGCCCGGTTCGTGGTCGCCCCGCCCGCCGGCGTTGGGTTCGATGCTGCCCGGCGCGCCGCGCGCACATCGTTGCTAACGGCGCGCGCAGCGCTTCACGTGCCGAGCAAGAATTCCGCAAGCGCATCACGCGCGCTGGCGTCCTACGGGGCACCGCTACGGCGCGCGTTCGGGGCGGGGACGTCGCTCGCCGGCGTGAGCGAGGATGCAGCGATCGTCGCTGCGGCGGTGGCGACGAGCGAGCTCTCGGCGCGCGGCCACGCGGACGCCGACGACGTGATCGTGATCGAGGCGATTGCGATCGGTCGGGAAATCGCAAGGCAGCTCGCACGAACGATCACCTTCGATGCACCCTGGGACGCGGCCGCCGTGGTCGCCGGCATCGGCGCCGCGGCGGCAGCGGCACACGCGGCGGCGCTCGACGAAGATGCGACCAGGCACGCGCTCGGGCTCGCCGCGACGCAGGCCGCCGGTCTGGGCGCCATCAAAGGGACACCGGCTGCCGCGTTCGCGTGTGGTAAAGCTGCAGCCGACGCGGTTGAAGCCGCGTTGCTCGCGCACAACGGGTTCACGGCGGCGTCGTCGTCGCTGGAAGGCCGCCGCGGCCTCGCTGCGTTGATGGCATCTCACTTCGACGAAGCAGCGCTCTGCGAGGACCTTGGGCGGCGTTGGTTTTCCGCGGACGGCTGACCCGGTACCGCTTTGCCCCAAGGTTTCAGCGCTCCATCACCGGCTGTCGTACTCGTCATGGCGGCGCCACCAGACGCCGGCCTCGTCCTCGTTGCGACCGAGCGGTGCGCGGTCGAGCAGTTGGTACATCCCCCAGATGCCATCCACTCCGCGTTCGTACGCCGAGTAGGTATGGTAAGCCACGCCATCCTTGAGAATGAAGGCGCTCACGCCCGGCGCTTCGAGCCGGTACGTTGCCCAATCTGTTCCCGTTCCCGAGAGAATCTGGGCCTTCCAGGGTTCGTCGTTGGAACCCAGCATCGGCCGCGTATCCATTTCGCGGAAATTGTACTCGACCGTTCCCGACTGCTGCTGTTCCCTGGTGATCGAGACGCCATAGTCGAAGTTGAAGTCGCCGCCGAACGATGAGGCCCACGGAAAGCTCCAGCCCATGCGCTGTTTGTAGGCCTGCAGTTTCGCGAACGGCGCGCGCGACACCGCGCAAAGCGTGACGTCGTGATGCGCGAGGTGGACGGCGGATCCGTTGAAGCCGTCCGCGATTGCCGAGCACGACGGGCACCCTGCCGCGTAGTCGGGCCCGAACATGAAGTGATAAACGAGCAGCTGCGAGCGTCCTTTGAAGAGATCGGCGAGCGACGCTGTGCCGTCGTCGGTCTCGAAACGGTATTCCTTGTCGACGCGAACCCAGGGCAGCTGCTGGCGCCGCTGCGCGAGTTCATCACCGCGCCGCGTGTGCGCTTTCTCGGCTTGGAGCAGCTCGAGTCGGGCTGCCAGCCACTCTTCGCGTGTTCCGGTCTTGTGGTCGGTCACTTTTGATTCTCTCTTTCGTACTATGGCAAGAGCTTGGGAAAGCCCGCGCTACCGATGACGGCTCACATCGATGGGGTGAGGCCGGGAACCGACGCGGGCGCGATGATGATCAGAATTCCAAGGCCCACGATCGCGAACGCTAACGGCACGTCGATCGCAACCTTCGCGGGCAGAAGCTTCTGGGCAAGGACGAGGACGGTGATCACCGACATCCAGGGCACGCTCATCACGCTCACCGCCAACAGGATCAGCGTGAGCCCGATGCACGAGCCGACGCAGCAGATCCCGAACTCGAATCCGGAGCTGACCCGCTCGCGGCAGCGCCGGCGGAAGTGCTGTTTAAGCGGCGTGAACTCGTAGACTCCGGCCGCGATCACAAGCGCGCCGGCGGTGAAAAACCCGTGCGGCCGGTAGAGCGCGTACACGGCGACGCCCACGAACGTCCAGACGGCGAGGTACGAACCGACGAAGAGCGGCGCGGCGCTCACGCGACCGCTGGCGCGAGCGTGCCTCAAGACTGCCGGAACCGCGGCGGGCAGCATCATCGCCGCCATCATCGACGACCACAGGGCGACAAAGACCGCGAACGGACCAAGGGGCGTCGCAACGCCCATGTCCATCCCCATCCCGTTCATCTGCTGGACCGAGACGATCCAGGACGCGGCGGCGAGCCCGAGCGTCACCGTCAACGCAGTCGCCGTCGCGCTTGTCCTAGCGCTCGTCATGCCGTTCGAATGCGGCCGGATCTCTAACCACGGACCCCTCCCAAAAATGTGCAACCCCATAGTTGCATATTCTGAATGAAAGCGCAACCCCGGGGTTGCGGTTCCTCCGAACCCATTAGACTGTCTTAAGAAAACCAGAATACTCTCTGAACCATGACCGCTTCCGATAACGAACGCAGCTTCGACCTAAGCCGCCGTAAGCTGCTCGCCGCTGCAGGTATGACCGCGGTAGCGGTATCGCTCATCGGAACCGGAGAAGTCGAAGCCGCTCTCCCCTTCAGCCGGCCGTCGGATCCGGTAACGGGTCCCCCCGTGCACGGGCTGCACCTGGAGTTCGGCGCGGACGCATCATCGGAGATGGTGGTGTCCTGGCACACGCTGCAATCCGTTCGGCGGCCGCGCGTCCTGCTTGGGCGTTTCGACGGGAAGCTCGAGCAAACCGCCGCCGCCGAAGAGACCAGCTACACCGATGCAAAGTCCAATCAGACCGTCTACGCGTATCACGCGCGCCTGAGGAGGCTTCAGCCCGCGTCCGCCTACCTGTATGCGGCGCTGCACGACGGTGCCGACCCGGAGTTCGGAACGTTCCGCACCGCGCCGCGCGGGCGGAAGCCGTTCACCTTCACGAGCTTCGGCGATCAAGGCACGCCGACGCTCGGCAAGAAGTTCGTGCCTCCGCCCGGCGTGACGATTCCGAATCCGCCGTTCGTCAACGACAATCTCGGCTCGCCGGCCGCGGGCGACACGACGCTCGGGGTGGAGCGATTGCGGCCGGCGTTTCATCTCTTCAATGGCGATCTCTGCTACGCCAATCTCGCCGCCGACCGTGTGCGCACATGGTGGGACTTCTGGGCGAACAACAGCCGCAGCGCCCGCAACCGTCCGTGGATGCCCTCGCCCGGCAACCACGAGAACGAGCTGGGCAACGGGCCGATCGGCTATCGCGCATATCAGACCTACTTTTCGGTGCCGGCGGCCGCCGGGCAGACGAACGTGACCCGCGGACTCTGGTATGCCTTCACGGCCGGCTCGATGCGCGTCATCAGCATCGCGAACGACGACATCACGTATCAGGACGCGGGCAATTCCTACGTCCGCGGGTATTCAGCCGGCGCGCAGAAGGCCTGGCTCGAAGGTGAATTGGCTGCGGCTCGCCACGATCCGGTTGTCGATTGGGTGGTCGTCTGCATGCATCAAGTCGCGATCTCCTCGGTAGACATGTTCAACGGCGCCGACCTCGGGATTCGCGAAGAGTGGCTGCCGCTGTTCGACAAATACGGCGTCGATCTCGTGGTGTGCGGGCACGAACACCATTACGAGCGTTCGCATCCGCTTCGCGGCCGGCAAGCCAACGCGACGCTCACGCCGATTCCGGGGGCGACCGCGACCGACGTGATCGACACGACCAAAGGCACCGTGCACATGGTCATCGGCGGCGGCGGAACATCGGTTCCCTCGAATCAGTTATTCTTCGATCCGCCCGCGTGCCGCGTCATCACCGCCGTCGGGCCGCCCGATGCTACCACCGGCAAGCGTCCACCGATCTACGTAAGAGAGGACGCGCCGTGGTCGGCGGTGCGCAACGCGGCGCACTCGTACGGCTTCGCCGCCTTCCGCCTCGATCCGGGAACGCGCCGCGGCGGCTACACCACGATCACGGTTACGTATTACGACGTGGTCGGGAGCGACGGGACGTTGGCGCCGTTCGAGACATTTACGCTGCGCCGCCCCCGCCGCGACTAGGCGCTGCGCGCAACTCCTGCCAAAGCAGTAGGGAGGCAGTAGCCTCCCTACGAGTCTTCCAGCGCGGCTTTGAGGCGGCTGAGGGCGTCGTCCCACTGTTCCGAAATCCGCGTCAAATAGCGTTGCACTTCCTCGATGCGCTTGGGCTCGAGCGTCCAGATCTGTTCCCTGCTGCGGCGCTCACTTCGCACGAGTCCCGCCTTGTGCAGAGCATGCAGGTGCTTGGTGACGGCTTGACGCGAAATGTCGGCGCCCTCCGCCAATCGGGTAATCGATAGCGGTCCGGTCTTGCAGAGCTTGCGGACGATTCGCAGCCGCGACTCGTCTCCTAGCGCTGCAAGGACCGGTGCGACGCTCATGACCGCGGTTGGTGAAGGTATTTTTCGATGACACCCGTCATCATGGCCCAACCTTCTTCGTTGGCTTCGAACGCGTCGGCTCGGCGCGCGAGCGGAACGGCGTCGAATCCCGATTCGGTGATCGTAAGCAGGGTGCCGCCTTCGACCGCCTCAAGCGTAAACGTCACCAGAGTCATCGGTTCGCTGGAATAATCGACCGCGGGGTCGAGCGCGAAGGGATGCCAGCGAAACGAGAAGGTGCTCATCGGCTCGATCTGATCGACGTAGAGGGCCAACGGGTGTCCGGCATACTTTTCTTGCATTTTCGCGATGTCGGCATCGGCGATCGTCGGCTTGAGACGTCCCCGCATCTGCGCGCCGGGGGTGAAACGTCCGTCCAGTTCCAACCCGAACCAGTTTCCAAACTCTTCGCTATCGCTCACGGCGCGCCAGACTCGCTCGTGCGGTGCACGCAGCATCACGCGCTTTTCGATGCGATCGGTAGACGACGTCATATGCAACCTCCTAGTTGCATATCAATCTATCACGAGTCGCCGTTTAGCGCAACCCTCCGGTTGCAGTTTCGGACCCGTGCCTCGCGAGGCGGGGTCTCAAGGTTTACCAGTTTCCGGATCCCGGGTCGCCTTTGATGGGTCCGGTGAGATTCGGCGTGATCCAGCCGCCGTAAAACCCGCCGCCTTGCGGGCGAACCTGGTCGTTACCGACGAAGCACGCCCCCACCCGCGAGGCATAGAATGCGAAAAAGCCCGCGATGCGTTCGTAGCCGGCGCCAAGATCCGTCAGCGGCTCGGGATACGACCACGCCGCCGCTCGCAGCAGATGTTCACTGCTGAGGTCGTAGGCGTACGCGATGCCCTTCCACTCGCACAGCGTCCAGCCGCCGGTTTTCACCAGCAGCTCGACGGCGCAGTCGTCGGGCGGAAGGTAGTAGCACGGCGCTCCCGCCGTCTCGAGCACGCGGATTGCGCGCGTTGAATCCGCGACCGTTCGCCCGAACGCCATTACGCGGACGCGGGCAGCGACGGATTCAACCCGCGGCGGACGCGGGAAATCCCAGACCGATTCTTGGCCGGGCTCGGGTCGTACGATGCGCTCGATCGGCGGCCGTTCGCGCGCACTACGCCGCGCGCGCTCGGCGATCTGCATCAACTCGGCTTGTGACGGCGGTAGTCGATCGACGGTCACGATTCCCATGCCGCAAAATTCGACGCACCGTCCGTTTTTCCGGCGGCAGATTCCCGTCGCTTAGAATGCTGCGTCCCCGTGTAATAAGAATGCGCGCCCGTTGGCACGGACGCGCATTCTTCGATTGCGGTCGGGGGCTCTAGAGTCCGCGACGACCGTTGTTCGGGTTTCCGCGCGGACCGGGATTCGCCGGCCGAGCGGCCGGTGCGGAGTAGCTGCGCTGTTGCGGAGCTGCCGCGAAGGCCCGTGCCTGCTGCGGAGGTGCCGCGAAGGTCCGTGCCTGCTGCGGAGGTGCCGCGAAGGTCCGTGCCTGCTGCGGAGGTGCCGCGAAGGTCCGTGCCTGCTGCGGAGGTGCCGCGAACGTGCGCGCTTGCTGCGGGGGTGCCGCAAAGGTGCGCGTTTGCTGCGGAGGCGCCGCAACGCCGCGCATCGGAGGCCCAGCGTAGCTACGTGGCTGCTGCGCGGGTGCCGTGAAGGTGCGCGTCTGCTGCGGGGGAGCGGCGAAACCGCGCGCCTGCTGCGGGGCCGCTAGCGTACGCCGCTGCGGAGCGTAGCCGCCGTTGGGATTGCCGGCGTTTCCAAGAAAGCCGTGCGGACGATCCTGCCAGCCGGACGGAGGCGCCATCGCGTGACGGGCCTCGCCGCCGTAGGAGAACGAACGCTGTTCGAAACGGTTGCTGCCGAGGTCGAAGAAGAGGCTGAACGACGGACCCCAGCCGTAGGCATAGCCCGGATACCACGAACCGGGACCATAGTACACGGCGACCGGCGGCGGGCCTTGATATTGGTACGGCGTATCGATTTCCATCGCGTCGAAGTTCGAGCCGTCCGCGTACCCGTCGACCGTCACGTTCATGCCCGCCTCGAGCGTAAGCCCGGTCGGATTGATGATGGTGCCCTGATGAAGCTCGACGCTGTCGTTGTACCCGCTCGAGTCGGCGACGGTGATGTTCCAGGTGCCGTTGATGGAGGAGATCGTTCCTTGGATCTGTTGATTTTGATCTGCCGGCGCGCTGGCGTAGGACGGGATGTCTTGCGCTGAAGCGATGGCCGGAGTGATGAGTGCGGCGGCTGCGACGGCTGCGCAAAGGAACCGCTTGGTGAGAATATTTTTGATGTTCAGCATGGGGAGCTCCGCCTTTCCGCAGAGCGTGATCCTATGGTCGTACTTGTCAATGAGAGGACGTTGGGGTTGCCCTACTTTTCACCTGAGCCTAAGGTGACGCTCAGACGAGCCGCCGCGCGCCCGCCCGCTCAGGCGCCCCATGTTACGTTAAGCGACCGTGACGAAGGCGTGAATCCAGGCGTCCTGGGCGCTGTCTTGCTGAAGAAGGTTCGCGGTATCGACCGCAATCGCGCCGGCGGCGCGGCGGACCGCGAAACGATCCATCGAGCGATCCGGCCGGCCGTCAATGAGCTCACCATCCGCTTGAAAGTTTGCGCCGTGCCGGGGACAGTGGAACTCCTTTGTACTTGAATTCCAATCCAGCGCCGTCACCGCCCGGTGCGGGCACGTGATTGACAGAGCATAAACCGCGTTTTTCACCCGCGCGATAATGACGCCGTTGCCGGTGTCGATTTGAGCGCCCTCGTTGGGCGGCAGCGGGTACACGAGCGTCTTGCCTTGCACACGGGACGGCGAGATCGTGCCGACGGTCTGTGCCGAGGCCGACGCCGCGAGCAAACCGCTGCCGGCGATTCCGGCCAGGGCCGCTGCGGCAGTTGAGCGCAGAAATCCGCTGCGTGCCATTGGGCAGTGGTCGGCGCAGGATGCGTCCCCGAAGCTCATTTTGAAAGCGATAGGACGATGCTGACGAGCACGATCGACCCCCACAAGAGTATGCTGGCGATCGAGCTCGCCCGAATTCGAGACCAGGCGAGGCTGGCGGCGCCGTCGCTCTGAAGTCGCAATGTTGCTTCATTTGTCGTCATGACCATTGCATTTCCGAAGAGGAGGACGATCAGGGCCATCTTGATCCAGAACGGCACCGAGACGACGTACGTTTTGATGTCGGACGCAAAGAGCGCGATACCGCTGGCGACACAGATCGCCAGTGCGACTACCACGACGCGGTGTACGGCGTGCAGCTCCCGAGCGTGATGCTCGCGGATCGTCTCCGTCCAACGCGATGCGCGCAGGCTGCCGCGATCGTGAGAAATCGCTAAGCCGCCGGCAACGAGCATCGACAAAACGTGCGTGCCGACGACCGACATTTCGACGGCGGAGCTGCGATCGAATAGCGAACGCCAAGGTCCTGTCACCCCAATCAGATCGCGCACGAGCACGATGCCTTCGACGCCCATGCACTCAGAATACGGCCGCTACCTTACACCCCCAATAGACTTCGATGAGCGAACGATGAGATGACGTCGCGAGAGAACCAAGCAAGCAGAACGGGCGAAGGCCTCCGCTCAAGGTAGGGTACACCCCCCATTACCGACGTGCGCCGGCAGCGCTATCGTCAGCAGGTGCACATTCCCGACCTGGTCCGGGCGACGGTCCTCGGGCGCGTTCGGCTTCTGCACCGCGTAGAGCGGAGCGTGCTGATGTGTGCCTCAGTGATCGGGCACCACTTCGATGTGGCTCTGCTCACTGCGGCCGTGACCTGCACCGAGGGCGAAGTGCGCGCCGCTCTCGAGCGCGCCTTCACGCTCGAGCTGATCGTGGTGGACGATCCAAGCCAAGGGCGGTACTCGTTCCGCCACGCCCTGACGCGCGACGTGATTTATGCCGATCTGATTACGTCACGCACGCGGCCGCTGCATCGCCGCATCGCCCGGGCGCTCGAGCGCATCACGGCGTCCGGCAACGTCCCGATCGACGACTTGGCGTATCATTCCTGGGCCGCCGGCGACGTGCGTCGCGGTGTACGCTATAACGAACAGGCGGGCGACCGCGCCGCCGGCGTGCACGCGGAGGTCGAAGCTCGAACCTACTATGGCCGGGCGCGCGGCTTGAGTGAGATCGGTTCCCACGCTTACGCACGCTTGACCGCGAAGCTGAACGCGCTCGGCACGCTGGGACCGGGCGAGATTCGATAGGCGCGCGGGAGCCGGCGGACGAACTGCGGGCTGCGTGGCCGTCATTCGCTCTGTGCTCTGTCGGCCATTTGTCGGGCGCCGCGAGGAACTCGCCTATTTGCGCGAACGGCGGCTCGAAGCCGGTGCGTCACATGGCAGCCTCGTGCTCATTACAGGCGACGCCGGCGTCGGCAAATCGCGGCTCATCACGGAGTTCTGCGATTCGTTAGCGTACTCGAAGTGGCGAATCGGGTACGGGCCCTGCTTGGAGTTCGCTCGCAGGCCATACGGCCCGATCCTCGACGTGCTGGCCCGGCTCGATGCGAGTCCATCAGTGCTCGCTCCCGCGGCCACGAAGCAAGAGCAGTTCGACGCGATCGTGGACCGCTTCGCGGCGATCGCGTCGCGGAGCGCGTTGTTGGTGGTCGTCGAGGACCTTCATTGGGCGGATGCGGCGACATTCGATCTGCTGACCTACCTCGGTACCAAGCTGGATCGCATGCGTGTACTCGTTTTGGCGTCGTTTCGATCCGATGAACTCCATCCCGATCATCCGGCCGCCGGAGGCGTCGCAAACCTCGACCGCATAGCGCGGGCGCGCCGCATCGAGCTCAGTCCGCTCGTCGGAATGGAACTGCGCACGTTTATCACTGAAGCGTTGGCCGGAATCACGCTTCCCGACGAGACGCGCCGAGCCATCGCGCTTGCCGGCGATGGTAATCCGTTCTTCACCGAAGAGCTGCT
>PMOG01000229.1 GCA_003161555.1 Vulcanimicrobiota bacterium | reverse complement strand
GGTCGGCGAGTTCGACACCTGGATCGGCGCGTTCTTGCGCTCCAGCGCTTGGGGCGAATGGCTGCCGCTCCGGCGGTTTGCCAACGGCGCGTCGCTGCGCGGCTTCGCCTACGACCAGCCGCGCCGGGTCGATCTCGCGATCGGGGCCGCGCTTGCGATCCGGCGGACGGCGATCGAAGCGATCGGCGCATTCGACGAACGCTTCTTCCTCTATCACGAAGAGGTCGACTTCGCGAAACGCGCGGCGCAGGCGGGCTGGGAAACGTGGTTCGTCCCCGCCAGCGAAGCGGTACACGAAGGGATGGGCAGCGCGCGCGGCCAGTACAATGTCGAGAAGCGCAAGCAGAACTCGCGACGGAAGTACTGGCTCAAACATCACGGACGCGGGTGGTACTACGGTTTGGTGGCCGCGCTCGTCGCGCGCTACGTCCTCTACGCGGGCCTCCTGACCGCGGTGGTCCTGATCGCGCGCAGGCTGCTGCGGCGGCGATGACGCTCGAATCCGTCACGACCTTCGATCGTGTCGAAGGCTACCGCATCGTGCGATCCTTCGGACGCGTGCACGGCCGAGCCAGCCGGCCGCGCAACCTGCTCAAGCATACCTTCCGCAGTATCGGCGCGCTGATCGGGTTGGCCCCGATCGAGTTTCTCACCGATGCGGAACGAACGCGTACCGATTCGCTCGAAGCGCTGCTGCGCAGCGCCGAGGGCATGGGTGCCAACGGCGTGGTCGGCCTGCAGTTCGAAGCCTCCGAAGGCGCCGACGGCGCAACGCGCGTCGTCGCGTTCGGCGAGGCGGTGCTGCTCGAACCTTCGCCGGCGAGCGCGCAGCCATGAGCCTCGCCGAGCGCGCGAAACGCGAACGCGATCTCGCGGTTGCGGCGGAGGTCGTCGACCGCTGCCGGCGTTGCGCGATCGGTTCGACGCGCCGCTCGAGCGTGTATGGCGAGGGTGACGCGTGCGCCGCGTTGATGGTCGTCGGTGAAGGTCCCGGTGAGACGGAAGACAAGCTGGGGCGCCCGTTCGTCGGACGCGCCGGTGAGCTGCTCGACCGGATGCTGGCGGCGATCGATCTGCCGCGCGGGGACGTGTTCATCTGCAATACGGTCAAGTGCCGTCCGACCATCGACACCGGGACGCGCTTGGCAAACCGCGCGCCGACACCGGACGAGATGCGCAACTGCCGGCCGTACCTCGACGAACAGATCGAGATCATTCGACCGCGGGTGATCCTTGCGCTGGGCGCGCCGGCGGCGAAGTCGTTTTTGGGCGAACGCTTCTCGATCACCAAGCAGCGCGGCCAATGGTTCGAGGGGCCGCTCGGCATTCCACTCTTGGCGAGCTTCCACCCAGCGTACATCCTCCGTCAGACCGGCGGAGCGATGACCGAAGTCAAACGCATGGTGTGGGCCGACCTCAAGCAGGTGCGCGACCGGGTGACGGCCCCGCCCCCCGCGGCACCGGCCGACGCGGCGCCGGAGCAGCACTCGCTGTTCGACTGATTCGTCGCGGCGTGTTACACTTGGGCGTCATGCGCAGCCCGCAGCAGCTCTGGGTGGACGAGAAAGCGCACCGTGCCGGTTACGCCGACGGTGCAGCCCTGGCGGCTGCACACGGTCTCAAACCGTACCGGCTCGAACAGCTCTACCGGGGCGCAACCAAAGAGCTGGTCGAGGATGTCGGCGCGATCTCGACCTTGCCCCTGGAGCTGCGCGGCGCGCTGGGGGCCGAGGGTTTCACGCTCGACGACGTGGCACTGGTGACGGTGCAGCATTCCTCCGATGGTCAGACGACCAAGGGGCTGTTCCGCCTGCACGACGGAAACGAAGTCGAAGCCGTGCTGATGGAACATCACGGCGAACGCAACACGGTGTGCATCTCGTCGCAGGCGGGATGCGCGTACGCCTGCGCGTTTTGCGCCACGGGTCAAGCCGGCTTCACGCGCAATCTCACCGCGACGGAGATCTTCGACCAGGCCCGCTACTTCGCCAAACAGCTCGCGCGCGACGGGCGCAAGGTAACGAACATCGTGTTCATGGGGATGGGTGAACCGTTTGCCAACTACGACGCGGTGATGGCAGCCGTGGCGCTGCTGAACGATCCCAAAGGCTTCGGCCTCGGGCACCGGCACATCACGATCTCAACGGTCGGGCTGGTCGATAAGATCGACCTCTTCGCCGAAGCGCAGACGCAGGTCAACCTCGCGATTTCGCTGCACGCGGCGAGTGACGCGACCCGCTCGTCGATGATGCCGGTCAACCGCAAGTTCGCGCTGGCCGAACTGATGGACGCCGTCGAACGCTATATCGCCAAGACCAAGCGCAAGGTATTCTTCGAGTACGTCATGCTGGCCGGGATCAACGACAGCGACGGCGACGCGCGCGAACTCGCGCGCCGCATGAAGGGTCCGCTCTATCACGTCAACCTGATCCCCTACAATAGTACGCCCGACGCAGCGATTCGCGGCAGCGACCCAGCCCGGATTTGGGCCTTCGCCAAGGTGCTTGAGACGGCGGGAGCCGCCGTGACGGTGCGGACGCCGATGGGCCGCGACATCGCGGCCGCGTGCGGCCAGCTGCGGGCGGAAACCCAGCCAAAAGCGCACGCCGGCGAACGCGCCGAAATCGCGTAACGCCGCTGACCGCCCCCGGGGCAAGCACCTTCGGTTGGGGAAGCAATCGGCGAATAGGTGGAGAAGCGCCTCCAGCAATGTCCGTTGAGATGTGGGGTACGATCGCTTCCGTCGGCACCTTCGTGGTCATTGCGGCGACCGCGATCGCGGCGTTCGTGCAGCTGCGGCACATTCGTAGGGCCAACGAGCTCGCCGGTTTGCTGAGCACGTTCGCGATGCTTCAGGATCCCTCGGTGCGCGAGATGGTCAATTACGTGCGTCACGCCCTTCCGGAGCGCATGAAGGATGCCGACTTTCGCGCGAGCCTGCTCGAGATTCCGTCGATCGCCGCAATCACCCGGAGCTGTATCTCTGCGATATGTACAATCATATCGGGTCGTTCGTTCGCAACGGTCTCATCGACGAACATATCTATCTGCAGACGGAATGGTACAACGTGAGCTTGTATTGGGGATTGCTCGGTGAGGTCATCGAGCACGCTCGTCAAAATCGTCCGTTCCTGTTCGAGAACTTTGAATGGCTGGCGGCCCGTACGCAGCGTTGGATAGGCGAACACCCGCACGGGGACTATCCAACGGATCAGCCGCGTATGCTCGTCCCGAAAGCGAGCTGAGCGCATGACGCCTTGCCGGCAGATCGTCCTTCCGATCGTTGGTATCCTCGGGCTCGCATTCGTGCCGGCGCAAGCTGCGCCGGGCGATGTGACGGCTTGGTTCGTGCGCGCCACGGCTTATCACGATGCGACACCGGCCCGGCGCATGGCGGCGCCCGACTTCCTGCCTGGAACGTCGCTGCACTCGATGGCGTGCGGCGGCAATGCGACGGCTGCGCCGATCCTTGCGGGCATCTGGCAGCTCGAGAAATACGATCGTGCGCATCAGCTCGCGATGGCTGCGGCGAGCACCGACCAGTGCAGTGTTGCGCTTTTTGCGGCGCCGCCGCCGGCGGTCCGGGTGCCGGCCGGCGATCTCACGCAGTTGCGGACCGGACGGGGTTTGCACATCGGCAGCACCTACGCGCAAGTCCTGGCAGCGTACGGCGGACGGCCGGTGAAGCACGGCACGCGTTTCGTTGCCGCGTACGACGCCTTCGTGCCGGCGGAGACGGAATCGCTGCCGCGCAAGCTGGTTCAGCTCCCCGAGTACGTCACGCTCGTGCTCGTCAACGAGCGCGTTGCGTCGATCACGATCTCCGTAGATCTGGGATCGCTCTATTAATACGACAGGCGTGAACCCGCGCCGCCCCGATGCGATCGGCGTCGTGGTGCTGCGCGCAGCCGGCGAACTGACGCGCGTGTTGCTGCTGCGGCGTTCGCGGGGCGTGTTCGCCGGAGCCTGGACGATCGTCATGGGCGGCGTGGAACCGGCCGAGCGGGCAGTCGACACCGTGCGGCGCGAGGTGCTCGAAGAAACGGGTCTGCGCGTGACCGCACTCTACACGGCCGGCTCGCTCGACAGCTTTTACGATCCGGTCGCGGACCGCATCGTCATGGTGCCGTTCTTCGTCGCGCGCGTCGAAGACGGCGAGGTACAGCCGGACGGCGCGCACGACCAGCACCGTTGGTCATCGTTCGCCGAAGCAGCGGACCTGCTGACCTTCGTCGCCCAGCGGCGGCTGCTCGACGACGTCCGCGCGTCATTCGTCGAGCGCGAGCCGGAGGCGTGGCGGACGATTCCTTGAGCGAACGCGCGCTCGACCTTCTGGGCCACCTCTGTGCGCTAGCGGCGTTCGCGTTCGTCGCCCGCGGCGCGACGCTCTTGGAGGGGTGGACGCGGGTCGAGCCTGCCCAGGCCGACGCCGAACTGCCGCTGCTTTCGATCGTCGTGCCCGCCCGGAACGAAGCGCGGACGATCGCGCGCTGCGTTCGATCGCTGCTCGCGCAGCAGCTTGCGCGCTTCGAAGTGATCGTGGTCGACGATCGATCGGACGACGGCACCGGCGCGATCCTGGAGGAGCTTGCGCGCGACGAACCGCGCTTGCGCGTGATCCGCGGCGAGCCGCTGCCCGACGGCTGGGTCGGGAAGCCGTGGGCGCTCGAGCAGGGTGTGCGCGCTTCGAGCGGAGACTGGCTCCTCTTCACCGACGCCGACACGTGGCACGCGCCGAATGCGAGCGTTTCGAGCCTCAGTTTTGCGCGCCGGCACGATCTGGACGCGCTCTCACTATGGGCGCACCAAGAGATGGAGTCATGGGGCGAGCGCGCCGTGCTGCCGACCGTGCTCGGTCTCGTCCTGTTCGCCACCGGCTCGATCCGCCAACTCAACGATCCGCGCGACACCGAGCACGCGCTGGCCAACGGACAATACATTCTCAGCTCGCGCGCGTGCTACCAGGCGCTGGGCGGTCACGCCGCGCTGCGCGGCGAGATCGTCGAAGACATTGCCTTCGCACGCCGGCTCAAGGCGGACGGACGGTTTCGGTTGGCGATCGCCGATGGATCGGACCTGGTGCGCGTACGCATGTACCGGTCGCTGGGTGAAGTGTGGAACGGCTTCACCAAGAACACCTACGTCGCGGCGCGCGGCGATCTGCGGGCGCTTGCCGGCGCCGCGGCGTTTCTCAGCCTGCTGTCGGTCGTACCCGTGGCGCTCGCCGTCGACGGGCTCGCGCGCCGGCGGCCGCTGCGCTCGGTGGAGGCGCTGGCGACACTCGGCGGCACGATCGCAATCGAAGCCTACCTGCTGCAGCGCATTGGGCTTCGCGCTTCACTCGCGGTGTTCGCGCCGGCCGGCTTCGCGGCGAGCGCGGGGATTCTGCTCACTTCGACGGTGTCCGTGCTGAGTGGCCGCGGCGTTACCTGGCGCGGCCGCCGGTACACGGGCCGCGTCGCCGGCGAGCGGCCGTAGCGCGAGTCAGCCGGTGGTGGGAAACTCCGCCGGCAGCGTGATTTCGAGCATCTCGAGGTCGGCGCTGTGCGCGAGTTCGGTATGCCGCAGGCCCGGCGGCTGGACGACGCTCGACCCGGCTTCGAGCCGGACCGGGCCGACGCCGTCGTAATCGAACGTGATCCAGCCGCGCAGCACGTACACCATTTGGAATTCCAGCGTGTGCCGGTGCGGGTTTCCGGACAGAGCGGACGCGTCGCGCGCGCGAATGACGTGCGCGCCGAC
>PMOG01000140.1 GCA_003161555.1 Vulcanimicrobiota bacterium | reverse complement strand
CGACGATCGTCAACGTCGCGCTCCCGACGATTCAAGGCAACATCGGCGCGAATCTCGATGAAGCGTCCTGGGTCGTCACCGGCTACCTGATCGCGGTCGTCATCGCACTGCCGTTGGTCCCGTGGTTCGAGAGCCTGCTAGGGCGCAAACGCTACGTGACGACGGCGATTCTCGGATTCACGGTCGCCTCGATGTGCTGCGGGCTGGCGCAATCGGCCGAGGAGCTGATCGGCTTTCGCGTGGTGCAGGGGCTTTTCGGCGGCGGGATCCTCACCGCCGCGCGCTCGATTCTGCGCGACACGTTCCCGCCGAAGCAGCTCGGCGCGGCGCAGGGGCTCTTGGCGCTGGGCGCGGTCGTCGGTCCGAGCATCGGGCCGACGCTGGGCGGCATCCTCACCGACAATTTTTCGTGGCGGTGGGTGTTCTTCATCAACGTCGTCCCGGGTTTCGTGGCGGCGATTCTGTTGTGGACGTTCCTGCGGGATCCGCCGCGGGCGCGCGTGTCGTCCGACGTGACCGGGCTCGCGCTGCTGATCGCGACGCTCGGGCCGCTGCAGTACGTGCTCGAGGAAGGCGAACGCAACGACTGGTTCAGCGATCCCGGCATCGTCGTCTGCGCGCTCACCGCCGTTTTGAGCGGGATCGCGTTCGTGATCTGGGAGTTTCGCGGCGCGAAGCGACCGATCGTCGACCTGCGCATTCTTGGCCGGCCCGCGATTAGCATCGGTACCGCGCTCTCGTTCCTGCTCGGCTTCACGCTGTTCGTCGGTATCGTGCTCGGCCCGCAATTCACGCAAGGAGTCCTGGGCTTCACGGCAACTATGAGCGGCAACCTCGTGCTCATCCGCGCGCTGGCGATCATGCTGTTTATTCCGATCGCCGTCGTCGCGCAGGCCGTGTTTCACGTGCCGACGCGCTTCATACTCATGACCGGTTTCGTGCTTGTCGGAATCGGCGGCGTGCTATTTTCGACTGCGACCACCTCGGTTTCGGAATTTTGGACCTTCGGCTGGGCGCTCGCGATCGGGGGTTTCGGTTTCGGCCTGCTGTTCGCACCGCTCTCCTCGGCTGTGCTCTCGACGGTGACAGGCCCCGACATCGGAAAGGCCTCATCGCTGCTGTCGCTCTCGCAGCAGCTCGGAGCGTCGTTTTCGACCGCGATCATGGTGACGCTGATCGACCATCGTCTGTCGTTCCACTACGCGACGCTCGCGTCCGACACGACCTTGGGCCACGTCGCGGTGGCGTCGTTTCTACACGCCGGCGGCTCGGTTGCCGCGATCGCGGCCATCGTCCAACGCGAAGCGACGACGCTGGCCTTCGCCGACGCGAACCTGATCGGCGGCTTGGCTGCAGCGCTGGCGCTCCCGCTCGCCTTCGCCTTTCGTCCACGGCCCGGCACCGCCGCGGGACCAGTGACCCCCTAAGACGGGCCCTCGGCGGGCACTCTGGCGAATAGGGCGGGAATGGGGATGGTTCTCGTCCACGCCGCGGACGTCCATTTGGAGACCACCTTTACCGAGGTGCGCGGAGGCGCGCGCCGCCGGGCTGCCCTGGCCGATGCCTTGACGCGCATCGTCGACCTGGGGGTGGAGCGGCGCGCCGATGCCTTGACCCTCGGCGGCGACGTTTACGAAGGCGCGCGGGCGGGTCCGCAAACGGCGCGCTTTCTGTTCGAGCAGCTTGCGCGTTTCGGCGGCCCGGTATACATCGCGCCCGGCAACCACGACCCCTATCACGTCCACGCGCTCTACGCGCGTGGCGATGTGCCCCCGAACGTGCACGTGTTCACCGAGGCGTCGTGGACGGCGCACGAATTTCCCGGCGGCTTCTTGTACGGCTTCGGCCATGGGCCGTCGGAGCCGGGGCGCCCCTTCGCCGGCGCAGTTTTCGAGGGCAGCGGTGCGCGCATCGCGCTCGTGCACGGAAGCGATGAACAGCGCTGTCCGCCCGGAAAGCGTGCGACTGCACCCTTCACGCTCGACGAGATCCGGGCATCCGGCGCAACCTGCGTGCTGACCGGACACTACCACGGCGGTTATGTGGCCGGCGAGGGCGGCGATCCGCAGCTGGTCTATCCCGGCTCGCCGGAGCCGATCAAGTTCGGCGAACGCGGGACGCACGGTGCAACGGTGGTGACGATCGACGGCGGCCGCGTCGCGGTCGAATCGGTCGAACTCGCCCATACGCGACTGCTCGATCGCGAGGCGAATTTGGCCGACGCGTCGAGCGAACAGGCCGTCATCACCGCGGTCGAACTCGCCCTGGCCGGGTGCGGTCGCGACGACTACGTGCGCCTGCGTCTCACCGGCACCGTGGCCGCCGGAACGCGCGTCGATCCCGAGATGCTCGCCGACCGCTGCGGTACGCAGCTCGGGGCGCTCGACGTCAGCGATGATACGATCGCCGCCGACTATGCCGCGCTCGCGCGCGAGCCCAACGTGCGCGGGCGCGTCGTCGCCGATCTGCTCGAACGCGCCGAGGCCGGCGACGACGATGCGCGCCGCGCGCTGCGGTACGCCGTCGCGGCGTTCGAAGGCGCGGAGCCGGCACCGGCATGAAACTGCGCGCGCTTGCGATCACCGGGTTCGGCCGCCTTACCGGCAGTTCGTTCACCTTCGGACCGGGGCTCAACATCGTCGTCGGTTCCAACGAAGCCGGCAAGTCGACCCTGGCCGCGGCGATCGTCGCGTCGCTGTACGGTTTGCAGCGCGGCGAAAAGGAACGCTGGCGTCCGTGGCAGCCGGTCGACTTCGCGACCGTGCTCAGCTACGAGACCGGCGACGGCGCGACATGGGAAGTTCACCGCGCCTTCGATCGTGACAGTAAGGGTCTGCGCGTCTTCGACGCCGGCGGGAACGATATCGCGGCGCGCATGGCCAACGGCAAGGCGCTCAGTCCGGGCGAGGCCCACCTGCAGATTCCGCTCGAGGTGTTCCTTCAGACAGCATGCATCCGGCAAGGTGCGGTCGCGCTCGACGGCGAGCGCGCCGACGACGTATCGGCCGCCTTGGCGCAGGCGCTCGACGGCGGACCCAAGGAAGATGCTGCGATCGGTGCGGTCGAGCGTCTCGAGGAGTCGCTGCGCAAGCACGTCGGCACGCAGCGCGCGCACAAGAACAACCCGCTGCGCAAGCTGCGGGAAGACGAAACGCAGCAGCGCGACGCGCTTCGCGCCGCGCAGGCCTCCCTCGACGAGCTGGGCACGCTGCGCGAACGGATCGCCGCCGCGCGGACCGCACGTGACCGCGACGTCGACGCGGCCGGCGAACTCGAACAGCGAACCCGCGCGCTGCGCGCCGCACACCTGCGCTCGCGCCTGACGGCGCTCGCCGAACACCGCACCGAACTGACCGCCCTGAAAGCGGCGCAGGCCAGTTACGACGACGTCGCCGCGTTCCCGAGCGAGCGGGTGGAAAAACTCGATCACGCGTATCATGCGTGGCAGGCGGCGCAGAGTGTCGCCGTCGAGGCGCAGGGCGAGCTCGATGGGGTCGCGCTCGACGACGAGGAGCGCGAGGAACTCGCCGCGCGCGGGCGCGATGTCGGCACGATGAACACCGCATTGTCGGCCTTTCAGGCATTGGTGAAGCAGGCCGAAACCGTAGCCGCCAAGGTCGCAACGTCGTCGGCCGATGCGGCCTTGGCCCGGCGCGCTGCCAACGAAGGCCGCACCGAATCGGGTTTGCTGCTGACCGTGACGGGCACCGCGGTGCTGGTCGACGTGGGCGTCGCGATCGCGCACCTGTGGGTGTACGTCGTCGCGGCGACGCTTGTCGCGCTGTTTTTGGGCGTCGCGGCGGCCAAACGCACCAACGAGCGCATGGAACGCATCAGCGAGGCCGATGCCAAGCAAAGCGTCGCCGACGCTGTGATGCTCGACGAACAGCAGGCGTCGCGGGCTGTCGCCCAGGTCCTCGAACCGCTCGGAATCGCCAGCGCCGAAGAACTCGCGAGCCGCTACGAGCGGTTTACGTTCCTTGCGGAACGCGAGCGGGACGCCGTCAAAGCCCAGGAGCGTGCGCAGAAGGCGCGCCAGCACGGCGAGCATGCGGCGGCCCGTTTCGATGAACTCGCCGCCGAGCTCGTTCCCGACGTCGCGGGCACGCGCGCCGAAATACGCGACGTTGCGCTACTGCGCGCCGTGCGGCGTCGTGAACGTGACGGCCTTGACGCGAGCTTCGCGATGCTGACGATGCGCGGCGACGACATTCTCTTAGGCGACGACGAACGCGCGATTCGCACCGAGCTCGATGCCCTGCTCGCCGCCGGCACTCTTCCCGCCGGCGCCGACGACCCGAGCCTGCTTCGCACGCTCACCAGCGAGCGCGAGGATCTGCAGCGGCGGGCGCATGCAGCCGACCTGAAGATGCACTCGCTGGCGGGCGAGCTGCGCACGTCGGAGGAGCGGCTGCCCGACATCGCGGCGCTTGACGAAGCCCTCGCCTTCACCACGCAGCAGATCACGCGGCTCGAGGCGTTCGAACGCGCCGTCGTGCTGGCGCGCGATACGATCGACACGCGCAAGGATGAGGCCCACAAACTCTTCGCGCGCCGGCTCGAGCAGTACAGCGTCGAGGTGCTCTCGATCATCACCGGCGGACGCTACGGACAGATCTTCGTCGATCCCGCGACGCTCGCGATCAACGTGCGCATCCCCGAGAACGGACAAATCGAGCCGATCGACCGTCTCTCGATGGGGACGCGCGATCAGATCGCGCTGGTGGTGCGCTTTGCGACCGCGCGGATGTTCGCCGAAGGGCTCGAGACGCCGCCGCTGCTGCTCGACGATCCGTTCGCGTTCTGGGACGCCGCACGCATCGAACGCTGCCTCCCGGTGCTCGTGCGCGGCGCCGCCGACAGCCAAACGATCGTCTTCACCGCCAGCGGCGAGCTCGCCGAGGAAGGCCGCGCCGCCGGCGCGACCGTGATCGCGCTCGACGAAAAGGTTACGGCGCGGGCCTAGTCACGGCGTGATCACCAGACTGCCGGATCCGTTGAGCCCGGTATTCGGGCCGGCGACCGTGTTCGTGGGCGTCACATTGCCGTTGGCATTTGGCGGATAGACCGTGATCGAGTTGTTGTTGGCATTGGCAACGTAGATGTTGCGGAACGCGTCGATGCCGATTTGGTCGGGAAGCGAAAGCCCCGTGTTCCCGCCGCCGATCGTGCGAATCGGCGCGACGTTCCCGGTCGCTCCAGCCGCGTACACGGTGATCGTGTTGTTCGCATTGCACACGTAGAGTTCGTTCAGGCTGTCGAGAATGAGGCACAGCGGATTGTTGAGGCCGGTGTTCGCTCCGCCGATGGAGCCGCTGGGCGCCACGTTCCCGGTGGCGCCGGGCGGGAAGATCAGGATCGCCGGGTTCGGGCCGAATGAGCGCGCCGCGTAGATGTTGCCGGTGGAGTCGAGACCCACCGCGGTCGTTCCGAAGAAGGTCGTGTTGGCGCCCGTGATCTCGCGCAGCGGGGCGACGTTTCCCGACGCGCCGGGAGCGAACACGATCACGGCTTCCGCGCCGCCAAATCCCATGCAGTTTCCGCAGTTTGCGACATACAGATCGCCTTGCGCGTCAACGGTCAGATCCGCGGCTCCCAAAATGCCGGTGTTCGCGCCGCCGAGAATTCGGATCGGCGCGACGTTACCGTTCGGTCGCGGCGCGAAAACGGACACCGATGTCGCCGCATTCGCGACGTACAGATTGCCGGTGCCATCAGCGGTAATCGAGGTCACAAAGTTCAGCGTGGTGAGGTTTCCGCTTACCGTTCGCGCGGGCGCCACGTTGCCGTTCGCCGTGAGAGGATAGGCCGTCAGGGTGTTCACGGTGCTGTTAGCGACGTAGTAGAACGTGCCGATGCTTGGCGCAAAGAGCACGGATGCCGTAGTCGCGCCCGATGCGCTCGCCGTGATCGTGGCCGAGACACCCAGACCACCGGCGTAATTCACGGTGATCGGGGTCGACGTCGGCGCGCTGAGCGTGTTCGACGACAACGTGGTCTGCTGCGTGGGATCCGTTACTGCCAGCGTAATGGGAACGGTGAAGTTGCCCGGACCGATGATGGTGCTCCCGGCCGGATCGAGGGCGGTCACGAGCAGTGTCGTCGTTCCGGGAACTCCGGCCGGCGGAATCGCACCGAGCACGAGATGGATGGTGGCGACGACGCCGTTGAGCACGGCCGCGATCACGAAGGCTTGACCCGCGACCACCGTCGCGGTCGCCGTTCCGGATCCCAGCAGATGTCCGGTCGCATTTGCGCCGTCGTATTG
>PMOG01000024.1 GCA_003161555.1 Vulcanimicrobiota bacterium | reverse complement strand
CCGCCGTACGACATGAACGGCAACGGGATCCCGGTGATCGGCATGATGCCGATCGTCATACCGATGTTCACCACCACGTGGAACGCCAGCATCGCCACCAGACCGACGGCGAGCAGCACGCCGAAGCGATCCTTGGCCGCGAACACCGCCCGCATCGCAAAGCCGATCGTGATCGTGTAGAGCGCGAGCAGCACCATCACCCCGACAAAGCCCGTCTCTTCGGCCACCGCCGTGAAGATGAAATCGCGCGAATTCTCCGGCACGAAGGCGAGCTGCGTCTGCGTGCCGTGGAAGAGCCCCTTGCCGAACCACTCGCCGCTGCCGACGGCGATCTTCGACTGGTTCAGGTTATAGCCGACGCCCTGCGGATCGAGTTTGGGATCCAGAAAGACCAGCAGCCGCGCGCGCTGGAACGGCTTGAGCAGATGCTCGCTTGTCAGCACGTACGCCGCCGCGGTGGCGACGGCGCCGATATAGAGGCCGAAGTCGATGAGATTGGGCAAGCCGACGAAGAGTTCGGCGGTCAGGATGCCGCCGATCACCAACGTCGTGCCGAGATCGGGCTGCTTGAGGATCAGCACGGCCGGAATCGCCACCGCGACCAGCGGGATGAACAACTCGTGAATCTTCTTGAAGCTGCCGCGGCACAGCAGCGCCGCGATCGTGATCGCCAAGACGACCTTCGCCGGCTCCGAAGGTTGGAACGTGAACGACCCGATCTTGATCCAGCGCGCGGCGCCCAGCGCTTCGTGGCCCTTGAAGGTGATGAACGCCAGCAGCCCCACCGTGACGACGTACATCGGCAGCGCCCAGCGCCGCCAGACCCGGTAGTCGACGAACGCAAGACCGATCATCAGCGCGATACCGACGGCCGCGTAGATCAGCTGGCTGCGCCACTCGCTCGTCGCCGACCGATCGTGCAGCGTCGCCGAACGAATGAACACGATCCCGAACAGCGTCGTCAGAACCGGCGCAATCGCCAGCGGCCAATTGAACCGCGTATACCAAGGTCGTTCCATCAGAACGTGAAGTGCACCGTCGTAGGCACGACCGCTGCGTACGCATTTCGAAGCGCGGCATCGCGGGTCACGGCGTACGGATAATCGCAGAGAAAGATGGACAAAGACGTGTCGTCTTGGAGCGCCTCCAAGTCGATCGCATCAATCGAAGGTACGGCCGTCAACTCGCCGCTTTCGTCCGTGCCGAAGGTGAGCGCGCGAGATGCCTTTAGCAGACCGAGGCCTGAGGCGAGTGGCGCTTCGCTTCCCCAGAACATCGATCGCTCGACGCGAACGTCGGGGGGGCCATATCGTTTCGTTAAGGCAGCCGTCGCTGCGATCGCATCGGCGTGGGTCGGGGTGAGGCCGTCTTGATAATAGGAGACGGCATACACCCGCATGCTCCTGGGATGCGTCGGATAGTCTTCGATGAGATACACCGAAACGGTCGCGTTGCCGTTCGTGGCACGCAAAATCGACGTACATTTCGGATCGGCGGAGACGATCCCGAGCTGCCGTTTGCTGAGGAGGCGTATCCAATCATCCGCGCAGAGGGCCGCGTCAAAGTCGGTGTCGCTCGGTGCATTCGACGGCAGCCAGCGGCGTAACGCAGCGCGCGCTTCGGTCTCCGTCGTGTGAAGGCGGACTCCGACCACCTCGGAGGTTGCCGGATCCCGCGTCGCAGCTTGAACGCCGCCCGCTACGCTGACGAACGCGACGCAACAGAGCATGATCGGCGAGAATCTTCTCACGCCGCTACGATTGCGGGGCGGAGACCCCGCTCCTACCGCGCTACGTCGGCTGCGGGGATCCTTGGGCGAGCTGCGGCTGCGGCATGCTTTGCGGCTGGGCTTTGCGGCGCCGCCGGCGCGGGGTGCCGCTGCCGTTGGCTGACGCTTTCCGCGCCGGCTTCGAGCTCCCGTTGGTGTGCGATGCGGGCGGAACCGGGGGCGGCGCGGGTCGCTTCTGCATGCCGAGGATCGGGATGTTGGCCATCATCGCGACCTGCTTCTCGCGCTGCTCGAAGGTGACGTCGCAGTTGGCGGCGTCGATCTCGACGTAGCGCGAGATCACCTCGAACAGGTCGTGCTTGAGCGCTTCGATCACGTCGGGCGCCAGCGAGAGGTGATCGGAGAGCAGGACCAGTTTGAGCCGCTCTTTGGCGGTGCGGCTCGACGGTTCGCGGCCGAAGAGCCGGTTGAGAAATTCGATCACGTTAGGAACGGCCCCCGAAGAGTTTGCCGAGGAAGGTTTTCTCGCGCGGGATTTCCGGCGCGGCGCTGTCCTGGCCGGTGATGCGCCGGGCGATGGCGCGATACGACTCGCCGACCTCCGATGCCGGGTCGAGCGCGACCGGCTGACCGCGGTTGGTCGAGACAATGACGTCGGGCGCGTCGGCGATCACGCCGAGCAGCGGCAGGTGCAGGATGTCGTTGACGTCGTCGACCGAGAGCATCTTGCCCTTACGCACCAGCGCCGGCCGCAAGCGGTTGACGATCAGTTCGACCTTGCGGTCGTCGCCGAGCAGGCCGACGACGCGGTCGGCGTCGCGCACCGCGGCCACTTCCGGCGTGCACACGACGATCGCTTCATCGGCCCCGGCGATCGCGTTGACGAAGCCCTTTTCGATTCCGGCCGGGCAGTCGATCAACACGTAATCGAAACGGTCGCGCAGCGTGCCGATCAGGTCGCGGAACGCGGCGGTGTCGACGTCGTCCTTCTCGCGCGTCTGGGCAGCCGCGAGCAGGCGCAGCTTCGGCACGCGCTTGTCGGTGACGAGGGCTTCGTCGAGCGTGACGACGCCTTCGAGCACGTCGAGGACGTGGTGCCGAACCCGCGCTTCGAGACCGAGCACGATGTCGAGGTTGCGCAGGCCGACGTCGGCGTCGACCAGCACGACCGAGGCCCCGAGCGCCGCCAGCGCGGTACCGAGGTTGGCGGTGGTCGTCGTTTTCCCGACGCCGCCCTTGCCGCTGGTGACGACGATCGCGCGCCCCCGCACCCGCGGCACATCACCCGCGACCGGAACCTCGTCCTGAACGACCTGATTGATCACAAAACTTTTCCTTTAAACGGACCGCAGCGAAGCGAGGACCGCAACGGATGAATTCGTGGCAACGAATTCATCCCGCTTTGCGGAAGAGTCGTTCGAAGAAGCTGGGAGCGCCCAGCGTGGTGAAGGGAACGAGTTCGCCTTCGAGCCGGCGCGCGATCTTCGCGTAGATCGCGCCCAAGCGCGATTCGGCAACGAGCGCGATCGGTTCGCCTCTGTTGGTCGTGTCGATCACTTCTTCATCGTCGGGGACGATGCCCAGCAACTCGGCCGACAAGATCTCGGTGACGTCGTCGACGCCAAGCATGTCGCCGCTGCGCACCATCTCGGGACGGATCCGGTTGATGATCAAGCGCACCGGCAGACCGCGTTCGTGCAGCTTGCCGATCACGCGGTCGGCGTCGCGAATCGCGCTGACTTCGGGGGTGGTCACGACGATCGCTTCGCCGGCGCCGGCGATCGCGTTGCGAAAGCCGTGCTCGATGCCGGCCGGGCAGTCGATCAGCACGTAATCGCACAGTGCGCCGAGCTGTTCGATCACCTCGGTCATCTGCAGTTCGCTGATCGCGGTCTTGTCGCGCGTTTGCGCGGCGGGCAAGATCGAGAGGTTCTCGAGCCGTTTGTCTTTGATCAGCGCCTGGCGCAGCTGACAGCGCCCTTCGACGACCTCGACCAGGTCGAAGACGATGCGCTTCTCGACGCCCAGCACGAGGTCCAGATTCCGCAGACCGATGTCGGCGTCGACCAGCACCACGCGTTTGCCGCTCTTGGCGAGCGCGGCGCCGAGGTTGGCGGTCGTGGTCGTTTTGCCGACCCCGCCCTTCCCGGAGGTGAGGACGATGCGCCGCGCGCTCATGAGGTACGCTCGGTCATGCGTGGGACTCCCGTTTGAGTTCGGCTTCGGCGAAGGGGACGACGACGATGCGGTCGTCGACGATCGAGGCGTGCTCGGGGCCGCGCTTGGTGCGGTCGGCCCCGCTGGTCGCGATGACGGTCGCGATGCGAAGCTGGGTCGGCGCCAGCTCGAGCGCGATCACCCGCGCGTTGCGGTCGCCTTGCGCGCCGGCGTGCGCGACGCCGCGCAAGGCGCCGAACACGACGATGTCGCCCGACGCCACCAACTCCGCGCCCGGGTTGACGTCGCCGACGACGACCAGGTTGCCCAGATTGTGCAGCGCCTGGCCGCCGCGCAGCGTGCCGCGATGGTAGAGGGTGGCGAGTCCGGCCGGGACCGGCCGCGGCTGCAGCGGGATCGCGACGCCCGCGGCGGCGACGACGGTCGCGGCGCCGCCGACGGGTCCGCTCACCCGCCGGCGAACCATGTCTGCGCGGGCGCCGGCGAAGTCGGCGATGAGGGACCGGGCATCGTCGGAAAGGCGGACTTCGCGCTGCTGGCGCTTGCGCGGCATCGCCGACACCTCGGCGACCTGCGCAACGCCGAGGTAGGCCAGGTCGACTTCGGCCGCGATCTGGGCCACCGATTCGCCGCCGCAGACGCCGTCGAGCACGATGCCGAACTCGGCCAGCGCGTCACGAAAGGCGGCCAGCTCAATGGCGGGTGGTTCGAGCAGGCCGAGGTTGGCGACCGCACGGCTTCCTCGGTAAAAGTCGGGCCGGCCCGCGAACTGCGTGCGCAGCTCCTCGGCGGCGGCACCGAGTGCCCGATCGACCGCGATCTCGAGGTTGCGGCCGCGGCCGCGTACGGAACTCACGTCACGATCTCACGTCTCATGATCAAGCCGCCGTTCCGACGCCGGAAAAAGCGGCCCTGCGCGTTCCACACGCAATACACAAGAGAGTTCGTTTCTCCACAAGCATTCCTCAGAAATATCTGGTAACCGGTGGAGAGTCGGGCCCGCATGTCGAACGCTGGAGCCCCGGCGCGTCCCGGAAGAGTCGCCCAAGGAAAGCCGCCCATGCCGCTTCGTCGCTTTGCCGTCATCGCGCTTATCGTAGCGATGGTGAGTGCCAGCATACCGGCACCCGCCCTCGCCCTGCCGACCGCGACCGAGATCCAAATCGGTAAGCAGTACGACAAGCAAATCACCGACTCGACGGTGATCGTCACCGACCCGCTGATCAACCAGTGGGTGGGCGACATCGCCAACAAACTGTGGTCGCAGACCGCGCGCAAAGACGTTCCCTATTCGATCAAGGTGCTCGACGTCGCCGACATCAACGCGTTCTCGACCCTGGGCGGCTACATCTACGTCAACATCGGCACGGTCGACTTCGCGCAGTCCGACGACGAGCTGGCCGGCGTAATCGGCCACGAGACGGGCCACATCGAACGGCGCCATGCCGTGACCAACGCCAACAAGGCCTCGATCCTCAACGTGCTCTTCGGGATCGCGTCGCTCTTCTCGCCGATCATGTACCAGTTCGGCTCGCTGATTCAGGCCGGCATGCTGGCGAAGATCTCGCGTGAAGACGAAAGCCAGGCCGACAAGTACGGCCTGATGCTGATGACGCGCGCCGGTTACGATCCGGACGCGATGCTCACGTTCATGACCCATTTGGGCGCGGTCGAAAAAGAAGACCACGACCTGATCAGCAAGTACCTCGCCGATCACCCCGACACGCCGAAGCGGCTGGCCGATCTGCGCGGGGATCCCGAACTGAACCCGGCGCTGCGCACCCCCGAACAGAGCGAAGCGCAAGCCATCCACGATCTGGACACCGCGCGCTACGCGATCGCCGCCCGCAAGTTCACCGCCATCACGCTGCTGCACCCGGATGACTCGACCGCGCGCTTCGACCTCGGCGAATCACAGCTGGCCTTGGGTCAAGTCGCCAAAGGCGAGCAGAATCTGGCCGCCGCCGCCGACAAGGTCTCGCCGCAGGCCAAGACGCTGGCCGACGTGCGGATCAAGGGTCTGCGCGACGCCGAACGCCGCTTAGACCTCATGCACCCGGACCTGCGCCCGCTGCGCGATCAGTACGCGCAGGCGCTGCTCGATCAGCAGCAGGCCGCGGCCGCGATCAGCACCCGCCGCCAGCAAGGGCTCGACCAGCTCAAAGCGATCAAGTCGCGGCTCGAGAACATTCTGTACGGTCTGCCGAACCTCTCGGGGGTCCAGCCGCGTAAGGATTCGCGGCTCGAGGCCTTGCTGCACAACGTGAACACGATGTCGAAGTCGCTCGACGTCGCGACCGGCAAGAGTTCCGAGATGATCACCGGCGTGGGCTCGCTCGAACGCAACAAAGAAGGCGGCCTGCTCAAAGACAACAGCGACATCCTGGCCGAGCTCGGCGCGCCGCTGAAGCTCGACGCGCCGCCGCCGCAAGCGCTGGCGACGTTCTCGTCCTATCCGCGGATGTTCGCGACCCTGGGCGCAGCCGACGCCGACATGGTGCGCGGTATCGACGCGGCGCGCGCATCGCTCGCGCTGCTCGACGTCGGGGCCGGCGATCTCGATAACTTCGTCAAGGAACTGGCGCATGCGGCGATCGACGGTACGGGCGATATCGCGCTGGGCGATTACAAACGGATCGAACCGATCATGGCCAAGACCGTCGACTCGCTCAACAAAGCGGCAGTCGGTGGGGCGCAAGCCTCGCAGCTCTACAACATGGCGCGGGCTCGGCAGCTCGAGATTCGGATCGATGCGCTCGGACTTCAGGAATCGCCCGACCGCTACGCCACCTTCCAGCACGCGCTCGACGTGCGTTTCCACAGCACCGGCGTCGATTACGACCAGCTGACGCGTCTGGACCTCACGCCCGGGCAGGTGGCCGCGGCCGTGATCGTCGGGGCCGACACCAACGCGGCGCCGCAGGCGGTCATCGCCGAATCGAAGGCGACCGGCAAGAGCATCATCGACCTCGCCAACTCGCGCGGAATGTACGCTCAGGCGCTGGAGATCTTCTTGGGCCTGATCTACCTCGACTATACGGACGATCCCGACAAAGAAGCTTTGGGCCGGACGTAACTGCCGGTCGCCGGTCGGGGTAGGAAAGGTCTGTGACCCCGACCTCGGCCGCGGCCATACTCGAGCGCCTCCGCGGGACGCTCAACGTCAACGCCGTGCACGCCGGCGCGCGCCGGCCGTTCAAGTTTTTCCTGTGCGGCGACCCGGCACTGCTGGGGGCGCTGCGCGCGGTGCTGCTCTCGGGACAACCGGGCACGACGATCCCGCCGGAGGCCGCGGCCGCCTTCGAGTCGCTCGACCGGTCGCGCCCGGCCGACACCACCGACGCCCGAGCCGTGATCTGCTGCGGTCGACCCGGAGATCGCGTCGGGATGCACGTCGACCAGTTGACGACCCTCAAGCTGCCGGTGTTCTACCTCTGCGTCGATGCGGCGTCGACCATCGCGACCGGGCCGACCAGCGCGCCGGCGCCGGGGGCGGTCGAAGAATACGTCGTCGACCGGATTGCCTACGAGACGCTGCGCGGCCGCTTTCTGCCGCACCTGATCGACTGCTGCCGCGGGATCGAGGTCGCGGTCGGCCGCCGGTTGCCCGCACTGCGCGAAACGGTCGCGGCGAAGCTGACGCGCGACGCGGCCCTCAACGCCCTCAAGGTTTCGGGCGCGTCCGCCGTGCTCGATCACGTGCCGGTGCTGGGCATCGTGCTCGGCGCCTTCGCGTCGGCCGGCGACATGATGGCGATCACCGGCATTCAGATGTCGCTGATGCTGAACATCGGCGCCACCTACGGCCGCGATCCCGACCTGAACCAGATTTGGGAACTGCTGCCGATCGTCGGCGGGGGTTTCGGCTGGCGCGCCTTAGCGCGCGAACTCTCGGGCTTCATCCCCGTCGGCGGCATCGTGATCAAAGCCGCGATCGCGTATGCGGGCACGGTCGTCGTCGGCGAGGGCGTCGGCTACTATTACCGGCACGGCCGCCACATGGGGGTCGAGGACGCCGCGAAGATCTACGACGAGGCGCGCGTCTCGGCGCTGACCTTCGCGCGCGAGCTGTTCGCGAAATTCCGCCGCAGCCGCGGCGGCGACGGAAACGGCACGCCGACCTAAGCTTGGTTCAGCGGCCGGCGAGGAATTCGAGCAGCGACTCGTCGTCGAGGTTGTTGTACGATGCGACCAGCGTCGGGCGGACCTGCTGCGCGATCCGTGCCGCCAGCGAGGTACGCGCGTCCGGTGCCAGCGCGCTGCGGCGTGCGAGAAAGCGTTCGATCAGCACGCGATCCGGTTCGGTCAACCCGGTTGCAAGGCGCGCCGGGCTGTCGAGGTAGGCGGCGAGATCCGGTCCCGCGTCGGCGCGGTCGCGCACGACGATCGTGCCGGCCGCAAAGTCGCCCAGCCGTTTGTTCTCTTTCGAGATCTGCGTGCTGATCGCGGACAAGGCATAAAACCCGAGCAGTATCTCGACGATGCGCACCAGATTGCGTATCACCGAAGCGCCGCCGTCGATCGGAAAGCCGCCATCGCGCAGCACCCGCAGACCGAGCGCGCGCTTTCCGGGTGTGCGCCCCGACCACCAGATCTCGAAGACGATGAACCAGCCGATCAGCACCACGAATATGACCAGTATGGCGGCCCCGAGCAGCCACGCGTTGACGTTCGCGGAATGCGGCAGCAGCGCCCGGACCGAGGATGACGCCAGCGCGACCGCAATCCCGATCACGATCAGCACCGCCACCTGCGCCGCGCCATCGACAAGCACCGCCAAAAACCGGCTCCCCAGTCCAGCAAGCTCGTACTTGATCTCAACCGCTTCCCCGGTCCGAACGTCGACGCTACGCTCCACGCGGCAATGTACGCGGCGGAGGCTAGCTAGGCCCGCGCGAATACGCTACCTATGCGCGAACGGCGATTTGTGGCGTCCCGCAAAGCGAGGTGGGATCGGCTGGCGGCGCTTGCGACGCGGGCGGCGCGGCGTGGCGTACGCGCGCTGCCGCCGGCCGAGATCGACGAGCTGGCGCTGGCGTATCGCGCCGCCACCAGCGATCTCGCGATCGCCCGGACCCGCGGCGAAGAGCCGGCCATCGTCGACTACCTCAACCGGCTGACCGCGCGCGCGCACTCGGTCGTCTACGTCGCGACGGCGCGCTCGGGCTGGGACCGGGCGCGCGCGTTCGTCATGCGCGACTTTCCGCGCGAGGTGCGCCGCTCGTGGGCGCCGATCGGCTTCTGCGTCGCGGTGACCGTCGTGTCAGCGTTGATCGCGTTCGGTTCGGTGTCGGCCGACCCGGCCAACGCGCGCGCCCTGCTGCCCGGGATGACCCTTCCGCCGATCACCAAGGCGCTCCACGATTCGAACTTCGCCTTCGACCGCGCGTACTCGCCGGCCGTCGCCTCGGAGATCATCACGAACAACGTCAAGGTCGCGGCGATCGCGTTCGCCGGCGGCATGACCGGCGGTCTGTTGACGGGCTGGATCATTCTCGAAAACGGCCTGATGGTCGGCGCGCTGAGCGCCCTCTACGCGAAGGCCGGTTTCGGCCCCGACTTCTGGGCCACGATCGCACCGCACGGAGTGATCGAACTGACCGCGATTCAGATCGCCGGCGGCGCCGGGCTGCTGCTGGCGGCGGGCTACCTGCGCCCGGGACGTGCGCGGCGCGGCGACGCGCTGGTGGCGGCGGCACGCCGGGCCGCGACCCTCGTCATCGGGGTTGCGCTCTTGTTGTGCGTGGCCGGGACGATCGAAGGCTTCATCTCGCCGCAGCGTCTCTCGATACCGATTCGCGGCACGATCGGGGCGGTGACGGCGGTCGCGCTGTTCGCGTACTTGCTCGGCGCGGGCTCAGAGAAGCCCGCGGGTCTTGATGTCGACGTACGCGTCGAGAAGCGCGAGCGTGAGTTCGGCGGCGGGGACGTCGACGACCAGGACCCCGCGCTCGCGTAACCCTGCGACAGCATGCGCGCGCTCGTCGGCGAGCGTGGCGGCAACCGCACCCCGATAGGCGTCGCGCGCCCGCTTCGGGATGCGCCGCAGCGCCTCGGAGATCGCGGCATCGTTCATCAGCACCACCAGCACCAGGTGCCGCGGCGCCAGCAGCTGCGCCGCGCCGAGCACCGCGCTCGATGCAACCGGATCGAACAGATCCGTGAACAGCACGACCAGACTGCGGCGGCGCAGGGTTTGCCGCAAGTCGAGCACCGCGCGCTCGTAGTCCGACTCCTCGTAGCGCGGTTCGATGTCGGAGAGCACGTCGGTCAAACGCGCGGCGTGGGGTATGCCGGTGCTGGGCAGCACGCGCGCGAGCGGCGCCGCGGCAAAGGCGTAGACGCCGACGCGGTCGGCGGCGAGCCGCCCCATCGCGGCGATCGCCAGTCCCGCGGCGACGGCGTAATCGAGTTTGCGCCGGTCGCCGAGCCGCGCTGCCATCAGACGCCCGCAATCGAGCGCCACGACGATCTGCTGCGCACGTTCGACTTCGTAGGTCGCGACCATCGCCTTCCCGCGCCGCGCCGACGCCTTCCAGTCGATCGCGCGGAAGCTGTCGTCGCGACCGTACTCGCGCAAGCTGGCGAACTCGCCCCCGGTCCCGCGCCGCCGCAGCCGCCGCAGGCCGGCGTCGAGCAGTTTCGTGCGCGCCACCAAGTCGCCGCCGCGATCGAGCGCCGAAAGATCGGGCATGACGCGCACCGCGACCGGTGCCCGCACCGCGCGGCGCAGTTCGAGAATGCCCAGACGCGTCCGGAGGCGCAGATGAAACGAGCGCAGCGCGGTACGCCCGCGCTCCCGCGGCACGACCCCGATGTGCACCTTCGCGCGGCCGCGTGCGGGCACGACGGCGACGGCTTCGCGCACGTCGATGGCAAGCCGGTCGACCGGCGCCTCGACGACCGCGACCCGGCGCGCGACCGCGCCGCGATTGGTGATTTCGTACTCGAACGCGGCGGGACGCGCGAGCGCGAGCCGCGGCGGCTCGGCGCGCACGGCCTCGAGCGGTCCGCGCAGCGCCGCATAATCGGCGGCGGCCAATACCGCGAACACCAGCAGCGCGATCGCGCCGGCCAGCGGCCACGGTTCGACGTGCGCGAGCAGATACGCGAGCACCGCCGCCACGACCAGCGCCGCGACGCCGCGCGGCGCGATCCACGGCACGCTCAGGTCTCGGGAGCCGGCACGCTGGTCAGCACCCGCGCGACGACATCGTCGGCGCTGGTACCGTCGAGTTCGGCCTCGGGCCGCACGATGATGCGGTGCGCCAAGACCGACGGAGCCACGTCCTTGACGTCGTCGGAGGTCGCAAAGGTTCGCCGGTCGAGCTGGGCTGCGGCCTGCGCGGCGACGACCAGCGCCAAGCCGGCCCGCGGACTCGCCCCGAGCGCGACGTCGGTCGACGCGCGCGTTCGCGCCACGATCTCGTACACGTAGGCTTGCAGCGATTCCGAGAGATGCACGGTGCGCACGGCCTTTTGCGCCGCCAGCAGCTCGTCACGGCCGACGACCGCGTGCACGCCGGCCGCCTCCAGATCGCGCGCGTCGAAGCCCTCGACCGCTCGCGCGATCAGCGCGCGCTCGTCGGCGGCACTCGGGTAGCCGGTCCGCACGCGCACCAGAAACCGGTCGAGCTGCGCTTCGGGCAGCGGGTACGTCCCCTCGAATTCGATCGGGTTCTGCGTCGCGCACACGAAGAACGGCGGCGGCAGCGGGTGCGCTTCGCCGTCGATCGTGACCTGGCTCTCCTGCATCGCTTCGAGCAGCGCAGCCTGCGTTTTCGGCGGGGTCCGATTGATCTCGTCGGCCAGCAGCACGTTGGTGAAGATCGGGCCGCGGCGCAGCGAGAAGGTCGCGCTGCGCTGGTCGAACACGGTCGTGCCGATGACATCCGACGGCATCAGGTCGGGGGTGAACTGAATGCGAGCGTAGTCGAGCCCGAGCAGTCGCGACAGCACCCGAACGGTGAGGGTCTTGGCGGTGCCGGGGACGCCCTCGATCAGGGCATGGCCGCCGGCGAGCAGCGCGACCAGCAGCGTGAAGGCCGAACGGTCAGCCCCAACGATGACCCGCGCCAGCCCGGCTTGCAGGCGTTCGGCGACGGTTGGGAGCGGCGTTGCGTCCTGCACGGATCATCTCCTCACGAGCGGTTCGAGCGAGTAGGGCCACCCCGACGAGCGCGGCATCGTTCGGTATGGGGCGGTTCGCGGCTTCGGTGGCCTGCGCTTGCAGCGCTAGCGTTTCGGGCGTCCGCGGAGCACGCTCGAGATTGCGCCGGGCATCGGCGAGCAGCGCATCGCGGGCATGGTCGCGCGCCTGGGCGCGCGCGTAGAGCGCCGCGACCGCATCGAGGAACTCGCGCGAGGTCGGCTCGCGCGGCGCGCGCAGCCGCACCGCGGGCCCGAGCCGGAAGAACCCGTAGACGAGCCATGCCAGTCCGGCCAGCGCCAGAAGCGCGAGTCCCAACCGTTCGGGAACGTCGAGCGCGCGATACCACGGCTTCTCGCTGATGTCGCCGCGAATCGCTTCATCGAACGAGACGACGGCACCGCCGTGACGCGGCTGCCCGACCAGATAGGCGAGTCGCGACGTGTCGCCGCGGGCGAGGTTGCGATTCTCGAACCAGCGCGCATTGGTCACGGCGATCACATCGCCGAGGCCGAGCGTGTAGCGCGCGACCAAGATTCCGGCGTGGTCGGCGAGCAGCGTCGTGACGTGCGCATGCGGCTGCGGCTTGAGCCGTATCGAGCCGCGATCCGGCAGCGCGCGGACGATCACCGACCAGGGTCCCGTCAACGGGCCGCCGCCGCCCGATGTGACCTTACCGAGCACGGACTCACCGTGGATGTCCGCATGCTGCGTGGACGGCGTCGGTCCGATATCGATCAGCCGGCCGCCGTTGCGAATCCAGGTGCGCAGCGCCGTGCGCTCGTTGTCGTCCCAGTAGGCGCTGCGCACGTTCTCCGGAAATGCCGCGACGAGCGTGTCGGTATCGGCGAGCCCATCATGATGAAGGCGAAAGCGATCGACCCGCACCCCCTCGTGCGCGAGCAGTTCGTAAAAGCCGCGATATCCGCCGAACGAGTAATCGCTGCTGTCGTGGGTCGCGTCCTTGGGGGGCGGGGCTCGTTTTGCGCTCAGCACCGAGACGACGATCAGTGCCAGGATGCAGAGCGCGGCGACCACGAGGTCGCGCCTCATGGAACGCTCACCAGCGCGTCGTAGGCCGAACGCATGCGGGTCACCAGCGCCGCATCGACACCGCGGTCGCCGAACAGCGCCACCACCGCATCGCGCGACAGCCGGTCGAAGGCCGGATCGCGCACGGCACGGCGCCATTCGCCCGGTGTGCGTGCGGCATCGTAGCGCACGCGGCCGCGTTCATCGAGCGCGCGCAACGCCGACGCCCAGAGCAGCGCCGCGGCCTCACGATGCCGGCCCGCCGCAGCCGCCGCTATCGCGCGATCGAAAAGCGCGCGCGCATCGCCGGTCTGGTCGAGCCCTTCGGGACTCCCCTGGCGACGTTCGGCTCTGGCGCGTCGTTTGAAGCCGCCCCACGAGTGCACGAAGTGCACCCACACGACGACCAGAAACAGCAGCACGACGACGAGCACGATGATGCCGAGCACGGTCGTGACGGCCTGATTGCCGGTGACATGTGCGAGCGGCCGCGTGAGTTTGTCCCACCACGTCCCGAGCCAGTCCAGGATGATGTCCCACAGCGACTTCGGCGCCGGACCTTGCGGCGCAGTTTGATAGCGGTGGTCAGCGAGAATCGCCCGCGCGACGGTGCGCGGATCACCGTGCGGCCAAACCGGCGTCATACCTGCGCGCGCGCCTCGACGATGCGGGCGATGTCAGTCCCGAGGCTACGGTGCCGGTAGTCGATCGCGGCGACGGTCTGCACCACCGTTGGATAGACGAAAATGGGTGTCAGCACGCCAAACATGACCAGCTGCTTGCACGCCAGCAAAAGCGGCGGCCGGTCAGGGATCAGGGCGGCCAAAAATGCCGGTGCGAAAGTCAGCACGACGAGTGCTGCGCCCAGAAGCAGCGCCCGTCCGGCACCGGCGCTCTTAACCCTGTGCGTCGACGCGCGAATCGCGCCCAACGGCGACATCGATTCCAAGACGACGTTGACATAGGCGATGGAAACATAGATCGTAAGGAACGAGCAGAGAGCGAGCGCCACGCCGATCCCGCCGATGAAGGCGGCACCAGCAAGTTCGGATTCGTGATACCTCAGTAATGATGACGGAATGAACGAAATGAAGATGACCACAATCAGCGCGAGGCAAGAGAGAACGACCACGCCCGCCGCGGACCAGAATCGCAACAATCCCAGGCGGACCAGCGACCCGAGATCGCAGCGCCCGCCGAAGTCCGCCACGACCGCTACTATTCCGGTGAACAGCACGACGTCCACCGAGGTCGATATCAGTTCGGCCGCGCCGATCAACCATCCATTTGCTCGGGCCTCGATGATGGCTTGCACGATGGCTTCGACCGCGCCGAGCAACAGGGCCAAGGGCAGCAGCACACGCCAACGCTCTACGACGATCGTCACCGCGCGATCGAAGATGCCTCCGACCGTTAGCGGCTCTTGTGCCGCCGTCATGCGCGAGCCCGTGCTTCGAGGAGTTGGGCCAAATCCGCGCCCGTACTTCGATTGCGATAATCGATCGCGGCGACGGTTTCGACCGCCGTAGCGTAGACAAATATCGTCACGTTCATAAGCGCCAGACCCGCGAGCTTCACGGCAAAGAGCCATGCGATCGCGTCCGGCAGCGCACCCACGACCAAGGCCGGAACGTAGCTCAGCGCCATTATCGCTGCGCCGAGGAGCAGCAAGCGCCATCCTCCGGCCGTCTTGCCGCGCCTCGGGACCGTATTGAGCGCGGTGAACGGCCCCATGTTCTCCAAGACGACGTACACGTACGCGATGGCGATGAAGCCGATCAGGTACGCACTCACCGGCAGCCCGGCGAGTATGTAGACGATCGCTATGATGGCCAGGAGCCACCCCACGTGGGCCGAGGCGACGATCAGTATCGGGAGCGCAAGCAGCACGGCGGCGAGCCCCGCAAGAAGGCCGAATAGGAAATACAGTCCGAAGACCGGCCAGAACCGCCGCAAGCCGATACGCACCGCCAACCGAGTATTCGCGGCGGCCTCCGGCTCGCCGCAAATCGCGACCAAGGCATTGGAGAAGAGCGTCGTAACGAATGAGAAAGGCAGCGTCACCAAGAGTACCAGCACCGGGTTTCCCGAACGGGCGGCAACGCTGATCCCGGTGCCTGCGATCGCGATCACGGAAGACACAAACAGCAGCGGACGCCAACGGGTGACGACGATCGTTACCGCGCGATCGAAGATCTCGCCGATCGACAGCGGTTCGTAGGTCGTCATCCCGGCTGGGGCTGCGTCGCGGGAGTCTGCGTCAGGGCGACCAGATCGAGACCTTCGCGCCGGATGCGCATATCGGTCGCGTATACGACCACGAACGCCGCCACCAATCCGTCGAGCAGAATCGTGCCCGTCCCGAACACGGCGAAATACAAGGCATCGATGTGCGTCACCGCGACCAGCAGTCCGGCCAGAGCCAGCATGGGTAAGGATCCGCCATAGGTGATCGCCAAAACGACGAGCCCGGCGACGACCGTCCGCCACCAGGTCGCGCGCGACACCGTACGCCGGATCGCGGCGGTAATCGCGGCCACCGCGTTGGGCGACTCGGTAACCACGTACACGGTCGCCAGTTCGTAGGTCATGTACAGGAACGAGCCGACGAGGGCAAAGGCTGCGAACAGTATGGCGATCCCGAGGAACACGAAGGTGATCGTGATGCCCGTGTTCACGTGCAGGAACGCCAGGGCGAAGACCCCGGCGAGAATCCCGATATACAACAGGACCAGCGGCATCAGGCAGATGGATCCCAAGATCGAGAACGCGATCCCCACCAGCAGCTGGGCGGGCCAGCAGTTTATCCCCACCTTGTACGCATCGCCGACGGTGGGCGCCGTGCCGTTGATGTAAGCCATAGCGACCACGTACACGATCGCGCTCCACATGAGGAGGCGTGCGAGCCCCGCGACAAACGCCACACCGATCGACGGCAGCAGGCCGGCATTGAGTTTCTCGAGGTCGGCCGTCGGATCGCGCGTGGTACCGGCGGTTCCGGCGGCGGTGAGAATCCGCCCCATGTCGTTGAAGACGTGCGCCGACTCGGGCGTGGCGACCGCCTGAAGCACGAACAGCGGCACGATCGTTATCGCCAGCACGATCACGATCGGCACGAAGCGTCGCACGAACAGCGTTATCGCGCGATCGAGAAGCTCGCCCGCGCCCAGTGGCCGCAGCTCGGTGTTCTGCACGCACGAAAGGCGTTCGCGCGCGCCGGACGCGAATCCCGGGACATGTTGGTCGGAGCGGTCGTGAACCTATGGCGGTATCCGGTCAAAAGCCTGAAGGCCGAGCCGCTCCAACGCGCCGAGGTCCTCAGCGACGGCCTGGCCGGCGATCGCGCCGCCGCGCTGCTGGTCGACTCGCCGACCAACGCGCGCGCCGGCAAACCGTTCCGCGGCAAGGAGTCGTCGCGGCTCCACCTCACCGCTGATCCGGAAACCGCGGCCTCGTACGCTGCTGACGCGAAGACGCTCGTCAGCCTGACCACCGAGCCGGGGCGGTGGTTCGACGCACGTCCGGTCTCCATTTTGCTCGACCTCTGGGTGCGCGACGTCGAGGCGCTGGTCGGCGAACCGCTCGACCCGCTGCGCTGGCGGCCGAACCTCTACGTCGAGGCCGCACCGGACTTTACGCGCCGGGAAGCCGATCTGCTCGACCTCACACTGCGTGCCGGGACGGTCGAACTGCGCGTCGTCGACACCAACAAACGCTGCTTGACCGTGACCTACGACATCGCCACCGGCGCCTCCGACCCGCGGGTGCTGGGCGAAGTCGCGCGCAATCGTGAGAACGTGGTCGGCATCTACTGCGAGGTCGTCACCCCCGGGCTGGTGTCGGTCGGCGACACCCTCTCGATCGTCTAGCCGTCATTCGGCCGCCGCCGCCGGCTTTACCAAGGAGATTTCGCGTGGACTTTACGCACATCGACAAATCGTCGCTGGCCTGCAAAACGCCGCTCGGCGAATCGGAACAGTTCGCGCTTTACGCGGTCGGCGATCAAACGTATCTGCTCGTTCAGCGGCACGAAGGAACGGACTGGACCGCCCTGCGCGTCTCCGGCGACGGCGTCTTCCGCATCGCGGCCCTGATGACCGAAGCCACCCGCCACCTCTACCGCGACGTCGCCGCCCAGCTATCCCCGAACTACCAACGCACCGAATCGCGTTAGGCCGGCGTCGAGACCGCCGCCGCGCGCGCGTCGAGTTCGGCGTTGAGGTCGCGGCCCAGTTCACGGTCGAGCATCGCGCTGCGCCAGTACCAGACGAAGACGACCGCAATCGTGTCGGAGATCCCGTCAGGTATACCGATGAGCGGCGCACGAACCCACGCCGCGTCCGGCACGAGTTGCCCGACGAGTGCTTGGACGACGTCCGAGACGCCGAAGAACAGCAGGCTGAAGATCGCCGCGGCGATGAGCGTCGGGACGAACGCCTTCCGCCGAAAGCACCAGCGCAGCCAGCGCAGAAATGCGCGGCCCGGGTGAAGGCCGTCGGCGACGACGTCCATGAGCGCGGCGAGTCCGGCCAGCACGAGCAGCAGCACCGTGATAAGAACCACGATCAGCAGCGCTTCGATCAGGGCGAGCAGCGCGCCAACTGCGAGCATGACGAGCACCGGCGCCGTCGCCGTGCGCGCGGCGGTGATCGCCCCGACCGGTAAGAGGACGATCGCCGGCACCAGGCCGACCGGTCCGACGACAAACCAGTCCGTGGCGCAGACCAGGACGAACCAAAGGCTGGCCGGGTAACGCCGCAGCGCGTCCCATGTGATGCCGCGGCCGCCGTTCGCCGCGAGCGAACGGACGATCAGCGTGATCGCCAGGTTCTCCATGAGACCTTCGACGGCCGCGGCGGCGAGAAAGACGTCGGGGAACGGATAGAACACCGGGCCCGACAGGTCCAAGAGCACGCACGGAAGCGCGAGCGGCCAAAGACGGCGGAACGTATCGTGCACCGCGCGGTCGAGAAGCTTGCCGACGAACTGCAGCGCGGAGCTCACCGTTATCGCTTGCCAGAACGCGCTACGCCAACCCTCTCAGACTTACTCTGCTGCTCGCGGTCGTCTAGTGCCTCGCTGAGATCTTGACCGAGTTCGCGGTCGAGCACGGCATTTCTCCAATGCCAGAGCAGCATGAATGCTAACGTAGCAGCGAGCCCGTCACAGATGCTTGCGATCGTCACCTGAAGCCAGAAGCCCCTTTGAACAACAAAATACTCGACGTACCTGACCGCAATGCTGACACCGCCGAGCAGAAACATATATATCGCAGCGATGACCACCGTCGATCCCAACGTCTTGAACCGCCAGCTCCAGCGCATCCAGCGAACAATTGCCCGCCATGGCGGTACGCTTTCAGCGACCACGTCGATCATTGCGCTCGCTCCAGCGATGCAGACTAGCATCGATGCGACGAGCACGACTCCCAATGCGCTTTCGATGATAGCCGATCGCAAGCCGGAGGAGTACACGGCAGGCGAAATCATGATGTATGGAACGAACAGCACGACATAGGCGAGTGGGCTAAACAACGTAAACCAGAGACTCTTCGGATAGCCCAAAGCAGCGGTCCAAACGAGTCGTGATCCCCCGTTTTGCACGACCGACCGGACGATGACAGTGCGCGCGCGATTTCCAATCAAAGCTCCGAGAAGCACGGCCTCAAGCCAGGGGTTTGGTAGGAATCGCGCGGAGCCAGCCCCCAAGAAATCGGTCAAGACGAAGGGGATTGCCAGCGGCCAGAGGTGCCGGAACGTGTCGTGCACCGCACGATCGAGCAGCTTGCCGACGAACGACAGCGCCGGCTCGCGCGGAGCGGTGATCAGCGTGGCCGCCCGCGAAACAGGCTAACCCCCGGCCGACGCTCGGAGCCGGTCGCCCTCACGCGCGCACAAGGCGAGGTAAAAATACACGGTCGCGAGGGACCACACCGCCTCAAGAAAGATGAGCAGCAGAAATGCGATCGGAGCCACGATGAGGGCTTCGACGACGATTTGATAACCGAACCCGAGATCGTGGCCGCCGCGGCGAAGGATTTCGACGAAGCCGTTAATGATGGAATCGGTCACCTCGCCAAGCACGAACAAGGCGATGACGAAGACCAAGGTCGACCAAAACGCGCCCTCAGTGAGGCTCAGGGACCGCACGAAAGGGTTGGCGGGGTGCGGTCCATCTTCAATCAACCGGACGTAGGGGCCGAAGAACAACCGCGTCCCGAGCCACACGCCGGGCACGATCAAGAGGACCAGACCGGCAAACGTGATCAGCACATACAGCAGCGTCCACGCAAACGAAGCGACGAAATTTCCGAGCGTGTAACGGAAGGCCGGGTTCGCGCGGCGTATCGCCGTTTGAAGAACCCAAATCGCCGCGATCGCCGAGGCGAATCCCGCCGCATCGTCGGGCGACACTTTGAACCGCGGTTCCGGGAGCGCGGCGAACAGCCACACTTGTGCGATCGTCAAGAGCACCGTGCCGCCTAGGCCGATCAACACGGGTGTGCGCGTCGCCCGCAGCGCCGGCATGGCGTTTTGCCAACCATAGCCGAAGGCGTCGACGATCGGCAGCGAGCCTCCGTTCATGCAGTGCGCTCGATCGCGGCGACGCGCCGCTGCACCAGCCACCATTCGACGATCTGCCGGACGCCGTGCAGCAGCGCCACCACGCACACAGCGGCGTTGGCCCACAATGACTGCCCGTCCGCCGGCGGATTTCGCCACAGGAACGCCGCAATGACCCCGTCCATTCTCGTTACGGCGTGCCCGGAGCGCGGGTCATAGCGTGCGGCGGCCTTCGATCGCGCGGGCGAGCGTGTTTTCATCGGCGTAGTCGAGGTCGCCGCCGATGGGAAGGCCGTACGCCAGGCGGGTGACGTTGACGCCGCTGGGCGTGAGCAAACGCGAGAGATACAGCGCCGTCGCTTCACCTTCAGCGTTCGGATTGGTCGCGATCACGACTTCGGCCGGCGATTCAGCCGTGACCCGCTCGATCAGTTCGCGCACGCGCAACTGCGAGGGGCCGATGCCGTCCATCGGCGAGATCAGGCCGCCCAGTACGTGATAGCGGCCGTGGTACGCCGAGGTGCGCTCGATCGCGAACACGTCCTTGGCCTCGCCGACCACGCAGATGATCGAGGCGTCGCGACGCGTGTCGTCGCAGATCGAGCACGGATCGTCTTCGGTGATCGCAAAGCAGCGCGAACACAGCCGCACGCGTTCTTTGAGGGCCACGATCGCCTCGGCGAGCGCTTCGGCATCGTCGCGCGGGCCGTTGAGGAGATGGAAGACCAGCCGCGCGGCCGTCTTCGGGCCGATCGTCGGCAGCTTGCTGAATTCGTTGATCAACGCCTGAACCGGCGCCGCAATCGTGGTCGAGATACGGTCTCCTAACTCGTCGCTCGCGGCGGCTCGGCCCGAAGGGCCGAACGCGACGGATTCACGGAACGT
>PMOG01000081.1 GCA_003161555.1 Vulcanimicrobiota bacterium | reverse complement strand
GCAGGAGGCGCTCCACGGCCGCGCGCTCGACGGCATGTCGATCCGCGTTGCGTGTCACGATCACGAATTCGCGTTCGCCGAGCCGCATCACGTGATCGAGCAGTAGCCCGATGTCGTTCGCATCGGGCTGGGCGGCGACGCGCATGTGTTCGCTTTTCCAACCGCGCCGCCGCAGCGCTGCGCTCAGCGAGCCATCGTCCGCGGCGGGCACGCCGCCGCCCGAAGCGCCGGCCCCCTCGGAGCCTTCGGGCTCGAACGAGATCACGGTGACCGCTTTGCCCTCACGCAGGCGTACGTCGCCGCGCAGGACGGTCACCGCGCGCCGCGCCGCTTCGAGCGGAAGGTTCTCGTCGAGCGGGCCGGTGTAGGGATCCAGTCGCGCGTAGCGGCGCCGCAAGCCCATCACGCGCGCGTGCGCGTCGCGCAGTCGCTCGAACGGAATGCTGCCGTCGCGCACCGCGGCGCCGACCGCCTCGGCGGCCGCCTGCGCGAGTTCGAGCCGATGGCTGATCAGCAGCAGATCGGCCCCGGCCGCAAGTGCCTCGACGGCACCGCGCACGGTCCCGACCTGCGCCGCGACCGCATCCATCTCCAGACAATCGGTCACGATCACCCCGTCAAAGCCCAGCTCGTCGCGCAGCACAGCTTGGAGAACGGCGCGCGAAAGCGTCGCCGGACGCTGCGCGTCGAACGCCTCGACGACGACGTGCGCCGTCATGATCAGCGGCGCGGCCCGCTCGGCGATCAGTTGTGCGAACGGCGCCAAATCGCGGCGTCGCAGCGCGAGGGCGTCGGCCGCGACCCGCGGGAGCACGACGTGCGAGTCGTCCGCCGTCGCGCCGTGCCCCGGAAAGTGTTTGAGCGTCGGCGCGACCCCGCCGCGGCCCAGGCCGCGCGCGAACGCTCCGGCGAACGCCGCCACCTGCGCCGGATCGTCTCCGTAGGCGCGCGTCCCGAGCGCGTTTGGGCTGCGCCCGGCCAAGTCGGCGACCGGCGCGAGATTGACGCTGATGCCGAGCCGCGCGAGATCGCGGCCGAGCAGCGTCCCAAGTTCTTCCGTCAACGTGACGTCGTTCGTCGCGCCGAGGGCCATCGCCGAGGGTAGCTGTGCGACGCCCGCGCGCAGGCGTGCCACCGTTCCGCCTTCTTGATCGATCATGATCAGCGGCGGCGGCGACGCGAGCGCCCGCAGCTCCGCGACGAGCGGCTGCAGCGCAGCGGCCGCGGCGACGTTGCGACCGAACAGCACCAGCGCGCCCGGCGCGAAGTCCTGCAGCGCTGCGAGCGGCGCGCTCGCGGCGTCCGCCCCGTCGAAGCCGACCGCGAATACACCGCGTGCAAGCAGCGCCGGATCGACATCGTCGTTCGCGCCGCGCGGGAACGTCATGCCCGGCGCTTCGACGCGCGCGGCTCGAACCCGGGTCAGTGCTTGAGCAGACGAATGATCTGGGCGACGAGCTTCCCGGCGGTCCTCGAGATGAAGATCTGCACCTTGGAGCCCTTCGCAACGTCGGTCAGCGTGTGGTAGCCCGGGTCGTTCGCGGTCACCGACGTCGTCGGCATCGTCGAAACGTCGAGTTTGCCTTGCGGTGAATCGACGCTGATCACGCCCAAGTTGTAGTCGACATGGGTGACCCGTCCCTCGATCACGCCGCCGTCCTGGGCGCGGTCGTCGACAACCGCGGCAACGGACGCCGTCGGCGCCGGCGCCGGGGGCTTCCGGGCGAGCGCCGCGGCAGGCACGAGAACGAGACCCACCACGATGACGACGGGCGCGAAACGGAACATGGCGACTGAGGAACGCATGCGGGGAAGAGTCCGTTCCGCTTCAGTTCTGCGTTCCACCTACCGCCCGCAGATAATCTTCGCGGGCCGCGGGGTCGCCGGCCTTGACGCGCCGCAACGCCGCCCGCGCCGCGATGACGGCCTGGTCGGTGGCGGCATTCCCGCCCAGCACGAGCCGCAACGCGAGCAAGGCCTCATCGGCCGCCTTCACGCCGACCGCGTCGAGTGCACGGTAGAACGGTTGCGCGCGCGGCTCGCCAGAGCGCTCGCGCAGGACGGCGCGGATGGCATCGGCCTTCGACGGCGTTCCGTCGAGGAAGTACCCGTCGAGAGGGTGCAGTTCCATGCGAATGCGATTCGCGGTGCGTCTGCTCGTGCTTCCCGCCGCGGCGCTGGCCGCTGCGGCGGCACCCGCGATGGACTCGCTTGCTAACGTCGCCGCCGTAAACGGTCACGCGGCCGCGGTGCATCTGCGGGCCACCGCCGTGCGGACCATCGACGGGCGCCGCACCACGATCACGATCGATCAGCTGGGGACGCGTCGCCTGGTGCGGCGCTGTGCGGAAGAAGTCTGCACCGGCTCGTGGTTCGACGGGCGGACGCGGACGGCGTTCGGACTCAACGGCGTCGGACTCCCCGAAGAGGATCCGCTGACGCCGGTCCGTCGCACCTTCGCGGCGATCGTTTCCTATGCGTTCGCGGAACCGGCATTTCGCGCCGCCGGCGGCAGCGCGGTCGCCGAAGGGCCGGGGCGCTGGCGCGTTCGCGCCGTGGACGGCGAGACGCTGATAGCGCAGCTCGATCCCGAGACTTCGGCGCTGCGCCGCATTTTCGACGAACGCGGAGCGACGCTGGCGGGCTTCTCCGACGACGTCCGGGCCGGCGGCGCTACCTTCGCGCTCAACCGGCGCGGGCTGTTCGAGGAGCCCGTCGACGCGGTCGAAGCGGTACCGGGACCGCTCGAGCCGCCGGACGGTGCGCCGGCGACCTTCACCGGCGACCCTCGCGTCACGCTCGCCGACGCGCCGATCCCAATCGTGCCGTGCACGCTGGCCGGGCGCTCGGCGCGCTGCCTGCTCGACACCGGCGCGACCCCGAGCGCGATCACGCTGCCGCTCGACGAAGCGCTCGCGCTCGAACCCCGCGGCGAAATCGAAATCAACGGCTTCTCGCGCTTCGCGACCGGTTTCGTCGAAACAGGACCGCTCGTACTCGGCGCCGCCCATTTCGCCCAGCTGCGGTTCGCGGTCGTTCCCGCGGTCCCGATGGCGAACTTCGACGTCGTCGTCGGCACCGATCTGCTGGCGCGCTTGCACGTCGTGATCGATCGGGCCGGCGGGTTCGCACGCGTCGAGGCGCCGGACGGCTCGGCGTCGCCGGCGGGCTTGCCGGTAACGTTTGCGGCAGGCGTCCCGCTGATCGATACCGTCCTCGACGGCGAGCCGGCGCGCGCGCTGCTCGATACCGGCGACGCCCTGACGGTGTCGCTAGGGTACGCCGACTATCGGCGCTGGCCGCAGTGGCCGGTCGTCGGGCGCACGCTCGCGGCGGGAGTGGCGGGCGCATCCGATGCCTTCTTCGTCACGATCCCCGACGTCCGGCTGGGCGACCAGTCGCTCGGGCCCACGCGCGCCGCGGTCAACCGCATTCAGGAGCGGGTGCACGTCGGAATCGGTCTGTGGACGCGCTGCGTGATCGACCTGGACCTGGCGCGTCAGCGGTTCGGATGCCAGGCGCGCTGACCGCACGGCGGCTTAGTCCAGGTCGGCTTCGAGGGCTTCCGCGGTACGCTGCATCACCTTCGCAAGCAGCGCGATCGCACCGGCGCGATTCGTGTTGAGCAGCATGTACTGCATCCGGTCGTTGGGGTGCACGACGACGAAAACACCTTTGCTGCCGAGCGTGATCGACTTGAGGATCCGCTCGATGAAGGCTCGGTCCTCTTCGTCCAATTGGACGCAGCCGTTGCTCTCTTCTTCTTTGAGAAGATCGCTGAGAAAGGTGTCCATGTTTTCAGGGACGTCCATCTGTACGAAGAAACCCCCGCTCTGACGCGTGGCCGGTTGCCCTAGAATATCGGGTTGGGCGCCGAATGTGAAGCGCAAACGTCAAGACTGCGTGAAATTCACGTTCGAACTTATGAAGGGTACGGTGGAGCGGTGGACTGCGACGTCGTGATTCTGGGCGCCGGCGCGGCCGGACTTGCGTGCGCCCGCTCCCTTCTCGCGGCAAGCCGGACGATCGTCGTGCTCGAGGCGCAGTCGCGCCTTGGAGGCCGCCTGCTGACGCTAGAAGGACCCGGCGTGCCGATCGAACTGGGCGGGGAATTCGTGCACGGTACGGCGCCGATCAGCTTCGAACTGCTGCGCGCTGCGGACACGGCCGCGATCGACGTCGGCGGCGAATCGTTCCTCTTTCGCGACGGCGCGCTGCGCGAGAGCGAGGAAGATCCGTTCGAGATCGCGGCGCGCACGCTGGGGCGCGCCCGCGGTCTGCGGGACGATGTGAGCGTCGAAGAGTTTCTCGCGACGGCCGGTGAGCGCGAACGCGAGTTCACCCGCACGTTGGTCGAGGGATTCGATGCGGCCGATCCCGGGCGCGCGAGCGTCCTCGCTATCGCCCACGAGTGGAGCGACGATCCGGGCGGTCAGACGGCAAGGCAATTTCGTCCGCTGGGCGGTTACGCACCGCTGCTGCGCACGCTGCGCGCCGAACTTGACGCGCGGCATGCGCACCTGCTGCTCGACTGCACCGTCCGCGCGGTGCGGCGCGATCGCGACGGTGTCGAGGTGACGGCCACCGACGCCGCCGGAGCGGCGCTGCAGGTGCGCGCGCAGGCCGCGGTCGTCACGTTCTCGGTCGGCGTGCTGCAGGCCGGCGTGCCGGTTTTCGATCCGCCCTTGCCGGCGCCCACCCGTGAGGCACTCAATCTGCTCGCGATGGGACCGGTCGTCAAACTCGGCCTCGTGTTCCGCACCGCGTTCTGGGAAACGATCGCCGGCGGACGCTACTGCGATGCAGGATTCTTTCATCGTGCCGACGCGGCATTCCCAACCTTCTGGACGCAAATGCCGGTGCGTTCATCGCTCCTGATCGCCTGGTCCGGCGGCCCCAAAGCCGACGCGCTGTCCACACTCGACGATCGCGCACGCGTTCGTACGGCGCTCGATGATCTGCGCGCACTCTTCGCCGGCGATGCCGACCCGCACGATCAGCTCGCGGCCGCGTATCAGCACGATTGGCAGCGCGACCCCTATGCGCGCGGCGCGTACAGTTACGCGCTGGTCGGCGGCGCGCACGCGCGTGAAGCGCTTACGGATCCCATCGACGAGCGCATCTTCTTGGCCGGCGAAGCGACGGCGTCCGCCGCGGAGTCCGGAACCGTCGCGGGAGCGCTGCAAAGCGGGGCACGCGCCGCGGCGCAGGTACTTGCGCGCTACGACCTCAGCGGCTGACGCGCCAGATCCACCATATCAAGGGCAGCTGCAGCGGAACGCGCGCCCATAACGCCCAAGCGGGTGCGACGGCCGAAAAGCGCGCGGCATCGAGCGCCATGAAGATATTCGCCGGCCACACGGCCAGCAGCAGCAGGATCAACCCGTAGCCCGACGCTCGGCGCGTTCGCGGATGAAGCAGGCCCAGACCGCCCGCGATCTCGGCCAAGCCACTGATCGCGACCAGTTCGGCTTCGTGCCCGAGCGCCGGAGGGACGATCTTCGCATACAGTTGGGGACGCAGGAAATGGAGGGCGCCGGCCGTCACGAACAGGCCGGCGGCGATCACCGAAGGGCGCATCCCGGCCGTTTTACCTCAGCTTGACCGAGCGCCCCTCGGCTTGCAAAGGTCGCCGGCCGCCGCGGCGGAGTATGGACTGGGGAGCGCGGCGCCGAACGGGCCGTTCAACGCACCACGGAGTGAGCATGCAGAGAAGCGCCCGACTCGGCGTGATGGCCGCGCTGGACCGGCCGACGTTCAACGTTCCCCTGATTTCGATCCTCGCCGCCGGTTTCGTTCTGCGCTTGCTCTTCCTCGGCAGCCAAGGCTTCCACAACGACTTGAGCGCGTTCGAGTCGTGGACGCTCACACTGCGCGACAACCCGCCGTGGGTCTTTTACGCGCGCTCGGGCTTCGCGGACTATCCGCCCGGCTATTTCGTCGTCTTGTGGGTCCTGGCGAAAGTCTACGGTCCGGTCGCGCTCCTCCTCGGCGGCAACGAGTCCGCCCACGGCTGGGGCCTGCTCCGGACCTTCGTCAAATTTCCGGCGATCGCGATGGACATGGTCGACAGCGTCGTGCTCTACGCGATTGTACGGCGCTATGCTGCGCCGACGGTGGCGCTGGTCGCGGCCGGCTTTCTCGCGCTCAATCCCGCCGCGATCTACGTCTCGTCGTATTGGGGCCAGGTCGACTCCGTTTCGTGGGGTCTGATCCTGATCGCGCTGTGGTGCGTGCTGCGCGCCCCCGACGATCCCGACAAGATGACGGCGCGGCTGACGTGGGCGTGGCTCGCCTTCGCGTTCTCGGTGCTGATCAAACCGCAAGGCGCGACGATCGGCCTGCTGCTGCTGGCCTACCCATTCGCGACCGGCGACCTCGCCGTGCGCGCGCGGCGCATCAAAGGGACGCTCATCGGCGTCGCTGCCGCGTGCGCGCTCACGTTGGCCGTGTCGCTGCTCTTCCATCCGAGTGCCGATGTGATCGGGTGGCTGGCCGGCCGATACCTGTACGGCAGTAACGTCTATCAGTACAACACCGTCAACGCGTTCAATCTCTACGCGCTGGTGCGCAACATGTGGGTGCCGGACAGCATGCCGCTCAGCTTGCTGGGGATTCCGGTGGGGCCGCTCGCGCTGTGGGGCGTGCTGCTGGTTCTCGGCGCAACGGCGCTCATCATCGGGCGCTACCTGCAGCTGCGCGACGACCGCGCCCTGCTCGAAGGCGCGCTGTTGTGCGCGCTCGCGTTCTTCGTGCTCGCGACGCGCATGCACGAGCGGTACATCTACGGTGCGTTTCTGCTGGCCATGCCGCTGATCGCCTTCGGCCGCATCGGCCTGACCTCGTCGATCATCCTCAGCATCACAATGTACTTGAACCTGGCGTACTCGTTCGCGTACCAGAGCGTGATGGAGAACCATCAGACCGGCGTCGATGCCACGAATCTGTGGCCGCTGATCTCCCATCCGGCAGCGCTGGCGAACGTCGCGCTCTTCTTCTGGCTCGGTTACCAATACTTGGGCGGCAGCGTCCAGCGGGTCGACACCGCCGCCGAGGGAGAAGCCGCCGCGGCCGCACCATCCGAGAGCGCCGCCTGGTGGGGTCTGCCGGCCGGAGCCGGGCTCGGTCGCGGAACGGGAACCGGAGTGCTGGCCGGCGTTCGGCAGTTGGCCGCGCGGGCGCGCGGCTGGTTCAGCCCGCGCGAAGGCCTGGCCTCGCTCACCCGGCTCGACGTGGTGCTGCTCAGCGGTTTTGTCGTGATCGGATTCGTGGTCGCGGTCGTGAACTACGCCTGGCCGCCGGAGCGCATCTTCGACGAGATCTACTTTGCCCGCGCCGGCGAAGAGTATCTGCGCGGCGGGCTCCAGTTCGAGTGGACGCACCCGCCCTTCACCAAGCTCGTCATCGCGACGTCGATGCTGCTCTTCGGCGGCTTGCACGGCGCCGGCAATACGTCGTACGGCTGGCGCTTCCTCAACATCGTCATCGGCGCGCTGGAGATCGGTCTGATCTACGCCTTCGCCAAGCGGCTGACCGCATCGACGATGTTCGCCGCGCTGGCCGCACTGATGCTGGCCTTCGAAGGCTTCCACTTCGTTGAATCGCGGCTGGCGACCGGTGAGATCACGATCTCAACCTTGATCCTGCTCGTTCTCTACGCGCTGTACCGTTTTTGGACCAACGTGCAGATCCGCGTTCAGGAAGTCGTTTTCGGAACGTTCGGGCGGTCGTTCTGGATCACGCTCGCGGCCGGAATCCCGGTCGCCATCGGCTTCTCCTGGCTCATCAATGGGGAGCCGCCGGCGCACAACCCATGGATCGCATCCGGGATCAGCCAAGCCAACGCGGGCAGCGGCTCGTACTTCATCGCGTTCCTCTATGCGATGCTCGGGGCGTACCTGGTGGCGCGGGTGATCGTACCGCGATTTCTGCCCGTCGCCGGCTGGCGCGCGTCGTACGCCGAGGGAACGGTCGTCTACGGTGACGCTTCGGGAAAACCGATCGTGCAGCCGCCGACGACCGCCGAACCACCGTCCGGGCTGAAGGTCAGCTACGCGAAAGACGGAGCGCTGCGCTACGCGACGCCCGAAGGAACCGCCGTCTTCTCCCCTGTCGGCACGATGACGGTCGACGACGGCGCGGTGCTCCAAGCGCGCGCCGCGCGCACCTGGCTGTTCGTTCTGTTGGGCGCGATGGGCTTACTCGCTGCAAGCAAATGGAACGGTGCCTTCGACTTCGTCGTCGTCGGCGCGGTGATCGTCCTGGTGTGGGGCCAGCGCTTCCTGCGCAATCGCGCCCTTTACGGCAACCCGAACGGCTTCACCGTCGACGTCCTGCTGGGATCGATCGCGTTCGTCGCCGCGACCATCTATACGCTCGCGTACATCCCGTTCTTCCTCGATCACCACGGCTTCGCCGACATGCTCGCCCTGCAGCAGCAGATGTACTGGTACCACGAGAACGTGCGCGCGACGCACCCGTATTCGTCGGTCTGGTGGCAGTGGCCGATCATGCAGGTCCCGATCTCGTACTACTACCACGACTTCCGCACCGGCGCGGCGATGCAGAACGGTGCGGCGTGCTGCGTCGCCGAGATCCTCGCGCTGCCGAACCCGCTGGTCTTCCTGCTGGGCCTCGCCTCGGTGCCGTACGTCGGCTACCTCGCCTGGCGCGAGCGCAACAAGGGCTACGCGCTGATCGTCCTGACGTATCTCTTGCAGTGGCTGCCCTGGATGCGCTCGCCTCGAATCACGTTCGCCTACCATTTTTACGTCGACATTCCGCTCATTTGTCTGTGC
>PMOG01000216.1 GCA_003161555.1 Vulcanimicrobiota bacterium | reverse complement strand
CCCCGCCAGTAGGGCCTTTTCCGCCGCCTCCGCCCCCCCCGCCGCCGCCGCTTGAACTGCCGCCGCCGCCGCATGATGCCAGCGAAAACGACAAACACAAAAAGGCAGCGACGATCCAAACGTTGCGCATTGAACTCCTAATGAACCGACCGCGATCGAAGGTTGGACGGTAACGTTGACCCGTTAGCATCCGAACCCTGCCCGAGGTTGCTGGTCTTACCGTGCACATGGTACCATGGCGCTCGGTCGACGAGCGACCGCAGGGGAGAGAATGAAGCAGCAACTTTACTTTTTTATTGCTGTCGTTTATCTATCGGCAGCAGCGCCCGCGCTCGCCAATCCGGCGCGGACGTTCGCGACCACCTACGTCGCGAGTGCCGTGCCGCGCGGACACGCCGGTCAAGATGCCGGCGTCGACGTCAGCGGCGGCCGCTACGTGCGGATCACCGCGAGCGGCACGATTTCGATGGGTGCTTACGGGGTCTGCGGCCGCACGACAGGCCCGGACGGCTGTCATTCGGCCTTCTCCCCGGCGCGGGTCGCGCCCACAGCCCCGACCGGCTCGCTCGTGGTCGCCTTCACCACGGCATCCGGCGCGCTGATCAGCGGCTGGGCCGCGATCGGCGAAGGCGGCTACGTCGCGGTTCCGGCCAACGCCGCCCGGCTCGTACTCCGGATTAACGGGGCGACCGGTCACGAAGCCGGCGCTTTCCGCGTCGTTTCGGACGTCGTTTCCGACGTGGCCGCGGCCAGCGCGGGGTCGGCCGCATCGGCGACCGCGCAGACCGGCGGGGTTCGCCGCAGCCTCTCCGCGATGCGCAGCGTCGGCGCCGCCTCGCTGGCGCGTTCGGACGTTCAGTACTTCCTGCGGCGCTTCGGCTTCTCCGATACGCCGGTGAACGTCACCGCAGTCTACAAGACCGGGATCGCAGCGTGGCTCTCCCAGCAGCTGAACCCGGCCGGCATCGACGATTCGGCGCTCGCCCTGTACATGGAGCCGGTTCCGCTCTACGGCACCAGCCCGCAAACGATGAACGGCTACGATAGTTACGCGAACATTCTGCAGCGCCAGATTTTGCAGCGGGAGATCGCCTCGAAGCGGCAGTTACTCGAGAAAGTCACCCTGCACTGGATCGAACACTTCGCCGTGAGCCAAGACAAGGTCAACGACGCCGGAGCTATGGCGCACTACGAGGCGACGGTGCGCAGCGACGCGCTGGGCAACTTCGGGCAGCTGGTTTCCGACATCGCGGTCGAGCCGGCCATGCTCTATTGGCTCGACAACAACAACAACAACGGTGCCAATGCGAATAACCCGCCGAACGAAAACTTCGGCCGCGAGTTGATGCAGCTCTACGTGCTGGGCGTGACGCAGCTCAATATTGACGGCACGCCGGTCATGAACGCGGCCACGAATCTCCCCAACCAAAACTACACCGAGCCCGACGTCAAGCAAGTTGCACAGGCGTTGACGGGTTTTCAGGTGCAAGCGCCACCGAATCCAGGTCTCGTGAATCCGCTGACGGTCGACAGCGTGCACTTTTTCAACTCGCGGCACGCCAAGGGACCCTTCACGGTGATGGGCCAGACGATCGTCGACACCGGCGATCCGACCATCGTTCAGAAAGTCGTCAACTCGCTGGTGAACAACCCCAGCACGGCGCCCTTCCAAGTGAAAGAGCTGCTGCAGCGGTTCGTAAACGAGAACCCGTCTCCGGGTTACGTATCGCGCATCTCGGCGGTATGGAACGCCAACGTTTCGAGCCCGACGCAGATCGCTACCGTCATGCAGGCGATCGCCAACGACCCGGAATTCTACGCCGGCAAGGGTTCGATGACGAAGGAGCCGATCGAATACGTCGTCGACGCGATCCGGTCGCTCAACGGCAGTCAAGCAACGCCGATCACGACTTCGATGAAAACGCCGTATAACAGCGACTACGGTTCGCTGGGCAACATGGACGAGCAGCACTGGTATCCGCCCACCGTCTTCTCGTTCTACCGGCCCGGCGACAAAGAGACGCTGCTGACCAATTCGCTGTTGCTCAACCACTGGGGCACGGGCGCCAACTTGAGTAATGAGATTCGCACGACGACGCTGTGCACAACGTGCGACACGAACCTGGACTTCACCAACCTCACCGCCTTAACGGGAGGGATCGACGCGGGTTCGGCCTCGCGCTACTTGCTCGACGCGCTCGTCGACGGTGGAACGCCGCAGCTCCAGGCACTGCTCCAGAACTATCTCTCCAACAACATCAAGAACGTGAACGGAGCGGTCTGGATGATTCTCACGTCGCCGGAATACGAGGTCAACTGAACATGCTGTACTCTCGCCGGCGCTTTCTCTGCGGCGCGACCGCCGTTACGCTCTCGATGCCGACCCTCATGCGCGGCATTGCCGCCGAGGCCTCGGGCAACCTGATCATGGTCACGATCTTCCTCAACGGCGGAAACGACGGACTCAACACGGTCATCCCCATCAGCACCAAGCAGTATGGAGCGTATACGAACCTGCGTCAGATTCCGGGCGGCGGCTTCCTCGGCTACACCCAGGCGCAGATCAGCGCCGCCGGCACGGCGTTCGACCCGAACTATCAGACGCCGGCATCGCAAGCGACGAACTATGCGTTCAACCCCGGTATGCCCGAGCTGCGCGCCCTCTACGGGCAGGGCAAGGTTGCCGTCCTCACCGGCGTCGGGTTGCCGCCGGTTGATCCGAATCGCACCGACCATCAGATCGCGCAGTTCGACTGGGCGACGGGCTCGGTAAATCAATTCGGCCTCACCAATGCCGGCTGGGTCGGCCAGACCTTCGATCAGCTCGGCGGCGGCGGTGCCGTTCCGCCGATGGTCTCCGTCGACTACTCGTCGCCGATCATCCAACACGGCGCGAAGAACTCGCCCCTTTCGCTGGGCGGCGATATCGGCAACTTCTCGATCCCGTGCGGTGATGGCGGACCCGATTGCGTCAACCGGCTCAGCAGCCTTTCGACCAACGACGGCTACGCCACGCAGTACATGCAAAGCGAGTTCGCGCGGACGCTGGCCGAGGCTACGACCGATTACGTCGGTGTCGTTAAAGGGTACTCGACGGCCGCGACCGGGGCCACGTATCCGGCGACCGGCAAAAGTTCGTTGCGAAACCAGCTCAAGCAAGTTGCTCGGCTGATTCAGGCCGGCGCCCCGGTGCGCTCGTACTTCGCCTCGCAAGGGGGCTACGATACGCACTCCTCACAGCTGAACCCGAACAGCCAGCCGGCCCTGCTGGCCGATTTGTCCGGCGGGATCTCCGACTTCTACGGCTACCTGGCCGCCAACGCGCTCTCGAGCAACGTCGTCATCATGACCTACTCCGACTTCGGCCGGCGCGTTCAGGCCAACTCGACTGCGGGCACCGATCACGGCACCGCGTCGGTCCACTTCATCATCGGCGATCCGGTCAAGCCCGGCGTGTACGGCGCCTATCCGGACCTCACCAAGCTCGACCCGAACGGCAATCCGCTGATCTCGGTCGATTTCCGCAATTACGTCTCGGATCTCGTCTCGGCGCTCGGCGCCGACCCGACCGCGATTGTCGGCCAGACCTATCCGAAGCTGGGGTACATCTGACATGGCGAATTCATTCGGTCGTATCGCGGCCCTGAGCGGCATCGCGCTGGCCGCCGTGCTGGCCCTGCCCGCCGGAGCCCAAATGCGTGCGCAAGGGACGGCGGCGCTGCCGGTTCCGGGCGTCATCCGCATTCCGGCCTCGGCCTCGGTTCCGATGCTTCCCGTCAGCGCCAACGAGCCGATTCGCAACGGCGAGTACTCGACCCCGATCCGCGTGCCCGCCGATCGCGTCGCGCTGGCGGTGCAGATCCGTGCGCAGCGCGCCGACGAAGCGGCTCGCTTCGCGGCCGGCGCCGGCCCCGGCGTTACGGTTGCGCTCCGCCGCTCGCGCTACTAGTCGCATCCGCCGCCGTCCCGGCAGGCGAGTCGATGCCAGGTGCCCGTAGAACAGCCGGGATGGAGCCCCTCGATTCAAACCCGGGTCAGAACGACGACGACAACGACGACGACGCCGACGCGATCGACGAACTCGGGGCGCCGCAGTTCTACCTGACCACCTTCATCCCGCGCGATGCCTGGTACGATCTGGGGCCGGACGAAGCGACGACCTTTCTGCAGAACCGCGTCGCGCAGCTGAACGAAGCCTTCGTCGACGAGGACGAGGGCGTCATCTGGGCCTATCGCTATCACGTGGTCGAGCGGGCGCGCGAAGTCGACGCGGTCGTGCTGCTCTGGATGATCAACTCCGACGAGGCCCTCGAGACGCTCGAGGAGACCTTGCGGCGGTCCGACGTGAACCGGTACTTCGACTGGAGCGTCATCGGCGGTCCGCAGAACAACGCACCCCAGGATATCCTGGGAGCTTTTCTCGGTACGCTCGTTCCCCAAGCCGACCCGCAGCAGCATCCCAGCGAAAACTGACGGATCGGCCGCCAAACGGGGAACGAGGACCAGCATGAACGACAGCGACGAGCGGCCAACCGAGGTCCTCGCCGACGCACACGAGCAGCAGGCGAACCTGACCGGCGACGAACTCGGCGGCGGACTCGGCAACACCGAACACGGGGGCGCAAACGACGGATGACCGGCGGCGGAGATCTCGACGAGATCGAGGATGAGGATGATGATGTCGACGTCGACGATGACGAAGACGAGGATGCGATTGTCGACGAGGACCCGGAAGCGACCGACGACGGCGACGACGTGTCGCCTCCGGTCGCGGAGGCGGATCTCGATCTGAACCTCAACGACCGCATCCCCGCGGCCGGTGTGGCCGACGTCGGCGGCCGCGCCGCCGACGACGAGTGGGCGCCTCAACCGTAGCCCGCACAGTACCGCGCACGGTGGTCGTGGTCGTCAACGGCGCGTCGCGCCGCAGCGAACGCGCGCTGGGTGCTCTGCAGAGTTCGCTGCACGCGCATGGATTGGCCGTCGACGGCCTGCATGTCGGCACCGACGAGCGCGAGGTTCGCGGTCACGTCAAACGCGCGGTCCGCTCGGGTGCCGACGCAGTGGTCGTCGGGGGCGGGGACGGCACGATGGCGCACGCGGTCGACGTCCTGGCGCACCGCAAGACGACGCTGGGTCTCATCCCGCTCGGAACCGGCAACAGTTTCGCGCGCTCGCTCGGCATACCGCTCGACGACGTCGATGCGGCCGTCGCCGTGATCGCGCGCGGCCGTCGTCGCAAGGTCGATCTGGGACGCGTGAACGGAACCTATTTCGCCAATTTCGCGACCATCGGGCTCTCGTCGCAAATCGCCCGCGCGACCGCAACCACGGCCAAGGGTTGGCTCGGCAACTTCGCCTACGCGCTCTCCGCGATCGGGCCGATCGTGAAGCACGGCGCGTTTCGGGCGCGCATCGGGTGGGCGGACGGTAAGCTCGCGCTGCGCACGCAGGATATCATCGTCGCCAACGGACGTTACTTCGGGGCCACGCCGCTTGCGCCGGACGCATCGCTGACCGATGGGCTCCTCACCCTGTTCGCGGTGGCCGATCCCTCGCGCATCGGGGCGCTGAAAACGTATCTCGCGCTGGGTTCGGACCAGCAGGCCAGGCTCGCGAACGCGCACCTCATCGCGGCCCCGGCGTTCCGCATTCGCGCGCGCGCGGCGCAAATGATCAGCATCGACGGTTCGCTGCTCGAGAAAACGCCGGCCCGTTTTCGGGTCGCTCCGGCAGCGCTGCGGGTGTTCGTCTGATCGCGCGGCTGACGGCGGCGGCGATCGTGCTGTTCGGTGCAGCGATCGCGCTCGGCGCAGTCGTGAGTTCGCGCCCGCCCGGAGGACTCGATGTGAGCGCGCAGAGCCTGCGCGGCGAGGCGATCGGCGCCGCGATGTTCTTTACCGCGCTGGGCCGCGCGTGGCCGCTCGTCGCGCTGAGCGCCGCTGCGCTCGGCAGCGCGGCGGCCGCGCGCGCGCCGCTGGTTCCGGTCGCGATTGTAATCGGCGCGCAGACGCTCTCGCAAGCCGTGAACGCCGTGGTGAAACTCGGTTTTCACCGCCTTCGGCCCGGCGGATCCATCGGGTATCACGAGCAGGACTCTTCGTACCCCAGCGGCCACGCAGTGACGGCCGTCGTGTTCTTCGCCGGCTTCGCCATGCTGGCGTGGTTGGGCCCGTTGCCGCGGCCGCTAGCGGCGCCGCTGGCGGCCGTGCTCGCCGTCTGCGCCGTCGCGATCCCGTGGTCGCGCCTGGCGCTGGGCGCGCACTATGCGACCGACGTGCTCGGCGGGCTCCTGCTTGGCGCGGCCTGGCTGTGCCTGGTGTTCGCCGCGCTGCTGCGCTGGGTGCCTACGCTGTCTCGATGATGTCGATGAGCCGCGGGTAGACGAACTCGGGGCGCGCTTCGGGGATCGCCGGTTCGATAACGTCGTGCACGTTCGGCGCGCGCGCCAGCTCGACGGTCGACACGATCACCCCATCGCCCTCGAGCTGGCCGAAACGGCGTGCTGCGAAGGCGTTGTTGACCGCCGGTTCGCGGGGATTGAGCACCACGACGGCGCGCCGCGCGTGCGTTGCGCTGCCCGCCGACCGCATCGTGGTCGAGAGCACGAGCGCTTCGCCCAGCGCCCGGGTCGCGAAGCGCGGATAGCCGTGCGGCGGGGGCTGATTTTCCTTGAGGCGCGGATCCCACCACGAGAAGCGATTGGGCGCCAGCCGTAAGCTGGCGCCGAGCGCGTCGTTCAGCGTCCCCGGCACGAAGCGCAGCCCGCAGAACGGCGAGACCGCGACCGCGGTGTCGATCGACGTGCGCGCCGCGACCCAGCCGGCGAGCACGGCACCGACCGAGACGCCCAGCACGACGACCCGCTCGCCGCACAAGGCCGCGATCGCGACCGCTTCCAGCGCGGTCAGTTCGAGATCGACCGCCCGCAGGTTCGCGATCGCGTCGGTCATGCGGTCGCGATAGCCGTGATAGGGCATGCGCGGGACCAGCACGGCATGGCCGCGCGCGGCCAACTCCGGCGCCAGCCGGTCGTATTGCGGCGGCGCATTGGTGAGCCCGTGCAGCAGAACGACGGCCACCGCTGCGACCTCGTCATGGACCCACGAGCGCCCGAGGTAGCGCGGATCGATGCGCTCGTCGCGCCGGTCGTCGTCGGCGAGGACGGCCAGGCGCGCCCGCGCCTCGGTGATGCGTTCCGACATCAGGCGCGCGGCACACCTCGCATGACGAGCCGTTCGAGCCAGCGCAGCGGACGGGTGTTCCACGGATCGTGCCGCACCAGTGGGTCGACCAGGATGACTTCGAGCCGGGCCAGCTTCGCGCCGAGCACGTCGGTGAACAACTGATCGCCGATCACGACCACCTCGGCCGGCGAGAGTTTCAGCACGCGCAGCGCACGCCGGAAACCGAACGGCAGCGGTTTGCGCGCCCGCGCGATGCAGGGCACAGCGAGGGTGCGCGCGATCTCCCAGGCCCAGGGCGTCCCGTTGTTCGTCAGCACGACCACCTGCACGCCGGCCGCGTGGGCACGCTGCACCCACAGCGCGTCCTCTGCCAACGGCGCCTGCGCGTGGAATCCGACCAGCGTGTTGTCGAGGTCCACGATCGCGCCGCGGATGCCGCGCGCGCGCAAGACAACCGGATCGACCACGTTGATCCCGCGCGCGGAGCTGTGCGGCCGAAAGTACTTCACCATCAGCGTATCGCGTCGATCCGTTCGGGCGGCACCAGGACCGTCACCGCGTCGTGGACGATGCTGAACTCGGCCGGCAGACGCGCGACCTGCTCGCTGTCGGCCCAGACGTGATGTGCGCTGCCGTGCAGCGAACGCACCGCGAACCGCCGTCCCTTGAGCGTGACGACGTTCGGGTCGTGCCCGAACCGGCGCAGCGCGACGGCCGAGAGGACGCCGAGCGCGTTCCACCAGCCGCGCACGTCGATCGAATAGAGCCAGAGTTTCCCGTCCTCCAAACTTGCCTCCGGATTCTCGACGACCCCGCCGAAGCGGTAGCTGTTTGCAACGGTGAGCTGAATAGTGCGCACGATCCGCGGCGGCCCGTCGTCGCCGGTGATCTCGAGGTGCATCGGGTGAGCCCAGCGCAGTGCGCGCAGCGTCGCGACCGGAATCGCGAGCATACCGAAATGGCGCTTGAGCTCCCCGGTCTGCAGCTGGGCGACGCGCGTCGAGAGACCGACCGAGGCTTCGTTGAAGTAGTAGGCGCCGTTGACGCAGCCGACGTCCAGCGGGATCGGCCGGCCGTCGTCGAGCATCCCGGCCGCCGCGACGGGATCGGCCGGTACACCGAGGGTGCGGGCCAGCTCGTTGAAGGTCCCCAGCGGAACCGCCACCAGCGGAAGCTTCGTCTCGACGAGGCCGGCGATCGCAGTGTTCAGGGTGCCGTCACCGCCGCACACCATGACCGCGTCGACGTCGTCACGGCGCGCCACGATCGCCGCCGAGAGCGCCTGCGGCCGGTCGTCGAGCGCGACCTCGATCACCCGGTGCCCGCGAGCGGTCAGCGCCTTCACGATGCGGTCGCGCGCCCCGCTGCCCCGGCGGGCACGCGAATTCACCGCCAAGAGAACGCGTTTGCTCATCGCGGCTACCATCTACCCCGCGGGGGCGCTGGTTCAACGGCGGCGTCCGGCGAATGGCGCGGGATGACGCTGCAGATGATCTGGGTCGACGCCTTCACGGCCGTTCCGCTGGAAGGCAACGCTTGCGCCGTGGTCCTCGATGCGCGCGGCCTCGATGATGAGCGCATGCAGGCGATCGCGCGCGAGACCAACCAGACGGAGACGAGTTTCGTCTTCCCCGGCGATGCGGATGCGGATTTCAACGTGCGCTATTGGACCCCCAGCGGCGAGATTCCGATGGCCGGCCATCCGACGGTCGCGACCTCGCATGCGTTGTGCGAGAGCGGTGCGATTACCGCCGCGCAGGACGTCGTGCGCCTCAAAATGCCCGCGGCTGTGGTGCCGGTCACGATCTCGCGCGGCAGCCCGCCGCGGTACGCGATGTCGCAGATCGCGCCGACCTTCCTGGCGACCTTTTCACGCGCCGCGGCGGCGCGCGCCTTGAACCTGAGCGAAGACGACCTGCGCGCCGGAACGACCCCGCAGACGGTCAGTACCGGCACGCCGCAGCTGATGGTCGCGCTCGCCTCGCGCGAGGCCCTCGACCGCTGCGTCCCCGATGCGGCCGCGCTCTTCGGCGAACCGCGCGACTGGTTTTCGGTGCATGTCTTCGCGCCGGGCGCCGGCGACGTGGCGCTGGTGTCGCGGCACTTCGCCGCGTTTCGCGGCATCGTCGAGGATCCGTTCACGGGTTCGGCGACCGGCGGCATGGCGGGCTACTGCGCGCGGTACGGGCTGGTGCGCGAACGGCACTATCGAGTCGCGCAAGGTGCGCACGTGCACCGTCCCGGGTTGGCCGAAGTGACGGTCGGCGGTGAGCCGCCCGATGCGATCGGACGCATCACCGTCGCGGGTCCGGCGGTCACGGTCATGCATGCGACGATGACGCTGTAAGGCGGCCGCGTTCGATCGCGTACACGCGGCGCACGAACGGCGGCACGTCTTCGTCGTGGTGGGTGATCAGCAGCAGCGTCGTTCCACCCTCGGCAAGTTCGTGCAAGAGCTCGGTGAGTTCGGCCCGGAAGCCCGCGTCGAGGCCGCCCCACACCTCGTCGAGGATCAGCAGATCGGGCCGATGGACCAGACCGCGCGCGATCAGCACCTTGCGCCGCTCGCCGAACGACAGCGAACGAAAGCGCCGGCGCGCGAGATGGGTGAGACCGAGCCGCCGCAGCAGCTCGCCGACGCGCCGCCGCTCGCGCTGGTCTGGTTCGTGCATGATGCCGATGCTCGAGACGAATCCCGACGCGACGACGCGCTCGACGGTCGGACTGACATCGTAGGCCGTCTGCAGCGCGTCCGAGACGTGGGCGATGCGCCGTTTGAGTTCCCAGAGATCGAACGGGCCGCTGCTGCCGAATCGCCGCACGCCCGACCCGTGGACGGCGGGGATCGTCCCCGCGATCAAGCCGGCGAAGGTGCTCTTTCCCGCGCCGTTGGGGCCGCGGATCGCGCTGTGCTCGCCGCGGCCGATCCGCCAGCGCACGTCGCGCAGGACCAGCGACGCGCCGCGATAGACGTCGGCGCCGTCGATCGCGATCAGCGGTTCCCCGGCGGCGGGCGCGTTGCGTGGGGGCGATGCGGAAACCGCCGAACGGCGGCGCGCCGGCGGTACGCCGCTGCCGGTTTCGACGATCCGGCCGGCGGCCAGGCGCGCGAAGGCGTTCGTCGACGCGGGCAGTTCGTCGGCCCGGTGCGACGCGCACACGACGTGCGTCTCGTGCGCGACGGCCTCGAGGAAGTGCAGCAGCGCCGTTCGCACGCCGCGGTCGAGGCCGTTGGTGCACTCGTCGAGCACCAGCACGCGCGGTGCGCGCACGAGGGCGCGCGCGATCAGCAGCAGCCGCAGCTCGCCGAACGAAAGTGCGTTGATCGCGCGCGCGGCCGCCGCTTCGAGTTCGAACTGCGCGATGACGGCGCCGACCCGGGCCTCCTGCGCCTCCGAGAGCCGGCGCGGCAGGTAGAGTGCATCGGAGAATCCGGTCGCGACCAGCATGCGCCCGTCGAGGTCGAGATCGAGCCGCGCGTAGCGTTCCTGCAGTTCGGGCGAGACGTACCCGATCAGCGGCGCCGCCGCCGCCACGCTCTGCGGCCGGCCGTCGAGCGCGTAGCTCCGCGTGCCGCCATCGCGGTCGATCCAGAGATCGCCGCGAATCACCCGCAGCAGCGAGCTTTTGCCCGACCCGTTGGGCCCCACGAACGCCCACTGCCGCCCCGCCTCCAGCCGCCACGAGATGTCGTGGAGGACCGGCACGCCGTCCAGGTGGACGTTGGCGTGCGTCAGAGCGATCAGTGGCGGGCGCACCGTTTGCAACCCGGGCGGGGTTGTAGTCTGTGCCATGTCCGTTTCAACTCTCGGAGCGACCCGTTCGCTCGCCCGCGTCGTCCCCGCTGCCGCTACCCTGGAAGGCGGTGGTTTCCTCGTCCATCGCCCGGTGCCGGCGCGCGGTGTCGAACAGGTCGACCCGTTTCTGCTGATCGATGAGCTGGGCCCCGTCGACATCGCGCCGGGCAAGGCGCTGGGTGCGCCGGATCATCCGCACAAAGGTTTCGAAGTGATCACCTACGTGCTGTCCGGCGACAACGAGCATCGCGATTCGCACGGCAACACCGGGCGCCTGCGCAACGGGGACGTGCAATACATGGCCGCCGGCAGCGGCCTGGTGCACGCGGAGATGCCCAGCGCCGAGTTTCTGCGCGACGGTGGACATCAGCACGGCTTTCAGATCTGGGTCAACCTGGCCCGGGCCGACAAGAGGATGGCGCCGCGCTACAAGGACGTCGCCGCGGGCGAGATTCCGGTCGCGCATCCGGCGCCGGGCGTCGACGCACGCGTCATCGCCGGCGAGCTCTTCGGCGTGCAAGGTCCCGTGCACACGGTTACGCCGTGGACCTACGTTCACGTGACGCTCGCGCCGGGAACGGAACTGGCCCAAGCGGTGCCGCGCGGTTGGACCGCGACGATCTACGTGTTCGACGGGGTACCGTCGGTCGGCACGCGCGAACTACGCCGTGGCGACTACGCGATCTTCGCCGACGACGGCGAGAGCATCGCTCTCAAGAACGCCGGCCCGGCCGCGGTGCAGGCCCTTTTCCTGTGCGCGCGCCCGCTGGCCGAACCGATGGTTCGCTACGGCCCGTTCGTGATGAACACGGTCGACGAACTGCAGCAGGCCTTCGAGGACTTCCAAGCCGGCCGCTTCGGCGCCATCGCGCCCGAGACGCGCGGCTTCTAGCTCGAGGTCTAGCTCGAGGTCCGCACCGAGCGCGGCGTCGGGAGCTTGCGCGCGCCCGGCGACTGATCGCTGATCAGCGGGAAGATGATCGCGACCGACAGCATGATCGCGGCCGGCTGCAGCGCGCCGGCGTACGAGCCGGTAATGTGCTGCACCGTCGCCGCGAACCACGGCCCGGCCAAGCCGGCGCAGCCCCACGCGGTCAGGTTCAGCCCGTAGTTCGAGCCGTAGTTTCGCATCCCGAAGTAGTCGGCGTTATAGGCCGGCATCGTTCCGAAGCCGCCGCCGTAGCACAGCAGCACGATCGCGAACGCGACGCACAACAGCGGCAGCGACGTGATGCTGCCCATCACGAAGAACACCAGCACCTGGATTCCGAAGATCCCGGCGAACGCGTAGCGGCGCCCGATGCGGTCGGAGAGCCAGCCCCAGAACAGACGGCCGAAACCGTTGAACAGCGAGAGCGAGGCGTAAAGTCCCGCTACCACGGCTGCCGACGCGCCGGTCAGTTCGGTCATGATCGGAACCGCGTTCGAAATGATGATGATGCCGGCGGTGACGTTGAGGAACAGCACGGCCCAGATCAGCCAGAACTGCGGCGTTTTGATCGCGTCATAGACGTAGACGTCATTCCTGGTGATGAGCTTCTGTTCCACGACCGGCGGCGTAAAGCCTTCCGGTTTCCAGCCGGGCGCTGGTACTCGCACAATCGCGGCGCCGACCCACATGAAGGCCAGATAGATCACGCCGAGACTGATAAAGGTCTCCGCTACGCCGACATGAGTTGGCGTTGAAAAATGCGCCATCAGCCAGACCGAGAGCGGTGAGGCGATGAAGGC
>PMOG01000051.1 GCA_003161555.1 Vulcanimicrobiota bacterium | reverse complement strand
CCCTGCGAGGTGAACCAGTCGGCACCTTTCTCGACGATTTCACGCACCCAGTACACGGTCTCCATGTTGTGCTCGAGCGTGGGGCGTCCGAACAGTCCGACTTGCGCGACGTAGGGGGGTCGCAGCCGCGGCATGCCCTTCTTGCCTTCGATCGATTCGATCATCGCGGACTCTTCGCCGCAGATGTAGGCGCCGGCGCCGCGACGCAGCTCGATCGGCGGCAGCGGAAACGACGCGTTGGCCTGCAGCGCTGCGAGTTCACGGGTCAGGATTTCGCGCGCGGCTGCGTATTCGTCGCGCAGGTAGATGTAGATCGCATCGATGCCGACCGCCCAGGCCGCGATCAGCATCCCTTCGAGAAAGCGGTGCGGATCGCGTTCGAGGTAATAGCGGTCCTTAAACGTGCCGGGCTCGCCCTCGTCGATGTTCACCGCCATCAATTTTGGCGCCGGCTCGGCGCGCACGATCTTCCATTTGCGGCCGGCCGGAAAGCCCGCCCCGCCTAAACCGCGCAGCCCCGCGCCTTCCATGATCCCGATCAGCTCGTCGGGGGTCCGCGTCTGGTTGTGACACTGCTCGAGCAGCCCGTAACCGCCGCCCGCGACGTACGCGTCGTACGCGATGTAGGACGGCACCGTTGCGGTGAAGGCCTTGCGCTCGAGCGCTGCATCGACATCGGCCACCGTCGCATGGTCGATCGGATTCTGGTTGACGACCGCCACCGGAGCGGTGTCGCAGCGCCCGACGCAGGGTGCGGTGATCACCCGCACCCCCTCACCGTAGCCGCCGCTGCGCAGCAGTCCCAGCAGATTCTGCGCGCCGGCCATTTCGCACGACAAGCCGTCGCAGACGCGCACCGTGACGGCCGGCGGCGCAGCCTCGCCCTCCTTCACCACATCGAAGTGATGGTAGAACGTGGCGACCTCGAAGACTTCGGCCGGGGCCAGCCGCATCTCGTCCGCGAGCGCGAGCAAATGGGCCGCGGAGATCGCACGATAGCGGTCTTGGATGCGGTGGAGGTGCTCGATCAGCAGTGCGCGGTGACGCGGTGCATCGCCGAGCAGTTCACGCACCTCGGCGAGCGCCGCCGGATCGACCGGCCGGCCGCGCCCCTCGCGGCGCTTCTTCAGGCGGCGCTCGTCGCCGCCGGCTCCTTCCGGCCGCGCCGCCACGCCGAGCGGGACGCCTCCGATGATGTCGATCGTGTTCAACCGGTTCTCCCTAACGCTGCTGCTCCTTTAGCTGCTCGCGAAAGCGGCGCCTTGCGAGGCGGCCGACCGGTTACGGGTGCGTCGGCGCGACGCCGTCGAAGCTGCCGCCTTCCGCGCACGCTTCGTCCTCATTGAAGGGTTCACGTTCGACCGAGGCCGTTTCGTGCGGTTCGTGAAAGGCCGTCGGCGGCCGCTCCACCGCGGGACGCCCCACGACGTCGCCGCTTTCGGGTCCGTTCTCCGGCGGCGTCGAGCCGCGCCCGCGGTCGGCATCGAAGACCGGATCGAGCCGTTGCTTGTGGTCCATATCGGGCGCATACCCGAACGCGACGGCGCTCACGCGGCAGCGATCCACTTCGCTGGTCGAGGCCGCGGCGATCTACGCCGACCCGCGCGAACTCCTGGCGTCTTCCGAGCGGCCGCCCTTGGCGTGGCCGAGCGCCTCGTCGATCGCCGTATAGAGGTCCTTCATCAAGAACGGCTTGATGACGAACGCGTCCCAGCCGCCGTCGTCGGCCGGATGCCGCAGGCCCATGCACACCAGCGCCGTGCGGCCGGCAACGCGGCGCAGGAACGCCGCAGCCGCCATCTCCAGCCGGTCGGCGTCGATCAAGGCCGCGTGATACGCACCGTCGTCGAGCAGCTGGAGCACGTCGTCGCCGGTGTGCGCGACGCTGACCGCAAATCCGTCGCCGCGCAGCGCGTGCGCGACGTACGACCGGGCGTCACCGTCGGTGTCGAGCAGAATGATGCGGCGCACGGCGGCCACCGGCTGCGTGCCGTGGACCGGGACCAGCACGCGGAACGTCGAGCCGTGGCCCTCAACCGTTTCGACCTCGATCTTGCCGCCGTGAAGATCCATGATCGTCTTGCTTAAATAGAGGCCGAAACCGGTGCCGCCGATGCCGAGCGCGCGCGCGTTGCTGGCACGCGCAAAGCGTCCGAACAGCTTGGAGCGTTCGCCGTCCGGGATGCCGATGCCGCGGTCGCGCACGGCGAGCTCCACCCCGCGCGGCCGGGCGCGCAGCGCGACCTCGATCGACTCGCCGCCGGGTGAGTACTTGATGGCGTTGCCGATCAGGTTTTCGATGACCTGACGCAGTCGCGACTCGTCGCCGTTGACGACCAGCGTGCCGGCCGACGCGCGCAAGTCGATCGGGCGGGTCACGCTGAACACGCGGACGACGTCGCGCACGAGCGCGACCAGATCGACGTCGGCCAGCGAGAGCACCAGCTCGTTCTGCTCGAGCCGCGAGAGCGCCAGCGTATCGGTGGCCAGTGAGGCCAGCCGCATCGCGCTCGACGAAATCATCTCGAGATATTGCCGGGCCTCATTGTCGATGCGATGGTCGTCAGCCAGAACGTCGGCGAAGCCGACGATCGTCGTCAGGGGACCTTTGAAGTCATGGGCGAGCATGGCGATCAGGTCGTTCTTGACCTGATTCAGCTCGACGACGGCGTCGCGCCGCGAGGCCAGCTCCTCGTACAACTCGACGTTGCGCGCCGCGACCGCGAAGTACTGGCCGAGCAGCCCCAGCGCGAAGACGTCGGCGGTGCTGAACGGCAGCGGGCGCCGCAGATCGAGCACGTACCCGGTCGTGCCGCTCGAACCGGCGATGCGGACCGCGACATGCAGTTCGCCGGCATCCAGCACGCAGATTTCGCTGCCGACCGTCGCCGATCCCTTTCTCGAACGGGCGGCCGGCAGCGAAATCTGCGTGCTGGATGCCGGCGAACTGCATGTCGCGGTCCGCATCGCCGGTTCGAGCGGCACGACCGGGTACGTGCTCGAT
>PMOG01000145.1 GCA_003161555.1 Vulcanimicrobiota bacterium | reverse complement strand
AGCAGCGACTGCGCGGTCGAGCGAATGACCGCCACGATCTGCGCGCCGGCTTCGGCCGCCGCCACCGCCGCGGTGCGGTCTTCGTAGATGTTGCCGCTCGCGACGATCACATACAGCAGCGGCGGGGGGTCTTGCGGCAGCCGCGCCAGGAGCGCTGCGCGCTGCGCGCGATTGGCGTCGATCCGCGCGAGTCCGCGCTCGGCATGGGGAGCTAGCGCGGCACGAATCGCGGCTTCCGGCGTGAGGGCGGGGTCGCCCAGCGGTTCGCCGGCCGCGACGGCTTCGGCCACCTGCTGCGGCGTGCGGCCGGTTTCGGCGAGCGCGGCCCCCAGCGCGCGCGCGACGCCGTTTTCGCGCGCGGGCAGCGCGTCCACCAGCCGGTTCGGAAGCGGAATGCCGCCGGCGTCAACACCGTCGACCCCGCATACGCGTGCGACAGCGCGCTCGACGCTGACGGTCGAGTGGCGGCTGATGAAGGCGGCGACCGGGTCGACGATCGCTCCGGCGAGGCGCCGCGCCCGGACGACAGCCCCGCGGTCGATCCTGAGCTGCATCTAAGGAGGTACGATTCCGGCCCCAAGGAGCGCGTTCCGCCAGCGATCCATTCGGTCGTGAAAGCCGGGGCCTTAGCGCCCATCGATATTGTCCCGCCCGGGCACGCCAACCAACCCTTTGTATACATCGGTTGACAATGCGTAAAGGCGGAAGGCGGGTCTTCCAACCGAGCGAAGTGGGCCAGCCTTAACCGCATCTTTCGAGGTAATAAACTATGAAACGCACCACGTTTTACGTTGCGGCACTCGTCGTATTGTTTGCCGGCGCCATGACGGCTCAAGCGCAGGCTCAGGCCACCCGCACGTGGGTATCCGGGGTCGGCGATGACGCAAACCCATGCAGCCGAACCGCACCCTGCAAGACCTTCGCCGGCGCGATCTCCAAGACTGCTGCGAAGGGCGAGATAAATTGCCTCGATCCCGGCGGCTTCGGCGCGCTCACGATCACCAAATCGATCGCGATAAGTTGCGAAGCCGGGACAGCCGGCGTGCTGGTCTCCGGGACGAATGGCATCACCATAAGTGCTGCCACGACCGACACAGTGTATCTAAGCGGGCTCGACTTCGAGGGTATCGGCTCAAGTCTGGCCGGTATCAGCGTTACCCAAGTTGGAACGCTTCGCGTTACGAATTCAAGCATCCATCAGTTCACCACGGGAATCAGCGTAACACCGAGCGGCAACGGCGCGGTGATCGAACTGTCCGACGTCTTCGTCAGCGAAAGTAGCGGCGAGGGAATCTTCAGCAAGCCCACGAGTGGAGGCAGTGTTCGCATGACGATCGACCGCAGCCGGATATTCCATAACGGCGGCGACGGAGTCATGGCGAACGGAAACGGCGGCGGCAGCGTGAAGGTATCGGTGCGAGATAGCGAATCGTCGTCGAACGGCGCCAACGGTTTCGTTGCGCTTTCGAGCACGTCGGTCGCGCAGCTGTTGCTCGATTCGTGCACGTCATTCAATAATTCCGGCATAGGCGTGTCCGCATCGGGAACGCTGGCGACCAGTCGATTCACGCGTTCCAGCATCACCGGTAACACAACCGGCGTCTCCTCAGACACCGGCGGCATGGCGCTTTCGTATGGAACGAACAGCGTCGACGGCAACGGCGCCGACGGCGTGTTCTCGACGATCCCGCAAAAATAGAGCGTCTCGGATGAACCACGCGCGCCGGTCGCTTGAACCGGCGCGCGCGGCAATCCTATTCCCGAGGGGCGGGCAGCGCGAAGAACTTCCGCGCCGACAGCCACGCAGCGCTGGGGTGGTCGCCGACGAGTTCGACCAAGCGCGCGATGAACGCGTAGGACTGCGCATTTTGCACCAGATGGTGCGTCAGCAGTCCGGTCGGTTCATCGGGGTCGTAATGACCTTTGCGGCGGCCGCGAAGATGGTCCACGAGTTGCACCAGGTACGCATCGTCGTCCGCGAACCCCGGCGGCGTCGACCACCGGATCGGCGATACGTGCGCGTTCGTTTGGCGCAGCCCCGGTGCCGCGAAAGCGCTCGCTCGAGGGCCCTTGCGAGAGATCCCGGATAGTCCGTTGCGAGGAAGCAGCGGGAGAAACGACTCGTCAAAGCCATGCCACGGCGGCGCGAACACCGGGAGCGCCTGATCCCCGAACAGCTCGCTCAGGGCGGCCCGCCCGTGCACGAGCTCGTCCGAAACGTCGCGTGGGGATCGAGTAGCCGGATATTCGTTGTTCCCGCCGGCGGAATGATCGGTGTGGGACGAACCGTGCTGAAAGACGACGACCGACCCTTCGTCGCGAATCCGTTCCGCCAGCCCGCGATCCGCGCGCGCCGGTATGACTGCCAGCGCGACCGGAATCGAGCCGGCGCACCGCAGCAGGACATCCAACTCGGGCGTCGCCTCGACCGCATCGTCGTCGCGCCACCAGAACGTGGCCGTCGATCCGGTCTCCGACCAGAGATCAAGCTCGGCGGATAGCGCATTCCAACCGCTCATTGCGGCGGACCCAGGGTGGTCAGGCAGTAGAGCCGCCACGTCAGCCCAGTCTCGCAATTCTTTGCTTCGAAGGTGGCAATGCGCACGTAGCGCCGATTAGCGATCTCCACTTCGAGTCTACGCGTGGAGATATTGGCTTTCGATGCCGGATCAGGGTTTTGAAGCTGCGAAATCAGTACGTACCCGACCGGTTTCAGAAACGTCAGATAGCGCCGCAGCGTTTCGAGCGGACGTTCGAGGGTTGCGAGAACTTCGTTGAATACGATCACGTCGTATCGCACTCCGGCGGGGCAAACGAAATCTTCGAATGAAGAAGTCAGCAGCGAGGCGCCGGGGTGCCGATCGCGCGCTTGTGCAATCGCAGTCGGCGAAACGTCGAAGCCCGTGTACTGCAGGCGCTCGATGTCGAGGTGGTCGACGAGTACGCCCGTACCGCAGCCCGCGTCGAGGACGTCGCCGCCTGACGCCAATCTGCGAATGTAGCCGGCGATGAGGGCGTAGCGCGGCGTCTCCGCGATCGAACCAAGATAATCCCAGCGTCCTTCGCGAAACGTCCGTTCCCAAAAGACGGATTGCGGCTCCGGCTCGCCGATGCCGCCCTCGGGCGCGCTCACTGCGTCTCGTCAGCGCGACCGCGTTGGGACTGCCAATAGTGCTTCGTCCATGGCTCGCTTCGATCGAGATCGCGCCGGCTCGGATCGGCCATTCTCTTCAAGACCTTGGCGGGCGGGAACGCGAACACCTCGCGCGGCTTGCCGGCGCGCGCACGGTGCCAGCCTTTCGCCAACTCATCTTCGGCGAACGCTCGTGCGCGATATTTTTCGAACGCATGCTCTTGGTTTCGGAACATGTAATGTCGCAGCGCGAAGGTTTCGGGCGCCAAACGAATATCGTCCCCGGTAAGGCGGTGGCCGGCGTGTTCGAGCATCGAGAAGCCGCCGGCTTTGCGCCAGGCCCGCATCAGCCTGGGCGCGCTGGGTTGAAAAAAGTAGTAGTACTGCAGCGCTTGATCCCCGGACGCTTCCGGTACGTACTCCGTCTCGATCGGAAGGAAGACGAATTCGTCGAAATCGACGACGTTGTAACCCGCAGCTGCTACCCGGGAGAGCGCATCGTGCAAGGTTTCACCGGCACGGTACGAGTGCATCACTTCGTCCGCATCGATGTGGATCACCCAGTCGGTCGTCAAGCGATCGATGAGTGCCGACTTACACCGCAACTGAGCATCGAGCGAGAACCTGCCGGTGTACGGAAACGTTTCGACCGCCACCACGTTGCCGGCGAACTCCGGGCGGCGGTAGATCGACGCGCTCGCGTCCGTCGAGCCGTTGTCGATGACGGCGATGTCGACCCCGGCACGTACGAGCTCGCGCAGGCAGTTCGCGAGGTACGTCTCTTCGTCGCGAATCGCCAAGACGGCGGTTACGCGCATCGGCTCGCGTTCACGTTCTGATGTCGTAGCCCAGCGCGGCGACGTACTGCAGATCCGCCGGGTCGAACTGAGCCAGGTCGGCCGCGCGGTACCGGCCGCGCGAACCCGGCGGCTGCACGAGTTCGACAATTCCGGACAGAACGGCATCCGGCGCCGAAAGCCCGAGTAGCGCGGCGACCGCTTCCGCAGCCGCAGCCGGCGCTTGACAGAGCGCGTCGAAATCGACCAGCAGCGTGCGTTCCGGCCACCGCGACATGAACGTCATCGCACGCCGGTGCGCTTCGCACCAGTACGCCAACGAATGACGCGCGTCGACGCGGACGTCGCGCTTCAACAGCAGCGAGCCCCAGGTCTGAAGCTGGTTCTGGTTCTCGCTCAGGGCCATATCGAGCGGATGCCGTACGAAATGGATGTAGCGAAGATCGCTTTTGATTGCGAAGAGGCGCTCGATGACGACATGGGTGTTCGGCTCCTTCCACCCCCACGGCACACCCTCGATCGGCTCGTGATCGCCGGCGATGAACGACTCGGCGCGCCCGACCAGCCATTCTCGCGGATGCTGCTGCCGCTCGTCGTCGCAGAGCTGCCAAATTCTCTCCCGTTGCTTCGCTGACAAGACGAGAGCGCCCGACATCCTGGCGAAGAACATCGCGGCCAAGTCCCGGAAATCAGACTCGGTGTCCGACACTACCGACCGCCGCTTGAAGAGCAGCGTGAACCACAGGTTGTCGAGCGCATCGTTCAGGTCGTCACCGATGTAATAGCCGAGCAGCCCGAGAAGCGCCGCTCCAACGCGCGTGCCGCTCCCCCCGACCCCGCCGATCGCAACCGGAAGCCCGAGCACGCTAGTAGATCGATGCGAAGGGGCGCTGGGCAGCGTGCATCTCCTCGAGCACGCTCATCCAGGCGATGTTGTACCAGCGCGGATTGGCGAGCCAGCCGACGTCGTCGAGCGGGAGTCTCTGCAGCATCGTATCGATCGATTCCAGCACCGTGACCGCGGGTGTGAAGCCAAGGCGCTCGGTCAGCTTGAGATTCGACATACGATAATCGCGCACGAGTTTGGGCAGCGGCGCTTCTTCGAGCGTCACGGGACGCCCGTGCAGCGACAGCGAGCCCGCGACCAGCATCGCGAGCTGGCGCACCTGATAGTTCTCCTGCATCACGTTGAAGATCTCGCCGCCGGCCGCGTCCAGCGGCGCGTTCAACGCGACCACATGCGCGCGCGCGACGTCGGAGACGTCGACCAGCGGCCGCCACTGCCAGCCGCCGCCGTGCAAATACAGCTTCCCGACGGTGACGGCATCTTTGACGAACGTGTTGACCACCAAGTCGAAACGCATCCGCGGTGACCAGCCATAGACGGTGCCTTGGCGCAGGATCGTCGGCGCGAAGCCGTCGCCGGCGAGCTGCAGCAGCGCGTCCTCGGCATACTTTTTCGAGATCGAGTACGCGCCGCGCGGCGCCACCGGCGTAAGTTCGTCGAACATCCCGGGGCCGATGCCGTCGTAGACCGAGGCCGACGAACCGAAGACGAAGCGCGCGATTCCGCGCCGCCGGCAGGCCTGCGCGAGATGCTCGGTCGCGATGGCATTCATCTGCCAGTTCGCTCCGGGGTTGTACTCGGCGGTCGGATCGTTCGAAAGCCCCGCTAGGTGGGAGACGCCCTCGATATCGTCGAGCCACGCCTCGTCGATCTCGCGGACATCGCCGGCGCGGAAGCTTAGGCGCCCCGCGGAGGCCTCAGCCAACGCGCGCAGCGGGCCGTCGCCGAAAAAGAACCGGTCGACCACCCGCACGCGGTCGCCGCGCTCGAGCAGCAGGCGGCACAGCTCGAGGCCGATGTAGCCTCCGCCGCCGGTGACCAGAACGTGCATCGGGGCGTCCCTTTCCGCGACGGGAGGGACACGCCTCGTCGCCCGCTGGCGGCCTGGAACTTGTGGGAGCGAGGACAGTATCATGGGCTAGGATGGCCGCACAGCCTGTCCCCGACTTCACCGACGAGCGACTCGTCCAGGCCGTTCTCGACGGCGACTGCGACGCATTCGGAGTTCTCGTTGAGCGTTATAAGCGAGGGATCGCTTCTTTTATCGGAGCGTCGATCCGCCAGCCCTCGGACGTTGCGGATCTGACCCAGGAGACGTTCCTGCGGTCCTACGCCCACCTGGGAACCTTCAACCCCGATCTGGGCCGCTTCTCGACCTGGGTCTACCATATCGCGCGCAACGTCGTGCGAACGTTCCTGGGCCGCTCGCAGCGCCATCCTCCGGTCGCCGAACTCGCCGACGAGCAGACGATGGAGAACACCGTTCCCGACGTCTCGACCGACGCCGATCCCGCCGGCCGCGTCCTGCGCGCCGAAGCGGAGGCCGAGGTCCGCGCCGCGCTGGCCGAGCTCCCCGAGCGCACGCGTACCGTCCTCTCGCTGCGCTTTTACGACAACATGGACTACCAGACGATCTCGACCACGATGGGGCTGTCGCTCGGAAACGTGAAGACGCTGATCCATCGCGGGAAGCTTGCGCTCGCGCACAAATTGCGCGAACGAGAAACGGCGGCCCAGGGAAACTGCGCAACCCGGACGTTCCGGGCGCTCGGGGGTCTCGGTGAGCTGCAACTCGTCTGAGGCCTTGTTCGAGGCCTATCTCGACAACACGCTGACGCCGGCGCAGCGGGCGCGTTTGCTCGGGCACCTCGCCGGCTGCGGCGGCTGCAAGGGAATTCTCGATGAGCTGCGCGTCGTCGACGCGCTGCTGGTCTCGCCGCGCCAGGTCGAATTGCCGCCGAACTTCACCTTCGCGACGATGGCGGAGGTTCGTTCGCTGACGCGTCCGCATGTTTCGCACGCGCCGGTGTTCGCCTACTTGGTTTCGTTTCTGGTCGCCGCCTGGTTGCTGATCGGCGCGGGCTTCTTGCTGGCATCGCCGGCGATGCGCGCCTTCGGTGAAACGGCACTCGGGCTCAGCGGCGAGACGCTGCGGTCGGTCGGCGCGCTCGCGCAGGCGGGCCTGCGCGTCGCCGGCGACCTGGGCGGCCTGGGTGCGTGGTTTGGTCTAGCCGGCACCCTCGACTTCATCGCCGCACTGGTGGTCGTTTTTGCTTTCGTTCGGCCGCGACTGGCAGAACGCACCCGGACGTGAACCGCCTCGGGCTGATCGCCGTTTTCGCGGCTGTTGCCGTGTGCTGCGGGCTCGCGCATGCGACCCCGGCAGACGCGCGCGGTTCCGAGCGTGACATCACGGTGATGTTTCAAAATGTCGACGTTCCGGCCGACGAAACCGTCGACGGGAACGTGAACGTCGTGTTCGGCAACGCCACGATCGAAGGGATCGTGCGCGGCGATTGCAATGCGGTATTCGGCAGCTGCATACAAGCCGGAAACGGCCAGATCTGGGGCCGCTCCAGCAGCGTCAGCAGCGACACCGCGCGCGCCTTGGTCCCGCTCGGCCTCATCAGTTTGGCCGACCAGGATCGGCACCTGATCGGAAACCTGGCGTCGAGTGCCGTCGTCGTGCTCGTGTTCTTGCTCTTTCCGATGCGGATGCGGGTCGCGTTGGCGCGCGTGGAACGCCACCCGGCGATGTCGGGGTTCGCCGGCGCGGCCGGCACGATCGCCGTCATCCCGCTCGCGCTGCTGCTGACGATCAGCGTGGTCGGAATCCCCCTGATCTTGCTGGAAGCCGCGGCGCTGTTTGGCGGCGTGTGGATCGGTCTGGGCGCGATCGCACTGCTCGTCGGTCGCCGTCTGTGCGAACTGGTGATGCCCGGATCGACGCCGTCACCGCTGGTCGC
>PMOG01000227.1 GCA_003161555.1 Vulcanimicrobiota bacterium | reverse complement strand
TCGAGCACAATCTCGACGTGATCAAGACCGCCGACTACGTGATCGATCTCGGACCCGAAGGCGGGGACAAGGGCGGCCGGATCGTGGCGACCGGAACGCCGGAAGAGATCGCGGCCAACCCGCTTTCGTATACCGGCACGTACTTGCGCGGCGTCCTCAGCGACGAACGCGCCCAAGGCCGGATCCACGTCGACCCGGCACGCGTCCGCGAACTGGAAGCGACCAACTTCGAAAGCCTCGACGACCTGGCCCAGAACGGACGCGTCGCCGTCGAGGCGTGAACCCAAGGTGGCCTAGGAGCAGGACGCTAACGTTTGCCCCGTGAGCCACCGAGCACGTTGGGTCGTCGCGGCGCTCATCCTGGTGTACGGGGGCATCCTCACGGCCTCCGACCTGGACTTCGCGGGCCGCGGCGGCACCGTAGGGGCGACGTTCGTCAACGGCACCGTCGCCGGCGTGCTGCCCGGCAGTCCGGCCGATCGCGCCGGTATTCGTGTCGGCGATCGGGCAAATCTGCAAGCCGCCGACCTGCGCGCGCGCATGTTCATCACGCGCGACATCTTCATGTTCCAGGGCGAGCGGCTGACCGTGCCGATCCTTTCCGGCACCCGCACGACGGACCGCTCGATCGTGGCGATGGCTACGCCGCCCCTCGGCCGTGCCGAACTGCTGACGGTGGCGCTGGTCTCGATCGCGTACGTGCTGCTCGCGGCCTGGGTCGTCGTCGGAAGCGGAACGATTACCGGGTACGCGCTGGCGGTATTCTGTCTGGCCGGGCTGCAGACGTCCGTCATGGACGCCTTCGGGCCGCTGACGCTGCCGCTTTGCACGCTCATTTTTCTGATAGGCGCGGCGGGGCCGCTCGGCCTGGTCACGTTCGCGCTGCACGCGTCCGACGATCACCTGTCGCGCGGACGCACCGTCCTACAGATCCTCGCCGTGATCGCGACCATTCCGCTCCTCGCAGCGGCCCTCTCGGAAGCCCTCATATCGGTCGTTTTTCCGGGCCACGGCATCCCGGTCGACCAGCGCTACATGACGGCCGCGCCGCCTGCGTTCGTTTTCGCGGCGTTGGCGATCTTGCTCGTGCGTTACGTTCGCAACCCGGCGGTGCGCGTCCGGATCGCGTGGCTCATTCCCGCGATGGTCGTGCTGCTGGTGTTCACGTTCCCGCAGCCGGCATATGCGAGCTCGCTGGTCCTCGGAATATTCTTCAACGGACTGCCGCTGCTGGCGATCTTGTGCCTCGTCTACGCGATCCTGAAGAGCCACCTGATCGACGTCCGCTTCGTTGTCAGCCGTGCCGTCGTCTACGGCTCATTAACGTCGGCGGCGCTGGCACTGATCGCATTGCTCGACTGGGCGCTCGGCGGCGTGCTGGCATCGAGCCAATTGGCGCTGCCGATCGAAGCGCTCACCGCAATCGGCATCGGCTTCTGGTTGAACGCACTGCACGGGCGGGTCGAGAATCTCGTCGAATCGCTGCTGTTCCGCACGCGCCGGCACGCCGAGCAGCGCTTGGCCCGCGTGTCGCGCGGTCTCGAACGCGGGGATGACCCCGCGCTGATCCCGGTCGCCGTCGTCACCGAGGCGGCCGCAGCGCTCGAACTGGCGTCGGCCGCGCTCTTCACGCGCGCGGCCGACGGCACGTTTTCGCGCGTCGCCGCCTATGGCTGGGACGACGATCACATCAGACTGCTCGAACCAAACGAACCGTTCGTCCTGCAGGTCAGCGGCGCCGATGCCCCGTTCCGCCTCGAAGGATCATCGCATATCCCCGGTGCGCCTGAAGAGGAACTGGCGAAGCCACGGATCGCCGTCCCGATCCGCTCGCACGGCGCGCTGACGGCGTTTGCGCTCTACGGCTCGCACGCGAACGGGGCGGACCTCGACCCGGCCGAAACGCAGCTGCTGGCGGACCTCGGGGATGCGGCTTCCTATGCGTTCGACCGCGCGGAGGCGACGCGCTTGCGCGACGTCGTCGCAGAGCTGCGGGCGGCGCTGGCCGCGGCCGGCTCCGCCTACGCCGGCGCGGAGATGAGCCCGAGTTTGCGCAGCCGCTCGGGAAGCGGCGGCGCGACGGCGGCCGGCGCGACGTAAAGCGTCGAGAGCAGCGGCACGTCCGCAGAGGCGAGCGCATCGGGCCGCATCCGCATGATTACCGGCTCGCAGAACGCGAACGGCGCGGCTTCGTACACGACGATTTCGTGCGTTGCGGGATAGGCGTCGAGCAGAACCTCGCCGAGCAGCGCCAACCCCGGCCGGTTCACGGCGCGTGGTTTGCGGATTTCGCCGATGGCACCGATCTGCCATAAGATGAGCGCCGCCGTCGGGTCGGCGGTGCGGCCCTGCACGAGGAAGTCGGTCGCATCGAAGGTGACCGACCCGTGCTCCCCCGGATCTACTCCCAGGTCCGCGTAAAGATGGTCGGCGGCCGAGAGCGCCGGCAGCATGACGGCGGAGTATCCCTCCGCCCGTGCGCGGCGGACCGCTTCGTGGGTCGGTTGAGCGAACACTCCCGGGTGGCCCGGAATCGCGAAGCACACGCGGCGTCCGGCCCGCAGACCGTCGAGCACGCGCTCCACCATCGCCGCATACGTGTCGCGGCGCGGCTTGTCCTCAGCATATAACTCGGCCAAACCCTGGGCGTCGGGCCGGAAGCCGCGCAAGACGCACTCGGAGATTGGGTCCGACGAGAGCAAGAAGACGTCGTCCGCTTCGATCATGGCGGCGCGAACGTTCGGTGCCAAGTCGGTTCCGCAGCGAATGCCGGTGCCAACGACGGTGAGCGCGGGTCGCGTGACCACGCGCGGACTACGAGCCGCTTTGGACGCGGTCGACCGCCTTGATCAGGTCGGAGGCGCGCACGAAACCGCTTCCGGCGGTCTGTGGTCCAGTCTTAGGCGCGACAGGAGCGCGGACGAACCCGCTGTACGCGTTATGAGGATTTTCAGCCGCGAACGCGGCTTCGATCAACGCACGATCGCCGCTGAGGAGTACGAGTTTCTGCGTGTCCGACAGATGCCGCTCGTCCATCACCGCGCTCATGTCTTTGAGGAATCTGCGCAGCAGCTTCTCGTCGCTCAACAAGTCGTTGAGAAGCTGTCCGTAGGGGCCGAGTTTCCGCTCGCTCATAGGTACATCAACCTCTCATAGGCGACGGGTTGTGGGGCGGCTTCCGTCCGGCTAGCCGCGTTGCCGCGGCTTGGCTATCGACCCCGGGGCGGCCTTCGTCAGCCGCGCGCGACGAGCGCGTTCGCGTCGGCGAACGACACGCTGGACTGGCGCGTGAAGCCGAAGGTGCCCTCGTCGCGCAGTTCGTGTGCGATTTCGCGCAGTATGCCGAGCGTGCGCCGCATGGGCGACGAGCCGACGGACACGCGGCGGACGCCCAAATGAGCGAGTGTCAGGACGTCCGGAGTCGACGGTCCCGCCAGGACGTTGAGTGGCCTTGAGGTTACGGCGACCAGGCGCGCAATGGTGTCGCGATCGGCCACCCCCGGCACGAACACCCCATCCGCCCCGGCATCGACGAACGCGCGCAGGCGTAAGGCCGCCGTCGCGAACCGTACGGGCTCGGGCCCGATGTTCTCCAGAAAGACGTCGGTCCGCGCGTTGAGGAACAGGCTCGGCGCCGCGTCGCGCGCCGCCCGCAGGCGCGCGACCTGTTCTTCGACCGAATACAGTCCGCCGGGCGCTTTGGTGTCCTCGAAGTTGAAGCCGGAGACGCCGGTCGCGGCCAGTCGCGCGACGTTCTCCGCGACTTCCTCGGGTGCATCGGCGTAGCCGTTCTCGAAGTCCGCGCTGATCGGAACTCCGGCGCCGCGGACGATGCGCTCCAGCGTGGCGAGGTGCAGATCCAGCGGCAGCGCCCGGCCGTCGGTGTAGCCGAGGGCGTTCGCGACGGCCGCACTCGAGGTGGCGACGGCGGGGAAGCCCGCATCTTCGAAAAGACGTGCGGTGATGACGTCCCATGCGTTGGGCAGGACGAGCACGCGCGTACCTGCGTGCAGCGCGTGAAGAACTCGAGGTTCCGGCACGTTCGACTCCGTTCGTGACTACCGGCTCGACAGCGCCTGCACCTGAGCGACGTACGGGGCGGCGAAGTCATTGCGCGCTTCGCCGCTGTGGTTCGCCGCGTCCTCGGCCGCGGCGGCATCGTAGGCGATCTTGACCGAACTGCCCGGCGGCTGCCGGTCCGCCGTCGCCAAAACGAAGGCGCGGACGTAGGACGCCCCGCCGTCGCCCCAGCTGTACTGGACGGGCACGGAGAAGACGACGCCCCAACCGGCGGGTACACCCGGCTCGCGAATCCGGCCGGCGTAGAAGGCGAGCCCGCCGGACGCCGCCATCTGCGCTTGCGATTGGGGGAGCGCAGCGACTCCGTCGATCCCCCGCGTCATATGGCGGATCACGGCGAACGCGAACGCGCGCGCGGCGAATTCGCCCTCGTCGACAGCCGGGTAGGCGGTGAACTGTGCGACGACGGTGACTTGTCCGGCCAGATCGACCGCCGCGGCGCGCCGCTTTACGGGGTCGAGCGCGCGCAAGCCCACGTCGGGAGCGTTCGCGAGATGGAGGTCGGCCGATGCCAGCAGCAATTCCACCAGGAGCGGCGTGTCGTCGCCGAGGTGGCCGTGCCGTGGGCTCACCAGTTCCGGATGATCCGGGTTGATCCAAATGACCGCCTGATCGGGATATTCCGGGTCGGTCCGTCCGACGTAATACGCTTCGGCGACGAAGGCCGGAAAACGGGCCGGTGCCCGGCGCACGATCCGCGTGACGAGCTGCGCCGCGACGATTGCGTCGACCGCACGACTGATGCGCCGTGCTTGCGCGGTCATCGGCGAACCGCTCGACTCAGTCGTCTCCGCGCGCGACGCGACCAATCCGGCCGGCGGCGCGAACGCGACGCCGGCGAGCGTCGCGAGGAAGATCCGGCGCCGCATCATCCCCGGCTGGTTTCCCCATGGCCCGAGCGGCACTCCCGCCTCGCCGTCGAAGCGGTGGCGCCGTGCCTGCTCCTAAAGCGCTCGAACGGCGCGCCCGCGAACTGCGGGAGCGCCTCAACGAGGCGAACCATCGCTATCATGTCCTCGACGACCCGCAGATCAGCGACGAAGACTACGACGCGCTGCTGCGCGAGCTGCTCGATCTCGAGGAATCCCATCCGGAGCTGCGGACATCGGACTCGCCGACGCAGCGGGTCGGCGGCGCACCCTCCGCGGGGTTCCCGCCGTACGTCCATGCGCGCCCGATGCTCAGCCTGGCCAACGCGTTCGACGAAGACGAACTGCTCGCGTTCGATGCGCGCGTGCGCAAGCTGGGCGGAATCGAAGCCGACGTTGCCTACACCTGCGAGCTGAAGATCGACGGCCTCGCGGTCTCGCTTCGCTACGAAGGCGGCCGTCTGGTCGCGGGCGGCACGCGCGGCGACGGCAGTGCCGGCGAAGAGATCACCGCCAACCTGCGGACGATCAAGTCGATCCCGCTGGAACTCCGCACGGCGAACCGCAAACCCCCGCGCCGCATCGACGTGCGCGGCGAAGCCTACCTGCGCAAGTCCGATTTCGCGAAACTCAACGCGCGGCGCGCGGCGCGCGAGCTGCGCCCGTTCGAGAACCCGCGCAATACCGCCGCCGGCGGTCTGCGCCAGCGCGATCCGAAGCTCGCGGCGGAGCGCGCGCTGTCGTTCTACGCCTATGCGGTCGGCGAGCTGGACGTCGACCATCCGCCGGCCTCGCAGTGGGAATTGCTGGAGTTCCTGCGCTCGCTCGGCTTCCGTGTCAACGAACACGCCGCGCGGGTCGACGCGATCCGCGGCGTGATCGGCTACGTCAAGGAGTTCGAGGAGCGGCGCGAGTCGCTCGACTACGAGATCGACGGCGTGGTGGTGAAGGTCGACGACCTCGCGCTGCAAGCGCGGCTGGGAAGCGTCGGCAAGGACCCGCGCTGGGCGGTCGCTTTCAAATTCCGGGCGCGCGAGGCGCGCACAAAGCTGCTCGCGATCGAAGTCAACGTCGGGCGGACCGGCACGCTCAATCCCTACGCGGTGCTCGAACCCGTGCGTTTGGGCGGCGTCACCGTCACCAACGCGACCCTGCACAATGAGGAGGATATCCGGCGCAAAGACATTCGCGCCGGCGACGTGGTGATCGTGCGGCGCGCCGGCGACGTGATCCCGCAGGTGGTTGGGCCGGTACTGGAACTGCGCGAAGGGGATCCGCCGCCCTACGAGCTGCCGGTGCGCTGCCCGGTATGCGGCGCCGACGTCGATCGCCCGGAAGGCGAGGTCATGGCGCGCTGCACGAACGCTACTTGTCCTGCGCAGCTCGTCGAACGCGTGCGCCACTTCGCTTCGCGCGGCGCAATGGACATCGAAGGTGTCGGCGACCAGCTGGCGCGGGTGCTGGTCGAGCATCAGCTCGTGCACGACGCCGGCGATCTGTACCATCTCGATGTAACAGCGCTGCGCGCACTGCCGCGCATGGCGGAAAAGTCCGGGTCCAACGTGCTGGCCGCGATCGAGGCCTCGAAGGGGCGCGGGCTCGCACGCGTGCTGTTCGGGTTGGGCATTCGCATGGTGGGTGGGCAGAACGCCGCCCTGCTGGCGGCGGAGTTCGGCACGATCGATGCGGTGGCGGCGGCGACCGAGGACGAACTGACCGCCGTCGAGGGAATCGGTCCGGAGATCGCGCGCAGTGTGGTGCTCTTCTTCGCGCAGGAACCGAACCGCGCGATGGTTGCGCGGCTGAAGGCGGCGGGCGTCAACTGCACCGCGCCCAAACGCGAGCGCGCACCGGCCGGTGCGCTGGCGGGCAAGACCTTCGTTCTGACCGGCACGCTGCCGTCGCTCACGCGCGACGAAGCCGCGTCGTTGATCGCGGCGGCCGGCGGCAAAGTCAGCGGCTCCGTTTCAAAGAAGACCGACTACGTCGTGGCGGGCAGCGAAGCCGGCGCGAAGCTGGCCAAGGCCGAATCGCTGGCGGTTCCCGTGCTGGACGAAGCCGGTCTGCGCGAACTGCTCGCGTCCGCCGGCTGAGCTGCGTTAGGCGCCGGTCGGCACCGGCGCTGCGGGGTGTCCGTCGATCACGCCGTGCGCGCTGCCGTTCGCGGGGGGCGCCATGCCGGCGTCGTCGGCGTCGTCGTCAAGGTGGTGCGCGCCGTGGAACTGCTTGGGCGCGAGGTACATGTACATGATCGGGACGAGCAGCAGCGTCAGGACCAGCGAGCTGAGGATGCCGCCGATCACGACCACGCCCAGGCTCGAGCGCACGCTTGAGCCTGGTTCGAGCGCCAGCGCCAGCGGGATGTTCCCGGCGACGACCGAGATGCTGGTCATGATGATGGGCCGGAAGCGGGTGAACGCGCTCTCCTGAATCGCTTGCAGCTTCGATTCACCGCGTTCGCGCAAGGTGTTCGCATAGTCGACCAGCAGGATGCCGTTCTTGGTCACGATCCCGACCAGCAGGATCGTACCGATCAGCGAGAAGAGGTTCAGTGTCTCGTGCGTGATCGCGAGCGCGCCGAGCGCGCCGAACGCGGCCACCGGCACCGAGAACAGGATGATCAGCGGCGAGCGGTAGCTGTTGTAGAGCGCGACCATCAGCAAGAAGACGAGCACGACCGAAAGGATCAGCGAGCCGCCGAGTCCCTCGAGCGTCTGCTTCATCAGATCTTGCTGGCCCAGGGGGCGCGGCCGAACGACGATGTTCGGCGGCAAGATCAGGCCCTTGAGTTCTTTCTGGAACGCGGCCTGGACGTTCGAGAGCGACGAGGTCGGCGCGACGTTGGCGCTGATGTCGATGACCGAGTTGCGATCGACGCGCGTGATCAGCGGCGGCGCGGGCGCCCAAGACAGAGTCGTGAAATCGCCGAGCCTCACCAGCGCGCCGTTGCTGCTGCGCACCGGGATCGTCGCGATATTGGCGAGGTTCGTCTGGTCCTGCACCGGATAGATGACCTGGACTTGTTCGAGGCCGTCCGAGGTCTCGAACTGTGTCGCGATCGCGCCGCCGAACGCCGCGCGCGCAGCGGTGGCCGCGTCGTTGAGGCTGACGTTGAGCGCACGAGCCTTGGCGCGATCGAAGTTGACCTCGACTTGCGGCTCGAGCGCCGACGCCGCACTGTAAACGTTTGCCGATCCTGGGGTGTGAATCAGCAGCTGATACACCTTCTCCGCGTAGGGAGTGGGATCGCCGCCGAGCACGTCCGTGACGAGCTCGTCGATCGGCTGCGCGTTGCCGCCTCCTGTTCCGGTCGCCGGAATCACGACGACCGTGACGTTCGGCAGCGTTTGCTGCGCGATTTTCCGGTATTGCGCCACCCAGTAGTTCGTGTTGTGCTTGCGTGAGTCGCTGAGCCAGACGTGAATCTGGCCGACGTTTCCCTGCAAGAGAAAGCCGCCGAACGGCGAGGAGTAGCCGCCCGCCGACGCCGTGTCGGCGTCGATGTCGGGGAGGTGACGGATTTGCCGCTCCAACGCCAGCACCGCCGTTGTCGTCGTCGTCAAGGGGGTGCCGACGGGATAGGTGATCTGCGCGAAGATCTCACCGCGATCGACCGGGGGAATGAATTCGGAACCGACGATGCCCAGTGGCACCATGGCGATCGCGAAAATGAACGATGCGAAGCAGAATGCGATGACCCAGGGGCGATGATCGAGCACCCAGGGCAGCACCCGGTGCGCGTACCACGATCGAACGTTGGTGAAGCCGCGCTCGAAGCCGCGAATGATTCCCGGCGGCTTCCAGTGCGACTTGAGCGCCCAGTTTCCGGCCATGCTCGGCGTGATGGTGAACGACACGAACAGCGAGGTGAGCGTCGAGATCACGACGACGATGCCGAACTCGGCAAGGTTCCGGCCGACCTGCCCCTGCAGAAATGCAATCGGCAAGAATACCACGACGTCGACCAGGGTGATGACGACCGCTGCCATGCCGATCTCGGCACGGCCGCTGACCGCGGCTGCGGCCGGGCTTTGCCCCAGCTCGAAATGTCGCTCGATGTTCTCCAGCACGACGGTCGAATCGTCGACTAGGATACCGACCACCAGCGTCATACCGAGCAGCGAGATGGTATCGATCGTGAGATTGAGCAGCTTCATCACGAACAGCGCGACGCACAGCGATGCCGGAATGGCGACCAGCACGACGATGGCATTGCGCCACGAGCCCAGGAAGAAGAGCATCACGATGCCGGTCAGCACGATCCCCTCGGAGAGCGTCCGGATCACGCCGTCGATCTGCTGCGCCGTGTACTTCGACTGTACGTTGAGGACCGCGAAGTTCACGTCGGGGAACTGCGCGCGGATCTTCGGCAGCGTCGCGAGCACGTTGTCGGACGCCGTGACCTCGGACGCCTCCGACGCTTTCTGGACCTGCAGGAAGACGCCGTTGGACCCGTTGACCGACGCGAACTGACGGCGCGGCTCGTAGCCGTCCACGACGCTGGCGACATCCGCAATGCGCAGCACCTGCGTTGCAGACGTCCACGGATCGACCGCACCGGCCGAGGCAGGCGCCGCGTTCGCCGCCGCGCCCGGAGCGCTGATCGGCAGACCAAGAACGGACTGCGGCGAGGTGATGTCGCCGCGAATGTCGATTTGGGTTTCCCGATTCGGCTCGTAGGCGATGCCGCCCGGTGCGCGCAGGTTCCCTGTGCTGACCGTGTTGATGACGTCGTTGAGGGTGAGGTTATAGGCGTTGAGCTTGTTCGGGTCGACCACGACCTCGTAGGCAGGCGTCACGCCGCCGCCGACAGTCACCGCAGAAACATCGGGAACCTGCTCGAAAGCCGGCACGATGCGCCCGTTGGCGAGCAGCGACAGCGCTGCCGCCGTCATCTTCGAAGACGTCAAGGCCAGGGTCACGACCACCGCCTGGGAGGGGTCGCGAATCGCCAGCGTCGGCGGCTGCAGGTCGGTCGGCAGGTTGTGTTCCGCCGACTGCACCGCCTTCTGAATATTCACCAGGTCGGTGTTCTGATTCGAGGTGATGGCGAAGGTCGCCGAGATCGTCGCCTGACCGGCCTGGATGTTCGAACTGAGCGTCTGCAGATCTTGGGTGCCGGCGATCGTGTCTTCGATGGGCTTGACGATACTGTCGCGCATGACGGTGGTCGACGCACCGCTGTAGGTGACGCCGATGCTGACCGTCGGCTGCGATACGTTGGGAAACTGCTGTTGCACCAGCGTCGTTGCCGCCAGCGCACCGGCCAACAGCATCAGCGCCAATACGACGAAGACGAGGGTCGGGCGGCGGACGAAAAGAGCGGTAAACACGCGCTATTTCGCCGCCACTTGTTTGCGCTGGTGGCCGACGATCTCGACGGACTGGCCGTCGGCCAGTCCGAGTTGACCGTTTGAAATCACTTGGGAACCTCGGGACAATCCGGTCACAATCGCGTTCTTGTCGTCTTGGGCCAGCATCGTGACGTGCACGGTGCGCACGATTCCGTTCTGCACGATCTGCACGGTGCTGTTCGTCGTGTCGAGAAACGCGGTCGCCGGGATGCGGGTGCCGCTAGCCCCGGGAAGCCGGGCGGTTCCCGAAACGACCATGCCCGGCCGCAGCAGTCCCTGCCCGTTGGCGACCAAGACTTTGACCACGAAGTTCGTCGAGCCGGGCGTGACCGCGTTGAGCACACCGACGACCCGGCCGGGGATCGTGCGCCCCGGCAGGCTGCCCGACGTCACTCTGACAGGGCTGCCGTTGGCAATCCCGACGATCTGCGAGCCGGCACCGTTGAGCACCGCGTAGACCTGGTCGACTTCCTGGATGGTGAAGATTTGCCGCGCCCCGGGGAACTCACCCGGGTTCAGGTTTCGATTCACGACCACGCCGTCGACCGGGGAGACGATCGTCGCCTTGGCGATCTGCACCCGCACACCGTCGGCTTGCGCGAGCGCGGTTTGTTCGTCGGCGCGTGCGGAGGCGACGGTCGCGCCCTGAAGGCCGGTTGACGTCGTGCCGTTGGTCTGCACTTGCGCCACGTCGTTCAGCACGGCAACCTGCGCGCTGCGCACCGCTTGCTGATCGTTCTTGACGAGCGTGGCTTGCGTGTCGTATTGCTGCTGCGCGATGTAACCGTTGTGCAGCAGCTGCGCATCCCGGGTCAAATTGAGCGTGTCGGTCGCGAGCGTCTGCTGCGCCTGTCGCACGACGGCCTGCGCCGCGTTGACGGTATTGCTGTTTTGCGAGATCGTCAAGCCGGCTTGGGCAAAGGTCGACTGCACTTTCGCGCGACTGGAGGCGGCTGCCCCGAGGTCGGCGGCCAACTGGGCGCGCAAATCGGCCGTGTCGAGCTGTGCCAGCACCTCACCGCGGCGAACGCTGTCGCCTTCCTGGACGTTGACCGCGTCGGCGGGTTCGGCGAGCGTCGAGGTGATGCCGACATTCTGAAGCGGAGCCACGGTGCCCGAAAGCAGCGTCGTCGGCGACACCGTTCCCAGTTCCGCCAGCGCAACCGGCACGACGGCATTGCCGGTCGCGCGCGGAGGCCGCTGCGAGTGCGCGCATCCGGCGACGACGACGAGGACCGCGCACAGAGCCGCGGCTCGGCGTGCGCGAAGGACGGATGCCTTGACCATACTGACCTAGAGTACCAAATCTTGGGACACTTGGCTGTCAGGCGACTCCCAGGCTTCGCGCCGTGGTAGCCGCGCCTCAAAAGAAAGAGAGCAAGCCGTCGGCGCGACGCGGCACGTCTGAGGCTTCGCCCAGCGCGTCGGCAACGTCGCGGGCGATCACCCCGCGGGGGCGCCGCGCCTCCGCGAGCGTGCCGGCCCGGCCGTGCCAGTACGCACCGGCCCGGGCTGCGTCGGCCGGGGCGAGCCCTTGGGCCAACAACGTCGCGATGATCCCGGTGAGCACGTCGCCGGTCCCGGCGGTCGCGAGGGCGTTGGAGCCGGTCGGATTGGCATAGGTGATCCCGGGCGCGCCGATGAGGGTGGTCCGTCCCTTCAGCAGGGTGACGATCCCGTACCGTTCGACGAACGCCCGCAGCCGCGCGAGCCGCGCGCCGGGGGCGACCGTGCCCTCGCCGCTGAGTCGCGCGAATTCGCCGGCGTGCGGCGTCAGCGCCAGCCGCTTCTCGCGATACCGGTCGAGGCGCTTCGCAAGATGGTAGAGGGCGCTCGCGTCGGCGACGACCGGGAGCGCCGTCGCGTCGAGCACGCCGCGCACGATCTCCCCAAAGGCGTCAGATAGACCGAGCCCCGGCCCGATCCCGATCGCGTCGCAACGGCCGGTGAGGTCGAGAATCGTCCGCACAGCCGCCTGCGGATCGCGTTCGTCGTAGGTGACGACGACTTGCTCCACCAGGTGCGCGCGCAACGCGCTCGCGGCACCTTCGGGCGCGGCGACCGTCACGTACCCGGCGCCGGATCGCGCAGCGCCCCACGCGGCCAGCACGGCCGCGCCGGGGAACTGGGTCGAGCCGGCGACGATGAGCGGCGCGCCCGAGGAGCGTTTGTCCGACTCGGGCTTGCGCGTGGGCAGCAGCGCGCGGAATGCGGCCGGATCGAGCACGTCGACGGGTTCGTCGCCGGCGGCATCGTCGTCGCGCATGCCGAGCGGCGCACACCACAAGGCGCCGACGTGGTCGCGCCCAGGATCCAGAAAACAGCCGAGCTTCGGACGCCCCAATGCGATCGCCGCGACCGAATACACGGCGCTCGCATCGGCAGCCCCGGTCGTCGGATCGATCCCCGTCGGCACGTCGATGGCCAAGATTGGTACGCCGGCACGGTTCATCGCTTCGGCCAACGCGCCGGAGCGCACGTCGAGCGGGAGGCGCGCGTTCGCGCCGAGCACACCGTCGAGCAGCAGCGACGCCGCAGCGAGCGTTTCGGGATCGGGCGGCAGCGGACGTTCCTCGACCCCGGCGACGCGGGCGCGGGCGCGCGCATCCTGCCGCGCCTCACTGCCGCGCACCTCGGGATTGCCGTAGACGATCCGCGGTCGTGCGCCGTCGTACGCGGCCAGCGCGGCATATGCGTCGCCGCCGTTGTTCCCGTCGCCGGCGACCGCGACCACCGCGCCGTCACCGCGCGCATAGCGATCGACGAGCGGCGCGATCGCGTCGCCGGCCGCGCGCATCAGCGCGACCTCGCCTTCGCGCGCGACGGCCGCGGCGTCGATCGCGCGCATCTGGGCGGCCGTCACGGCCCGCATGCCGTTAGCCCTCGAGGATCACGACCGCGGCCGCCGTGGTCGCGGTGTGCGTGATGGTGAGATGAATGGCGCGGACCGCGCGCTCGGCGAGCAGCCGTTCGTAACCGCGATAGAGACGGATGATCGGCTTTCCGCTGCGCTCGTGGGACACGCCGACCGCGTTCCACGGGATAGCATGACCGAAGGCCTTCCGGGTCGCCTCCTTGGCGGCGAAGAAGCCGGCCAAGCGTTCGGGCCAGTGGCGCTTGCGCATCGCGTACCCCATTTCTTCCTCGGTGTAGACTTTGCGCGCGAAGCGCGCGCGCTCCGTTTCATCGAAGCGGTAGCGCTCCACCTCGGCGAGGTCGATGCCGATTCCGACAATCATCGTCGCGCGTTTCGCCGCCGCATGCCAAGGACCGCCTCCGCCGCGAACCGAAGTCGGTACTCCGGCCGTGCGCGAGATCAGCATCGTACCGATCAACGCGATCGACGCAGGAGTGCTTACCCGGCTCTCGCTGTGCCTGGAGGAGCGGTTTCTCGCGACCGCCGTGGTGCGGGCAAAACTGACGGTGCCCAGGACGGCCCTCAACAGCGCGCGCGGGCAGCTGTTCTTCGGCTCACTGGTGTCCCGGCTCGCCGCGACCTACGAGGCGCGCGAGGACGTCATCCTGGCGATCACCGATTATGATTTGTATAAGACCTCGCATCAGTTCGTATTCGGGTCGGCCAGCGAGGCGCAGCGCTGCGCGGTCGTCTCGCTGCACCGCCTGCGTTCCGAGTACTACGGCGACCAACCTGACGAGAACGCGCTCTTTCAGCGCCTGCTCAAGGAGTGCGTGCACGAGATCGGGCACGCCCTGGGACTGCGGCACTGCTACAACGCGCGCTGCGCGATGTACTATTCGAACTCCGTCTTCGACACCGACAACAAACACTCGCATTTCTGCGACTCCTGCGAACGCCGCAGCCGCGCCAACAAACCGGCCTGAGTAGCGTGTCGGTCCGGCACGCCACCCTGGACCTGCTGCGTCGGCTTGGGATGACCACTGTCTTCGGCAATCCGGGCTCGACCGAACTGCGCTTTCTGCGCGACTGGCCGAGCGATTTTCGCTACGTTATGGGATTGCACGAAGGCCCCGTGGTCGCGATGGCGGACGCGTACGCGCAGCTGACGCGCAACGCCGCGTTCGTCAACCTGCACTCCGCCGGGGGTGTCGGCAACGCCATGGGCGCGATCTTCACCGCCGCCCGCAACTACGCGCCGCTGGTCGTCGTCGCGGGCCAGCAAACGCGCGGCATGCTGTCGAGCGACCCGTTCCTGTACGCGGAGGACGCGACGATGCTGCCGCGGCCGTACGTGAAG
>PMOG01000204.1 GCA_003161555.1 Vulcanimicrobiota bacterium | reverse complement strand
CCTCTTCGTCCCGAACGAAGCGCTCTACCAAGCTGAGCCACGCCCCGACAAAACCCCCGTCTATTCTGATCTTCGGTCGTCCCTCCTCCTTTGCCGAGCAAGCCCGCTTTCAAGGGGAACAGCCGACCTCTTTGGAACGGTCTTCCTCGCCCATGCGATATCTCATCGTGGGATGCGGACGAGTCGGTTCCGCGCTCGCAAAACTCCTGGACGCCGACGGTCACGAGGTGATCGTTGTCGACGAAAACCCCACCGCTTTCAAGCGGCTCGGCACGAATTTCCGCGGACACGTGGTCGTCGGTACGGGTATCGACTACGACGTACTCAAGCGAGCGGGTGCTCAAAACGCCGATGGTTTCGTCGCCGTTACCGACGGTGACAATCGTAATATCATGGCCGCGCTGATCGCGCAACGCATGTTCAAGATCGACCGCGTCGTCTGCCGGATCTACGATCCGCCGCGCGGCCAGCTGTACCGCGAGCTGGGGATCGAAACGTTCTCGCCCACCACGATCGGCGCCCAGATCATCCGCGACCGGCTTCAGGACGTCGCCTACGCGAGCGTGCCGTCGTTCGATTTCGGCAAACTCACTTCGTTGGTCGCGACCGTGACTCGCGCGCAAGCCGGCAAGCGCGTCGACACCGTCGAGGTCGACGGCAAGATTCGCATCGCCGCGATCCGCCGGCTCGGCAGCGTCAGCATCCCGGCGCCGAGCGACGTCCTGGTCGAGGGCGACGAGATCAACGCGATCGTCGCACCCGACGCACTCTCGCAGTTTGCGAACGCGTTCTCGGCCGCGCGGCCCGACACACGGCTCAGCGCGTAAACGGCGGCGTCATGTTCATCATCATCGTCGGCGGCGGCAAGGTCGGCACGTATCTCGCGCGCGGACTCATCAAGCAAGAGCACGAGGTCGTCGTCATCGAGAAGGATGCGCGCAAGGCGCAGCTGATGACGAACCTGCTGGAAAGCGATCTCGCGATCGTCGGCGATGGCTGCGATCCGAACGTTCTGCTGCAAGCCGGAGTCGCCCGCGCCGACGTGGTGGTCGCCGACACCGGTGACGACGAGGACAACCTCGTAGTCTGCATCATCACCAAGAAGAATTCGGCCGCGCGCTGCATTGCGCGGGTGAACAACCCGAAGAACAAGCTGATCTTCGAATCACTCGACGCGGAGAGCCCGGTGACGGTCATCTCGTCGACCGAGCTGATCCTCGAGATGATCGACGAGCGCGTCAACGTCGACGCCCCGCACCTGGAGCCGTTGGCCCGCGTCGGGAGCGGCGATCTGGAACTGGTTCAGTTGCGCATCACCGACCGCAGCCCCGCCCGCGGTAAGCGCATCGCCGACGTCGCGCTCCCGCGCGGCAGCGTGATCGTGGCGGTCGACCGCGGCGGGGGCGACGTCGTCGTCCCCAACGGCGACACGACCCTGCAGCGCGGCGACGACGTGATCGCGATGATCAAGCGCGAGACGCGGACCGACGTCTGCGCCGCCATCACCGGCTGAACCCACCCTAGCGCCTCAGCGCGCCGGTCGTGATAGGAAGGCAGTCACATGCTTTCCGGAGACGACGCGCAGCGATGATTCAACCGCAGTGGCCGGGCCTCGGTCCGTCTTCCCAACCGCCGTACTGGGGAAATGCCGCGCCGGGCGGCAGCGCGATCGGCGGCGTGACGCAGTCCGCCGACGGCATCGGCACGAACTGGTGGGAGCAGGGTCCGGCGACCGCGTTCGGATCGAGCCTCGGCGGCACGTCGCAGTCGAGTCTGATCGGGATGCTGCAATCGCTCATCGGTTTGCTCGGCCAGTTGGTCGGGTCGATGTTCGGCGGCAGCGGTTCGCCCACGTCCGGCGCCGGCGCGACGTCCGGCAATGCGGGCTCCGGCAGCGCGGGGTGCGGCAGCGCGGGGTGCGGCAACGGGAGTGCGGGCGGCGCATTCCCGAGCCAAGCCTTCTCCGACGTCACGCTGACCTCGACCGGCGATCCGCACCTCGGCGAGACCGGCACGCGCCTGTCGCCCGGCGGCCCGCAGGCCGTCAACGACCGCTTCGATAGCATGAGCTCTCACGACGACCTGATCGACGCGCGCTCGCTCGCCGGCGGCTACCGCGTCTCGACCACCGTGACCCAGCCCAATGCCAAAGGCGTGACCTCGAACCAGTCGGCGACCGTGCAAGCAAATTGGGGCCGCGACGCGGTGACGATGAATCGCGACGGCTCGTATTCCGTAACCAGCAACGGCCAGGCCGTCGCACTGACGCCGGGGCAGTCGCTCGCGCTCGGCGGCGGCGAAAACGTGACGCTGAATGCCGACGGCTCGCTGGTCGTCAGCGCGGCCGGCGGCAACGGCGGCTCGATCAGCACCACGCTGCGCGCGACCGGAAGCGGCGTCGACGTGACGGCGCAGGCGCACCAGCTCCGGGTCGGCGGCGACATTGTCGAGCACGACGCACAAAACGTCGCGTCGCCGCCGCGCCTGCCGGTCCGCGACGCCGGGTTCGCCGGCACCGCCTGGCCTTAGTGCGTGTGGGTGAAGTTGCCGAGCGGAACGCCCAACTGCTGAATCCGGCGCAGCGCCTCGCGCATGCCGAGCGGTTCGCGCGGGCGGCCGACCGTGGCGAAATACCGCTCGGGGTCGATGTTCAGCGTGCGCGTCTGCACCATCGCGACCGGGTGCGCCCGTAGAAACGCCGTGACGGCTTCCACCTCCTCACGCTCGTCGGTCACGCCCGGATGGGTGAGATAGTTCAGCGAGACACGCAACCCTCGGCGCACCGCGAGCGCGATCGATTCCAGCACGTCGTCAAGATCGTAGCCGACCGGCCGGTAATACGCCGCATACGCGTCGCGACGAAACGCGTTGAGGCTGATCCGCACCGCCTGCAGCCCGGCGTCGATCAGCCGTTCCAGGCTCTTGGGCAGCGAGCCGTTGGTGTTCAGGTTCAGCGTCCCGTTGCTGCGGACGGCGCGAATCGCTTCGATCGTGCGTTCGAGCGTGGTCACGCGCAGCAGCGGTTCGCCCTCGCAGCCCTGCCCGAACGAAACGACTCCGTCGCTCACGCGCTCCAAGTGCCGGATGCCGATGCGCGCCAGGTCGCCGACGTCGGCCTCAAACGCGACCCGCGCCTGCGGCGAGGGCATGCCGGCGTCGGGCGTCAGTTCCGAGATGCACCCGACGCAGGCCGCGTTGCAGCGCGGCGACACCGGCAGCGCGGCCTCGCCCCGTTCCAGAAAGACGTTCTGCGCCGTGAAGCAGCCGTAGTCGCGCGAGCAGAGCGCCAACTGCGCGAGGGTGCGGTTTGCCGGATCCTCCGCTTGCCGCGCGCGGAGCAGCGCGTCGAGTTCTCCATCGCGGAAGTAGCGGGGCGTCCAATCGTCGCTTTCGTCGGTGCGCATGGCGGCGACGTGCAGCGCGTCGTCGACGACGCAGGCGAAGGTATAGCCGAAGAGCGGCAGCGCCGGTGCATCGGGCCGGCTCCGCACGGCCGGCAGCAGCAGGCGCGTGTAGCCGGCGGGGAGCAGGGCGGCCAGCGCCGTGCGGCGCTGCGCGGGCACGTTGGGTGCCACCAGCGGCGCCCGGCCGGGCAGCATCGCGCTGACGGTCCCCGGCGGCGCCGGGATCAGTTCGTCCGGCTCGGCCGGCCGTTCGATCCCACCGTCGGCCAGCGGCGAGCGGCTCGGATCGAAGTAGATGCGGCCGCGTGCGTCGGTGTACGCGAGTCCGGTCACACCAGCATTTCGAACTCGCGCACCGCATCACCGGTCAGCGTTGCGCGTTGGCCGGGTTTCCAGGCGACCTCGAGTACGCCGCCGGGGACCTCCAGCGTCACCGGCGAGAGCGCGTTGCCGCTGGTGATCAGCACCGCCGCCACTGCGACCGCGCCGCTGCCGCAGGCTGCGGTCGCGCCCGCACCGCGCTCCCAATGGCGTATGCGCCAGACACCGTTTTCGAAGGCCGCGAAGTGCACGTTGGTACCGTCGAGATAGCGCGGATCCTTTTCGATGCGCGGCCCGACGACGTCCAGGTCGATCGCCTCGACGAAGTCGACCAGTATGACGACGTGCGGATTCCCCACGTCGACCGGCGTCGCCGGAAAGCCGGCGACCTCATGCGGGATGCCGATACGCGGTTCCGGCATCTCGACGGCGATGCGGTACGGATTGCGCTCGAGCACCCGGGCCGGGACCGGGCCGGCTACGGTCTCGATGACCACCGGCGCCTCGCCGTCGTGTTCGTCGAGATACCGTGCTACGCAGCGAATCCCGTTGCCGCACATCTCGGCTTCACTGCCGTCGGCGTTGATGATGCGCATCCGCGCATCATACGCAGCCGAGGTTCCGACCAGCAGCAGACCGTCGGCTCCGAGCGACTTGATGTGGTCGCAGATGCGCACCGCGAAAGCGAACGGATCGGCCAGCGGCGTGAATCGCTCGTCGACCAGTATGAAGTCGTTGCCGCTTCCGTTCATCTTGACCACCGGGATACCGTCGGTCACGTCGCGGCGACTTCGCCCTCTTCGGGCACGAGCGGCGCCGACACCGGACCCAGCGGAGAAATCGTCGAGACCGCGTGCTTGTAGATCAGATGGGCGCGCTTTTCGTACTCGAGCACGATCGTAAACGGGTCGAAGCCCTTCACCACGCCGCGCAGCTGAAA
>PMOG01000245.1 GCA_003161555.1 Vulcanimicrobiota bacterium | reverse complement strand
ATCGGCGTCGACATCATCCGCCGTTCGCTCGAGGAGCCGCTCCGCCAGATCGCGGAGAACGCCGGCTTCGAAGGCAGCGTGGAAGTCAACCGCGTGCGCAATGCGAAGGCGGGCCAGGGCTTCGACGCGATGACGGGCGACCTGGTCGACATGGTCAAGGCCGGCATCGTCGAGCCGTTCAAGGTGACGCGTTCGGCGCTCCAAAACGCGGCCTCGATCGGTGCGCTGATCCTGACCACGGAGACGCTGATCGCCGACAAGCCGGAGCCCAAGAACAACAACGCCGGCGGACCTCCCGGCGGCGGCATGGGCGGCTACGACATGATGTAGTGAATTGGGGTTCTGAACGAACCCCAATTCTTCGCGTTTTGCGCCCTTGCGGGGCGCAAAGCCGCCGCGGATGCGGACATTGGGGGAAGGCCTCGGTCGAATGACCGGGGCTTTTCCTTTGTTTGGGGCTCGGAAACCGGCGAATGCGGGGGCGTTTCTTGGGGGGCGCGATGCAACGCGGATGGGCGGGTTCGTGTTCCCTCGGCGACTCAGTTGAGATTGCCGGAGGAACCCATGCTGCTCTTTATCATCATGCTCACGATCGTCGCGGGCGGACTGACCGCCATCGCGCTCGCGCATCCACCCCGTGCCGAGATCGTCGTCTGGAACGACGACGCCGAACGGCGGATGCTCCGTGAGCGAAAGATCTCGCTGCGCGGGTGGTGAGGTGCCGCTTGCCGCAGCCGTCGAGTGCCTCGATCCAGACGCGGCCCTGGCGTGCGCCCTGGCGGACGACCTCGATCGTGCCTTCGAAGCGCTGGTCATCGCGTACCGGGTGCGCATCGTGACCTTCGTGGCGCGCATGCTGCATGACGATGCGCGCGCCGAGGAGGTCGGTCAGGACGTCTTCGTGCGTGCGTATCGTGCGCTGCAGGCCTACCCGGCGCAGCGGCGTGAAACGCTGCGGCTACGGCCGTGGCTCTACACGATCGCGCGCAACCTGACGCGCAACGCCTTTCGCGACGCACCGCCCTTCGCGGATTCGCTCGACTACGATGACGGCAATCCCAGCGCGGCGCTCATCGACGAGGCCGCCGCGCCCGAAGACATTCTGCTGCGGAGCGAGGCCTGGCAGTCGGTGGACGACGCGGTCGCGCGGCTCTCGACGGCGATTCGGCCGGCCTTCGTGATGCGCTATCTCGACGACCTCAGTTACGACGAGATCGCCGAGTCGCTCGACCAGCCGCTGGGCACCGTCAAAGCCTCGGCACACCGCGGGCTGCTCGCCGTGCGGGCATATCTGGAGAACAACGATGGGTGAGAGCAATTTCGGAGCGCTGCGCACGGCGCCCAATCGGCCGGTCGCGCCGGACTTTACGGCCCAGGTCTTCACGCGGATCGGGCTCGACCGTTACGTCACCGCGGCGAGTGCCATCGGCGAGGTCTTCGTAGCCTGGCGCTCGGGCGGGGTCTCGGCGCTGCGGATCGCCGGCGACGCCATGACGTTCGAGAGCTGGTACGGCGAACGCTTCGGGCGCCGCGTCGTGCCCGCGCGGGAAGAGGATCCGATTTCGGCGGCCGCGCGGGCGAAACTGGGCGGCGACGAGGTCGAGGTCCCGATCGACCTCGGTGAATGTTCGCCGTTCGAGCGGCGCGTGCTGGAAAAGGCGGCCGAGATCACGCGCTGCAACGCGCGCCCGTACGGCTGGGTGGCGCGCGAGCTCGGCGTTCCCGACGCGACGCGCGCGGTCGGCAACGCGCTCGGCCGCAATCCGGTGCCGCTTCTGATCCCCTGTCACCGGGTGATTCGCACCGATTTCACGGTCGGCGGCTACGTCTTCGGGAGCGAGACCAAACGAACGCTGCTCGAGGCGGAAGGGCTGGACTTCGCCGCGATCGAGCGCGTGACGCGCGGCGGCTTCCGCTATGTCGGCGACGACGACGACGGCACGTTCTGCCTGCCGACCTGCGGAACCGTAGCGACGCGCGTCGGTTCGCCCGGCTTCGTCGCGCTGCGCAGCGTCGACGAGGCGCACGCGCACGGTCTGCGCCCCTGCTCGACCTGCCGTCCCATCGCCGCCTAACGGCGGCGGCATAGCAGGGCGTCCGGAGCGCCGGAGCGATTCTCTCCTGGTCACGTGGCGTGACGTGGCGAGGAGCGGCAGCGTGAAACGGATCATCTCGGCTATCGTCGCGTCGGCGCTCGTGTGGGGCGCAGCGGCGCGCCTCGGAAGCGCTGCTGAATCGGCGGCGTCGATCGGTTCGTCGGTCGCCGCGAAGCTCGATTCGGCGGTCAATGCCGGCGCCGGCGGTGCTGCCGGATCGGCTCCCGCCGTGTCGGTCGCAATCGTCGAGGACGGACGCATCGTCTATACACGCGCCGCCGGTCTCGAAAACGTCGCCGAGAAACGGCCGGCGACGACCGCGACGCGGTTCCGCGTCGGTTCGATCACCAAGACGTTCACCGCGGTCGCCGTGATGCAGCTGGTCGAGCGCGGCGCGATGCGGCTCGACGATCCGATTGCAAACTACGTCGCCGACGCACCGCACGGGAAAGAAGTGACGATTCGTCAGCTCCTGATGCATTCGTCGGGTATCCCGAACTACGGTGACGAGGCGTTCAACAGCGGGCTCGTCAGCGCGGCGACGACGCCGGCGGCGATCGTCGCGTCGATGGGCGGGAAGCCGCTGGCGTTTCCGCCCGGCTCCCGCTATGCCTATAGCAACACCGGATACGTCCTGCTCGGTCTCGCGATCGAGCGCGCGGCGAAGATGCCCCTGGCGGCGTACGAGCGCGCCCGCATCTTCGGGCCGGCCGGCATGCACGACACGACGGCCGGCGCGCTGCCGGCCGAGCCGGGGAACGCGGTCGGCTACATGGACGCCGACGGCACGCCGGCACCGCCGTACGACCCCTCATGGCTGTTCGCGGACGGCGACATCGTTTCGACCCCCAGCGACATCGCGCGCTTCGATATCGCCTTGATGAGCGGCAAGCTGATCTCACCGGCCAGCTTCGCGCAGATGCGCGCCGCACCGATCGCGACCGACGAGGAAGCGGTCAAATACGGGTTGGGCGTAACGCTCTTCCCGCTGGCGGATCTTTCGTTCGTCGGCCACCACGGCGGCTTGCCCGGATTCGAAGCGGACAACGAAATGCTGCCCGGGCAGCGCTTCGCGGTAATCGTCTTCGGCAACGCATTCAGTTTCTCGACCGCCGGACTCAACGGTCCGCTGCTCGCGACGATCTTCCCGGTCTCCTCGGCGCGGGCCGTCGCCGAGCGCAAGGCGGCGATGCTGGTTCCGGGCGCCGGCGAAGACCCGGCGACCACCGCCCGCTTCTTCGCCTTCTTCGCCGCGCTGCAGAAAGGCCGCGTCGATCGCACGGCCGTCACCGACGAGATGAACGCGCAATTGACCGCGGAGCGCCTGCCCGATCTCGCACAGCAGCTGGCGCCGCTGGGGACGCTGCAGAAACTCATCTTTCACAACAAGGTCGATCAAGGCCCCGGAATCGTGTTTCATTACACCGGCGTGTTCAGCGACCAGACGACGCCGATGACGTTCTCGCTGGACCGCAACGACAAGATCGCCGGCGTGTTCCTCCAGTGATCGTGCGCTGCCCGTGGGCGCGCGATCCGCTCATGATCGCGTACCACGACCGCGAATGGGGCGTCCCGCATCACGACGACACCGCGCTGTTCGAACTGCTGATCCTTGAAGGCGCGCAGGCGGGCCTGTCGTGGAACACGATCTTGCGCAAGCGCGAGGCCTATCGGGCGGCGTATCGCGGCTTCGATCCGGCCATCGTGGCGCGGTTCAGCGCGCGCAAACAGACCGCGCTGATGGCCGACCCCGGTATCGTGCGCAACGCCGCCAAGATCGCGTGGTCGGTGCGCAACGCGAAGGCATTCCTGGCGGTGCAGAAAGAGTTCGGCAGCTTCAACCGGTATCTGTGGGCCTTCGTCGACGGGCGGCCGGTCGTGAGCCGTCCCAGGACGCTCGACGAGCTGCCGACGACGACGCCGCTCTCCGACCGCGTGAGCGCGGATCTCAAAAAACGTGGCTTCGGCTTCGTCGGGTCGACGATCGTCGCGTCGTTTCTGCAGGCTACGGGCGTCGTCGACGATCACATCGCAACGTGTTTTCGTGCCAGAGGAGGCCGCCGTGCTGCTCGCCGGTGATGCCGTCGTGCTGGCGGGCGGGACGGGGCGCGTCGGCGGCGCGACCCTGGCGACGCTCGTGCACGAAGGCGCGCAGGTGCTGGTCGTGTCGCGAGCGCGCGAACGCGCCGCAGCGGCGATCGAGGCTGTCCTCGACGATGATGAAGCCGCGGCCGCGACGCCGTTTGCGGCAGATTTGCAGATGCCCGACCAGGCGGCAGCCGCGGTCGCGGCGTGCGTCGAGCGATTCGGCCGCATAGACGCGCTCGTGAGCTTGGCCGGCTCGGCGCGCACCGCGCCGTTGATCGAGAGCTCGGTCGATGATTTGCGCTACAACCTCGCCGCGTTCACCGAAACGGCGTACAACCTCGCCCTGCCGGCGCTGCGCGCGATGCTCGCGCAGCCGTACCGCGACGGCGCGCGCTCCCGCGGCCGGATCGTGGTCGTCACCGCGGGCTCGTCGAAACAGCCCGCCCCGGGCCGCGGGCTCTTCGGCGCGGCGAAGGCCGCGGTGAACGTCCTGATGCAAGCGATCGCGCGCGAGCACAAGGCCGACGG
>PMOG01000231.1 GCA_003161555.1 Vulcanimicrobiota bacterium | reverse complement strand
TTCTTCCGCACGCACACGACCGACCTCGAGCGGGTCGATATCAGCGACCTGACCCCCTTCGAGCAGTCGGCGCTGCGCACCGCGGCGACCATCCCGCCCGGGGAAGTGCGATCGTACGGTTGGGTCGCGCGGACGATGGGACAGCCGACGGCCGTGCGCGCGGTGGGCCGCGCGATGGCGCGCAATCCGGTCGCCCTGCTCTACCCGTGTCACCGCGTCGTTGACGCCAACGGCGCGCTTCATCAGTACGCGTACGGCATCGAAATCAAGGCGCGTCTGCTCGAGATGGAAGGCTACCCCGCCGCCGGCGTTGCGGTGCCGGTGGGGCGCGCAACGCGCTGACGCCCCGGCCCGTTCCGGCGCGGCAGGAATCGATGAAAACGACGCGCGAACGTCGACGCTATAATACGTCCGCGGCCCCTTCAGATCTAGACAAACGAAGGTTAACAGGCGGACAAGAGGAGGTGGTCATCGTTTCTAGCGACAGTCCTACGTACAGTTTCACGATGATCGGAGGTCTGCGGACGTAAGTCCGGAGCCCCGCAAACCCGAGAATCTTGTCCGCCGCCCCGAGGGGGCGGCTTTTTTTTCCCCGGCGGCACAAGCGCGCGCGGGCGCAGGTACCGGGTCCCAACCGACGAAAATCGGCCGTTCGTGTCACGGCACGTTCTGCTGACCGGTTTCGCGCCGTTCCCCGCGGCTCCGACGCAACGCGCGCGGCAGCCCAGATGAGAACCCCAGGCGGACCATCACCACGTTGAACGATACTACCGAGCACGACCCCCGGCTTTTCGCGATCCCGGACACCCACGGCCACGCCAAAGGTGAGCACAAGCCGTACGCCGAGGAGCGGCCGCTGCCGCTCACCGCTCGGATGCTGTTCCTGTGGTTCTTCCACGCCTGCCGGCGCGGGTACCCGCGCTTCCTGATGGTCGCGGACCACATGAACTATTTGACCTTCGAGGATCCCGCCGCCGTCAATCTGGTCCGCCGCGCGCTCAAGCTCGCCCAGGCCGGCGACCTGTACGGCGCGGCCGAAACCGCGAACGTCGACGTGGCCCATGCGGCGGTCGTGAGCGAAGGCCTCCGGCGCGGGATGCGCTTCTCGATCGGAGCCGAGGTCGACAACGACCCGCGCTCGCGGCCCGACGCGCAGAACATCGTCGACGCGATGCGGCCCGACGCGATCATCCGCTCGGTCCACTTCGTTCCGATCACCCATCCGGTCCACGGCGAGAACTGGAACTGGCCGTTCGACAACCCCGAGTTTGCCGAACTGTTCGAGGTCGTGGGCACCGATCAACTCTGGGAGTCGTACGTCACGATCCTCGTCGATGCGATCGAGCGCCTGCCGGGCCACATCATCGGCCATTTCTACGTGCCCGCCCTGTTCGGTCACTGGCCCGACGACGCCAAGCTCTCAGGCTACGAGGATCGCGTGCTCGCCGCGGCCGGCGCGCGCGGGATGGCGATCGAGTTCAATACGCGCTTCCTCTATCGCGACCACCCGGATGAGGAAAAGGACCGCTATCTGCGGGCCAACCGCCGCCTGCTCAAAAAGGCGAAAGAGCGGGGCGTCCAGATCGCGATCGGTTCCGACGCGCACTCTCCGCGCGATCAAGGCAACGGCTTCGAGATCGTGCTGCAGATCCTCGACTCGCTGGACATCAACGAGCTGGTGTTTCCGATGGGCGGCTCGCTGCGGCGCGTCGCGCTGCGCGTCGTGCGCGAGCCGGAACCCGAACCGGTACCGGAGCCGGCGCCCGTCGCGACCGCTCCCGAAGCACCCAAGACGAAGCCGCCGCGAGCCGCCGCCGAACGCCCGTCGGCCAAACGTCCGAAACCCGTTTCGTCGACGAACGGCGCGGCCGCTGCCACGCCGGCTGCGGCCGCCAAACCGGCCCGCCCGGCCGTTGCTGCCGCCAAGCCGGCCCGCCCGGCCGTTGCTGCCGCCAAGACGACACTCGCTGCGAAACCGTCAGCGGCCGCACCGTCCCCGGCGACGGCCGCCGCCAAGGGCGCCGCGAAACCGGCGACCGCCGCATCCAAGCCCGCCGCGCCGGCAAAGGCGGCGACGAAAGCGGCCCCGGTCAAGAAAGCGGCACCGGTAGCGCCCAAGAAATCGGCCAAGCCGGTCGCCAAACCGAAGCCGCCGGCGCGCAAGCCCGACCGCAAGGCAACGCCGGTCAAGGCGCCCGCCAAGAAGGCCGCGCCGGTGAAGAAAGCGGCGAAGAAAGCGCCGCCCGCCAAGAAGGCCCCCAAAAAAGCCGCGCCCGCGAAGCGCGCTCCCGTTCGGGTCAAGCCGGCCGCCAAGAAGGTCGCGCCCAAGCGGACCGCCACGGCTCGCGGGGCCGCCAAGAAGCCGGCCCGCGTCGCGAGCGCCCGCAACGCGCCGGTGCGCAAGGTCGCCGCGGCCAAGAAATCGGTGAAAAAGACGCCGGCGAAGCGTCGCTAGGAGTGATCCGCTTGCGAATACTCGCGTTCGGCGCGCTGGCAGGCGCGCTGTGCTTCACCGGGTGCGCGAAGGCCGGTTCCGACGCGACCGGAAGCCCGGGAGAAGCGGTCCGCGGCGAACTGCGCGTGGCCACCCAGCGCGCCCCCAACACGCTCAATCCGCTGCTCTCCGCCAATACGACCGAAGGTTTCATCAACCGGCTGACCTTCGACACGCTCGTCAGCGTCGACGGCAGCGGAACGTCGACGATACCGATCCTGGCCACGGTCGTTCCGACCTTGCAGAACGGCGGCATCAGCAAGAATGGTCTGACGATCACCTATCATTTGCATCGCGGCGTGCGCTGGCAAGACGGCGTGCCGTTTTCCAGCCGGGACGTCAAGTTCTCGTGGCAAGCGATGATGAACAACGCAAACAACGTCAACGAGCGTGTCGGCTACGATGAGGTCGCCTCGGTCGATACACCCGACGCCGCGAGGGTCGTGTTCCACCTCAAGCGGCCGTTCGCGCCGTTCGTGAACACGGTCTTCGCCGAGAGCGACAGTCCGGTCGCGATCGTGCCGGAGCACTTGCTGGCCGGATATCCGAATCTCAACCAAGTCCCGTTCAACAGCGCGCCGATCGGTACCGGACCCTTCAAGGTCGTGAGTTGGGTCCGCGGCGACCACATCGAGCTGGTCGCCAACGACGACTACTTCCGCGGCAAACCCAAACTCGCGCGCATCATCGTCCGTGAGATTCCCGACGAGAACACGTCCGTCAACGCGCTGCGCGCGGGCGACATCGACTGGATCTTCGAGCTCTCGCCCGAGTTCTATCACCAGGTCAAAGGCATCCCGAACGTCCGGATCATCCTCAACCAGCAGCCCCAGACGCTGCAGATGCTGATCAACAACGCCCACCCGCCCCTGTCGGACCTGCGCGTTCGACGGGCGATCGCCTACGCGATCGACAAACAGGCACTGGTCGACAAGAACACCGGCGGAACCGCGCAGGTCGCGTGGGCGGACCAGCCGCCGTTTCAGTGGTCGTACACGGACGACGTCATGAAGTACCCGCCGGATCCGAAGAAGGCGCGCGCCTTGCTCGAAGAGGCCGGCTATGCGCCGGGACCCGACGGTATCATGCGCAAGAACGGACAGCCGCTGACGCTGGGTCTCAGCTACAACGTCGAGAACAAGACGCGGCAGCTGGTCGCCGTCGAGGTGCAGTCGATGCTCCGCGCGGTCGGCATCGACGCTCAGATCAAGACCTTCCCCGCGAACATGCTATTCGCGACCTACGGACAGGGCGGCATTCTGACCAACGGCAAGTACGACCTCAACATTTCGGGCTGGATCGCGGGCCAGGATCCGGACGACCATTCGGAGTTCTCGTCGGACGAGATCCCGCGACCGGCGCACCCGGACGGCGTCAACTACTCCCGCTACAAGAGCGCCGAGATGGACGCCGCGCAGCGCGTGGCGCTGAGCACCTCCGATCAGGCGGCGAGGAAGAAAGCCTACGCGAAGATCCAGCAGCTTCTGGCCCGCGATCTCCCGATCGTCTACTTGTGGTTTCCGCGCCAGATTCAGCCGATTTCGCCGAAGTTCAAGGGCTTTACGCCGAACCCGATCAACGAATCGTGGAACGCCTACCAATGGTCGATCTGAGCCGATCCGCCGTGGGGCGCACGGGGAAGGGAGTGAAGCGTTGTTCGAGGAGCCGCTGAGCCCGATCGCGCGAATCCCGGAGCTGCGCTGGCTGCGCAACATTATCGTCGAGCGCGCGCTGACGCGCGGCGAGTATTTGCTCTCGGGCGGCGCCCGCAGCGACTATTACATCGACAAGTTCCGGCTGTTCAGCGATCCGCAGGTCCTGCGCCGCATCGCCCGGCTCTTCGTGCCGGTCGTCTCGGAGATCTCGCCCGACGTGATCGGTGGCACCGAACTCGGCGGCGTGATCATCGCGACCGCGGTCTCGCAGATGACCGGTCTACCCATGATCGTCGTGCGTAAACAGCCCAAACAGTACGGTGCGTTCGCCGAAGAATACGTCGAGGGTCCCTTCACCGCCGGGCAGCACGTGCTGCTGCTCGAGGATGTGGTCACCAGCGGACGCGACCTGCTGGCCGCCCGCGCACGCCTCGAGGAATTGAACCTGAAGGTCACACCCTACGCCGTGATCGCGCGCGGACTCGCCCCCGTCGGTTCGCTGATCCAGTTTTCGCTCCCGCGAAGCGGTCCAAAAACCGAAAATTGATTAAAGCGAGAAGACGGCGTGATCGTCGGCGACGACGATCGGGCCGGCGTAGCGCGTGCGCGCCACAACGTCGAGATCGGCGGCCGTCGACTCCTCGCCGTAGTGGGTGAGAACGAGCCGCTCGACGCCGGCGTCGCGGGCCATTTCGGCCGCTTCGAGTCCGCTCGAGTGTCCGCGCGGTCCGATTTCGCGCTCGTCGAGACGCAGCGTCGCCTCGCACAAGAACAGGTCGCATCCCCGCGCGAGCGCGGTCACGTTCGCGTCGGGTGCGGTATCCGCCGAATACGTGAGGCTGGCACCGTTACGCTGCCAACGGATCGCGAAGGCCGGCACGAAGTGCGCCGTCGGCGCAAAGCGCAGTTTCGCGCCGTCGAGCGCGAGCGGGCGCGACGGATCGTATTCGTCCAGCGTGAAGACGTCGGTGAGGAACTCTCCGCCTTCGTCCGCGAAGGCGGAGACGAGCCGCTTCAACGTCGCCAAACCGCCGGGCGGCAGATAGATCGGCAGCTTCGCTTTGCGCTGGCGGCTGCCGTAGCACAGGGCGTAGCGCAGCGGAATCAAGTCCAGAAAATGATCGGCGTGCATATGACTGATGACGATCGCGCCGACCCGATCGTAATCGACGTAACGGCGAAGATTGGCCAGCGACCCGGAACCCAAATCGAAGACGACGGACGATTCACCGTCCTCGATCAAGTACGAACTGCATGCCCGGTCGGGGCGCGGGACCGAGGAGCTCGAGCCCGCGACGATCAGCCGCGGGTTCGCGCTCATTCCGAGGTGACTGCTTTGAGCACGGCTTGCGCGTGCCCCTCGACGGAAACGCGCGGCCACACCTTCGCGATCCGGCCGTCAGGCCCGACCAGGAATGTCGATCGCTGGATACCCCGGCTTTTCTTTCCGTACATATTCTTCTCGACGATCACCCCGAACGCATCGCAGATTTGCGATGACGTATCAGCCAGCAGCGAAAACTTCACACCGTACTTATCGGCAAATTTTTTCTGATCTGCGACCGTGTCTCGGCTCACACCCACGATCGACGCGCCGGCGGCCTCGAACGCATCATCGAGGTCGCGGAACGCTTGTGTTTCGACGGTACATCCGGGCGTGTCGGCTTTCGGATAGAAGTACACGACCAGCGGCCGGCCCGCGAACGTTCGCAGGTCGACGCGCCGGCCGTTCTGATCGTCGGCACCGACATCCGGTACCAGCGCCTTTTCTTCGAGCACCCAGCCTCCTTGAAACTTGACGAGATCGTTACGGAACGACCGCCGCTAGGCGCGTTCGGCGTCCGGACCGGCGGTCTTGAATTGCGAGAGCGGTACCAGGAAGAGAAGCCGATCGAACGGCTCCATTTCCTCGAACAGATTGATATGGATGAACGCCCCTTTTCGCCACACCGCGAGCGGGATGCAGTCCTCCGCCGGAGGAGGCTGCGGCACCTCTCCTTGGATGCGTTCCCCGACGTTGTAACTGTCATCGCCGAACGCGATCCGGCCGCGCGTACCGGGGAATCGCGAGAGCATTGCAAAAGTCGCCGCCGCCAGCGACGTCGTCGAGTAGCTCTGAATGGCCTCGAATTGCCGCGCTACCGAGCGCGCGAACGTTTCGTCCTGCACCCGCGTGACGACCGGAATTTGCGGGTTTCGCGCCCGAGCGCCGAGCGCAACTTCGAGGTTCGAGGTATCGCTGTCGGTTACCGCGATCACGGCTCGCGCGTGCTTGACGTGGCAGAGGTCCAGCGTGCGGTCCTTGGTGGCGTCCCCGGTGAGCAGCTCAACGCGCCGCGCGCGCGAGGCTTCGATCAGCGCGGGGTCCGGATTGACGTCGACGACGACGATTTTCTGGCGCAGCGTCCGCAGGCACTCGATGGCGCGCGTGCCGACGTTTCCCGAACCGCAGACCAGCACGTGACCGCGCGTGCGAATCTGCCGCAGACCCTGCATGGCGGTGAACTGTGCCCGGGTGAGCGCCGAGGTCACGAACGCTATGAAGATGCCGGAGGCGGCGACGCCGGTCACCATCACGATCATTGCGGCCAGCATCGGCATCCATCCAAACGGGCTCGGGACGATGTCGCCGTAGCCGGTCGTGGTCGCGGTCGTGAGCACGAAGTACACCATCGTGAACGGGTCGCGGTGCATCACGACGCTGAAGTACGCGACCGCGGAAACGAAGATTGCGGCCACGACCCCGATCACGCGCGCCAGAATCGGATCCGCCGAGCGCAGGCTGCGCAGCCGTTGAACGAACCCGGATCGAAGGCGTGCCCAGCGCTCGTGGTTCTGCTCCGAGCGCACCATCTGGCGCGTTCCGCTGGTGGCCTCGAGCTGTTCGACGCGCGCGAAGACGACGACCTGATCGTGCGCCGAGAAAAAGTGATGCGGTGGTACGCTGGGGATCCCGTGCAGCGCGACGATGCGCCCGTGCAAATGGGCCTGCGCTTGGGGCAGCGTCAAACCCGTGATCCCGAATTCGGCCGCCGTCCGCTGCGAAAACCCGGTGTAGACGCCGTCGAGGTCGGGAAACTGCAGGGCATAAAAGCACGACGGATCGAGCGCGGTCGCCACGAAGGTCGGCGCCGAGTGCGACGAAACGGAGAGCACGGAGCAATTGGGAAGGTTCTGCTCGAGTTTGCGTCCCAGCGTGCGGTTGAATTGCCGCAGCACGACCCGGATCGAAGGGTTCAGATCGCGCGCCTTCAGCGCCACTTGGAGGTTGAGGCGGTCGTCGTCGGAGACCGCCATGATCGACACCGCCTCCATCACCCCGGCGGTTTTCAGCGCATCGAAATCGTTCGGAGCGTGGGGGTGATAGTCGCAGCCGAGCCGGGCCAAACTCGCCCCGAGCTCATGGTCGTGCATCCACATCATCGTGACGCGATGTCCTTGCGTTTCGCAGAGCTCTTCGCAGATGCGCACCGCCAAGGCGTCACCGCCCACGACGAGAATCAGAGGAACCGCAGTCATGTCATCGTCATCGGAACAAGGACCGCACCCGCTCGCGCAACGCCTCATCGCGCGTGCCGCCGACGATACGCTCGCAGGACCCGTCCTCGAGGTAGGCACGGGTTCGGGGCGCAATACGCGGGCCCTGGTCGACGCCGGCATCGCGGTCGTGTCGGTTCCGGACGAAACGCCGTACACGCAGCTGCCCGGTACACATGAGAACTATGGTGCCGCGCTCGCGACGCACGCGTACCTGCATGGCGCGAGCGACAAGGTGCGGGCCGGACTCGCCGAACTGCGCCGCGTCTTGCGCCGCGGGGCCCCGGTCTTTCTCACCCTGGGGTCGCTGCGCGATGCGCGCTACGGGCTGGGCATCCGCTTCGACGATCGTTCGTTCGCGCCGGGCGACGGTGACGAAGCCGGCATCCCGCACGCCTATTTCGATCGCGACGGGGTCATCGAAGCGATGCGCGGCTTCAAAATCGACGCGCTCGAGGAGGTCGACGCCGACGCGACGGCCGGACGCTGGGCCCACAGCGGCGAGCCGGCCGGACGCGTGCACTGGTTCGTGATCGGCACTCGAGAATAACGGCGGCGTCAGTAGCGCGGCACGCCGGGGTCGATCGACTCCGACCACGCGTCGATGCCGCCGGCCAAGTTGACGGCGTCCGGGTAGCCGTTGTCGTTCAAATACTGGGTGACGCGCGCGCTGCGGCTGCCGGCATGGCACATCACGACGATCGGCGTCTGCGGCGGAAGTTCGCCCACGCGCGCGGGGATCTCGCCCATCGGAATCAGCGTCGCGTCGGGCAGTGCTGCGGTTGCGATCTCGAACGGCTCCCGCACGTCAAGCAGCACCAGTTTCTCGTCGGCGTCGCGGCGGCGCTTGAGGTCGAACACGCTGATCTCGGTCACGCGCGCGGTGCCGGCTCGGTCGCGATGAGATCCTGCAGTGGACTCGAGGCGCTTGCGAACAGCCGCTTCGGCATGCGGCCGGCGAGAAACGCATCGCGCCCCGCCTCGACGGCAGCCTTCATCGCGCGCGCCATGCGAACCGGATCGCGCGCAGCGGCGATACCGGTATTCATCAGCAGTGCGTCGACGCCCAGCTCCATCGCGATCGCCGCATCGGAGGCCGTGCCCACCCCGGCGTCGACGATGACCGGGATGCCGGCCCGCTCCTTGATGATGCGGATCGAATACGGATTGCAGACGCCCAGGCCGCTGCCGATCGGTGCCGCCAGCGGCATGACGGCCGCGCAGCCGGCGTCTTCGAGCCGCTTGCACGCGACCGGATCGTCGCCGATGTAGGGCAGCACCGTGAACCCATCGCGCACCAACTGCTCGCAGGCGGCGATCGTTTCGCGCGTGTCCGGATAGAGCGTCTCGGGGTCGCCGATCACTTCGACCTTGATCAGATCGGTGCCGAGCGCTTCGCGCGCCAGCTTGGCGGTGAGGACCGCATCCTTAGCGGTGTAGCAGCCGGCGGTATTGGGCAGCACCGTCATTTTGGTGCGGTCGATGTAATCGACCAGCGTCTTACCGCTCTTGTCATCCAAGTGCATGCGCCGAATCGCCACCGTGACGACCTCGGCGCCGCTGGCCTCGTGCGCGGCCTTCATGATCGCCAGCGTCGGATACTTCCCGGTCCCGACGATGAGCCGTGACCGGAAGGTATGCGCGCCGATGACGAGCGGTTCGTCATCCATCGCCGCTACCCGCCGGCAACCGCGACGATGATCTCGACCCGGTCCCCTTCGCGCAGCGCCGTGGCGGCGTGCCGCCCCTGCGGAACGACGTCGTCGTTGAGGGCGACCGCCGAACCTTCGCGCGGAACCGCATGCCGTTCGAGCAGCGCTACCAAGGTCGCTCCGGCGTCGATTTGCTGCTGCTCGCCGTTCACCGTGATCGTCACTCGGCCGGTTTCGCGGCCGCCGCCGCACCCTCCCGGAGCGGGTTCGACTTCATCGAACCAACTCGGCCGGGAGCGAACGGCGCGATCGACGCCGGAACACGGCCGGACACGATCAGCTCGGCGATGGCGTGCGCCGTTTCGGGCGCGAGGAGGATGCCGTTGCGATAGTGCCCGCTCGCGACGACGTACCCTTCGAGCGCGGTGGGACCGATGTACGGCCGTCCATCCGGCGTCGCCGGCCGCAGCCCGGCCCAGGTCTCGACGACTGCGAACGACGCCAGCGCGGGCGCCACCGCCAGAGCCGCATCGAGCAGATCGTGCACGCCGGCCGCCGTGACGCGGGCATCGAAGCCGCGTTCGACCACGGTCGCTCCGACCAGCAGACGCGCGTCGTCACGCGGCACCAAGTACCGGTGACCGAACCAAACGAGGGCATGGATCGCGCTCGGCGGCAAGGCGATCGCCAGCATCTCACCGGCGACCGGACGAACCGCAACGCGGGCGTGCTCCGGCACGCCATCCAACGCGCCCGCCCAGGCTCCGGCGGCATTGACGACCGTCGACGCGGCGGCGAACCCCTGCGGCGTACGGACGCCCCGAACGCGACGCGCATCGCACGCGAGCGCAAGCTGCGCCACGCGCTCGAAGCGGACGCCGCGTGCGCGTGCCGCACCGACCAGCGCCCGGCCCAACCGCCGATTGTCGACCTGCGCTTCGTTTGCGACGAACAGACCGCCGGCGACGTGTTTGGCGAGAAACGGCTCGCGCTCCAGCACTTCGGCGCGGTCCAGCAGCATCGCGTCGCCGCCGTTCGCGCGCGCGCTCGCGGCCGCCACACCCAACCGCCCAAGATCCGCCTCATCGAGCGCTGCGTGCAGCGTGCCGTCGAAGCGCAGCCGCACGTCGACGCCGCTGCGCTCCTGCACGTCCGCAACGAAGGCGGGGTATGCTTCGAGCGAGCGGCGGCACAGCGCGAGCAAGTCGGAATCCGCCGTCGCCTCGCTGAACGGCGCCAGCATCCCCGCGCCCGCCCACGACGCGGCCCGCGCGGGTTCGTCGCGGTCGAACACGGTAACGTCGGCGCCGCGCGCGGCGAGTTCGTTCGCGATGCTCAACCCGATGAGCCCCGCGCCGACGACGGCTACGTCCGCCATGTGCTTGCACCGGTCACGCCGCGGCGCTCACATTCCCGTGTAGACGGGACCCTCGCCGCCCTGCGGCGGTACCCAGGTGATGATTTGATAGGGATCCATGATGTCGCAAGTCTTGCAATGCACGCAGTTCGCGAAGTTGATCTGCAGACGCCCTTCCGCCGGCGCACCGTCGACCAGCGTGAACTGCGGCTCGTACACCTTGGCCGGACAGAAGTATTGGCACGGGTTGCCGTACTCGGCCGTGCACTGATCGGCGCAAATGTTCGTGTCGGAAACGTGCAGGTGCGGCGGCTGATCCTCATCGTGCATCGTGCCGCTCTTGAAGACGTCGGTCAGTTTGTCGAAGGTGAGTTTCCCGTCCGGGACGACGCGCTGCGTCGCAGCCTTGGTCTCGATCGTTCCGAGCTTCTTCATCCGCGCGTAGCCGTGCTCGCCGCTGAGCCGGTCGCGCAGCCCGAAGCCGCGCCCGCCGGTCATCATCCCGAGCTGCGCGTTGACGAGACCGCCCCACATCCCACCGCCGAAGCCCTGATGAAAATTCCGCGCGGCATGCAGTTCTTCGAACGCCCATGAATCGCGGAAGCGCGTCTCGTAGGCCCCCAGCGCGTTGGCCGAAGTATCGCCCGCCTGCAGCGCATCGAAGATCGCCTCGGCGGCGAGCATCCCGGACTTCATCGCCAGATGGATGCCCTTCAGCCGCATCCCGTTGAGAAAGCCGGCCGAATCGCCGACGATGCACAGACCGTCGGCGTACATTCGCGGCATCGCGTGCAACCCGCCCTCGGGGATCGCCTTCGCCCCATAGCGGATCATCTCGCCGCCTTCGAGCAGCGGTCGAATCGAGGGGTGCAGTTTATAGCGCTGAAAGTTGTCGTGCGGGTCGGTCGTGGGGTCGGCGTAGTCGAGGCCGGTCACCAAACCAATATCGATGATGTCGCCGCTCATGCCGTAGATCCAGCCGCCGCCGAACGTGTTCCATAGCGGCGCACCCAGCGTATGGATCACCGCGCCCGAGGGTAATCGGCCCGGCACTTTCCAGAGTTCTTTGATGCCGACCGCGTAGACTTGCGGATCGCGCTCACGGTCGAGGCCGAGCCGCGCGATCGCCGCCTTGGCCAAGGTCCCACGCGGGCCTTCGCCCAGCACGACCACTTTGGCGCCCAGGTCGGGTCCCGGTTCGTAATTGCTTTTGTGCGTACCGTCGTGCGCGACGCCCTTGTCGCCGATGCGCACGCCGACGACGCGCTCGTCGTCCCACAGCAAATCTTGCCCGGGGAAGGCGGGAAACACGTCGGCGCCCAGCGCTTCCGCCTTGGCGGCCAGCCACTTCGTCAAGTTCGAAAGCGACGCAACGAACTTGCCGTGATTGTTGAGCACCGGCGGCGTGAACGGCGCTGCGATCTTGCCGCCGTTGGTGAGGAACCAGAGCGCGTCGCTGGAGACCGGCACATCGAGGCCGACGGTGATGTCTTCGTCGCCGAAGAGTTCGTGCAGCGATTTCGGATCGACGACCGCGCCGGAAAATCCGTGGTTGCCGATTTCGCCGCCCTTTTCGATCACCATCACCGCGACCTCGGTCCCGGCGGCTACTGCCAGCTGGCGCAGGCGGATGGCCCCGGCGAGCGAGGCCGGCCCGGCCCCCACGAACAGGACGTCGACGTCGAGGGAATCGCGCTCTGCCATAACTCGCGTGATTTCGCGGCGTGTCGTCGCCGCTCCCGGCACGATTCAGGAGACGAAAATGGCCAGCGCCGTCGTGACGAACACGCGGTGCGCGGCGATGCGGTCGTCCCACGGCGCCGGACGCGGCGACTCGAACGTCAGCGGCTGCGCTCCGCGCCGGTAATGGAACATCGATTGCGGCAAGCCCGGAAAGACGCGCAGTTCGAGCTCCGCGTCGACCAGGACGGCCCCGCGTTCCAGACGGTACGGTGGTTCCACACCCGCCGGCGTCCCCAGATCGAAATCGCCGTCGAGCCCCTGCACCGGCAAGCCCGCGGCATCGAGCGCCGCCACCACCTGCGCCGCGAAGCGCGGGCTCGCGTCCGGGCGCAGCGGCTCGTACAGGTAGCAGCCCTGCGCTTCGAAGTCTTCGTGCAAATCGAGCGCGAGCGCGAAGCGGCGGTCGCGGTTGGCCGTTATCACCGCGCGGGCTTCGGGCGTCGTCCCGCCGCGCGTGAAGCTGCGGTTGATGTCGTCGCCCTCGGCGTTGGCCCGCGTCTGCGCTAGGTATCCGCTGGGGTTCAGGCACGGCCAGATCCGGTACGCGCAACGCGGGTCCAGCAGCCCGTCGCGCGCGATCCCCAGCAGCGCCCACGGTGCGGCCGGCTCGTCGCCGTGAACCCCGGCCGAGAGCGACACCCGGGGGCCATTCGGATCGCCGTACTCGGCGACCAGAATCGTCCGCGGTGCCCCAACGCACGCGACCTCCCGTACGCGAAAACCAAGCAGGCGCAATGCTCGCCAGGCGGCCGTCAGCTCCTCATAGGTTCGCAAGCGGGTCATCGGGAAGGGGCTCGCATGGTTCGACGATTGCGCGCTTTTTTTATCTGCGCCCTCGTTCTCGTGGCCGGCGGCGGGCTCTATCTCGTGGCCTCGGCGGCCCCTGCGGACAAGGAGCTGGCCCCGTTCAAGGGCACGGTGGGCACCCAGGCGACGGCGACTGCTCCCGTCACGCGCATCTTCGGCCGTACGATCGTTCCGGACGACGCCTTCGCCGTCACCCAGGAAGCCTCGCTGGGCACGCTGACGCTCCCCGACAGCTCGGAAGTCGCGATCGGCGAGCGGACGACCGTGCAGATCGGCGCGTTCAACAACGCCGCCGCCGGGCCGGGCAGCACGCTCTCACTCAACCACGGCGCGCTGCGCTTCGCGATCGTCCATCCCGCCGGCGTGCGCTCGAACTATTCGTTCAAGACCGCGACCTCGCAGATCGCAGTCCGCGGCACGACCGGCTATCTCATCGTCGGCGACAACGGGACACAGCTGATCTGCGTCGATTGCGCGCCCGGCGACGTGTCAATTCTGGTCAACGGGCAAACCGTCGGCCTGCTGACCGGCCAGACGATTACGATCCTCGGCACGCCTCCGGGGCCGGTGACGTTCACCATCACGCAGGTGGACCAATCGTACAATCCGTCCGTGTTGCAGTTCTTGCTGCTGATCGGCAAAAAAGACATCGCCTTTCCGCCCGGCGATAACGGCGGAACCGATCCCACCGGCTATTTGGTGAACCCGGTCTCGCCCGGTGCGGTGCCCTACGTGCCGATCGCGGTCTTCGGTGCGGCAATCGGCGCGATTCTCTCCAACACGGGCGGCAATAACGCATCGCCGACACCCTCACCGCAGCCGCTGCTGACGCCGACACCGACGCCCACCC
>PMOG01000265.1 GCA_003161555.1 Vulcanimicrobiota bacterium | reverse complement strand
AGATGCGCGGCGTCGAGACGATGCTGGGCCCGGAGATGAAGTCGACCGGCGAAGTGCTCGGCATCGATGCGACCTACGGCGGCGCCCTGCGCAAGGGATTTCTCGGGGCCGGCATTCGTCTGCCTATCGGCGGCGGACGGGTGCTGGTTTCGATCAGTGATGAAGAGAAGGCTGACGCCGTCGACCTGATGCGCGGGCTCGTTTCACTGGGGCACACCCTTGTGGCGACGCCGGGTACCTACGACTTCCTTCGTGAGCACCGCATACCGGCGGAACGCGTCAACAAGATCGGCGATCCCGTACCCAACGTGCTCGACGTCGTCCAGCGCCGCGACGTTGACCTCGTGATCAACGACTTTCGCGCCGGCCGCGGCCCGACCGATAACTATCGCATTCGGCGCGCCGCAGTCGAGGCGTCGATCGCTTGCCTGACTTCGCTGGACACGGCACGCGCGCTGGCGACGGCTCTGGCCTCGGAAGCCGGCCCCCCGCGCTCGCTCCAGGAGTACCAGGCCGCGCATCCCGAGGCGGTCGCGACCTAGGCCACCGGCCGCCGTACGATGACCTGAGGCCCGCCGGAAGGCGCCGAGGCACCATTTCTGGGAAAAACCTGGGAGGCGGCCGGGGGTGCCGCACCATAGGTAGGCATCGTGCAGCGCAATCCGGACCTGGATCGCTTTCGCAAGCCGCTCGAAGGTGAACGCAAGGTCGACATCATCAACCGCCTGAAATCGGCACGCGGCCACATCGATCATATCCTGGCGATGGTCGACGACGACGCATACGTTCTCGATCTGCTGCGTCAGGTCGCCGCCGTCCGCGGAGCGCTCGACGCGACGACCCGTGTCGCACTGCGGCACTACTTCGAACGCGTCTTCGCGGCTGCTGCGCGCGCGGGCGAGATCGACGCAGCGGCCGACGAGCTCATGACCGCTCTGACGTTCCTACGCCAAATCGACTAACCGAAGGAAAGTTGCGCGCTCGGCATAACCTGTGCGCAACTCCGCCCCCCGTCTTGAGGCAGGTCTGATGCGTCCTTCTCGTGCCATTCCGGCGGCTCTCGCGCTGGCTCTGTTGTCTTCCTCGGTCGCCGCCCCGCCCGCCCGCGCGGCCGACAGCGGTCCAATCAAGATCGCCCTGATCACTGACATGAGCGGCGTGTACGCCTCCCTTGCCGGTCCGGGCGCCGTCGCCGCGACCAACATGGCGGTTGAGGATTTCGGCGGAAAGGTGCTCGGCCGCCAGATCGTCGTCGACGTCGTCGACCACCGCAATCAAGGACCGCTCGCAGCTGAAAAGGCGCGCGAGGAATTCGACGGCGGGGCCGACCTCGCGCTCGACATGACGAATTCCGGCACCGCTCTCGCGGTCGCTGCGGTCGCCAAGGAGAAGCATAAACTCGCGATCGTCACCGGAGCCGCTACCGCAGCGCTGACCGGCGCGAACTGCAACAAGTATACGTACCATTACGCCTACGATACCTACGCGCTGGCGCACTCGACCGGCGCCAACATCGCGGCCGCGGGCGGAAAAACGTGGTACGGCATCGTCCCCAACTACGCGTTTGGAACGCAGATGCTCGCCGATTTTACCGAAGCGGTGAAATCCAAGGGCGGGTCGTTCATCCACGCCGACCTCATGCCGCTCGGGACGACCGACTTCTCGTCCTACATGATTGCGGCGAAGAATGCGCACCCGGACGTGCTGGGTCTCCTCAACGCCGGAGCCGACACCGTCAATAGCATGAAGGCTGCTAAGCAGTTCGGCCTCGACAAGCAGATGAAAATCGCCGTTGGATTGCTCTTCCTTTCCGATGTGGACGCGCTGCCGGAAGTTTTCGCAGGTTCGCGCATTACCACGTCCTGGTACTGGGACGAAGACAAGGCGGCGCGCGCCTGGGCCGATCGCTATGCGAAGCGGATGAACGGTCTGCGGCCGACCGACATTCAAGCCGCCGACTACTCCGCGACCTGGCAATGGCTTTCGGCGGTCAAGGCGACCGGCACGACCGACGCCGACACGATCGTGAAATATCTGGACGGCCGTCAATTCAACGATTTCTACGCCCATGCCGGTGAATGGCGCGCGCGCGACCACCGGGTGCTGCACGACATGTACGTGGTCGACGTGCTGCCCCAATCGGAGGTCAAGCTGCCGCACGCGTGGTTCAAGATCGTGCAGGTGATTCCGCCGAGCCGCGCGTTCCGCCCCGAGTCCCAATCGACGTGCAACAAGGATTGGTAGCCGTCTGAGCCCGGACTACCTCCTCACTCAGATCTTCAACGGCTTGGCGAGCGGCGCGTTCTACGCGCTGCTCGCTTTGGGTTTGTCGGTCATTTTCGGGATGCTGCGCGTCGTCAACTTCGCGCACGGCTCGATGTACATGCTGGGCGCGTTTGCGACCTACTACGGTGCGACGCTGTTCCATCTGCCCTTTTTCGCGGCACTGATCATCGCGCCGATCGCGGTCGGCCTGTTCGGCGTGCTGCTGGAGACGACGCTGCTGCGGCGGCTCTATGGCCTCGATCCGATCTACAACCTGCTGCTGACGTTCGCGCTGGTGCTGGTGATCGAAGACTTGATGCGCCTGATCGCAGGACCGCTGGGTTCGCCGTACGCGACCCCGCCCGCACTCGACGGCCTGACGAACCTCGGCTTTACGCTCTATCCGACCTACAAGCTGTTCGTGATCGTCGTTTCGGTCGCGGCCTGCGCCGTCGCCTGGTGGGTCGTCGAGCGGACGCCGATTGGCGCCCGCATCCGCGCCGCGACCGAGAACCCGGTCCTCGTGCGGGCGCTCGGGATCGACGTGAAGCGCTTGGTGACGGTGACCTTCGGTGCCGGCATCGCGCTCGCGGCGCTGGCCGGCGTTCTGGCGGCGCCGACGACCAACGTCCAGCCGACAATGGGTGACAGCGTGATCATCTACACCTTCGCGATCGTCGTGATCGGCGGGCTGGGCTCGATCGTCGGCTCGATCCTCGCCGGCTTCGCCCTGGGGCTGCTGCAAACGCTCGGGGCGGTCGTCTTTCCGCCGATTTCGACCACGCTGATCTTCATCGTCATGGTGATCGTCATCGTCTTCCGGCCGGCGGGCTTGTTCGGAAAGCCCGAGACATCGGGATGACGCGGCGCGCGACGGTCTTCGCGCTGGTCCTGGGCGCGCTCGGCCTGGTGCTGCCGTGGCTGGTCTATCCCGTGCTCGCGATCGACCTGGTGTGCTTCGCACTGTTCGCGGTCTCGCTCGACCTCTTGTTCGGATTCGTCGGTTTGCTCTCGTTCGGTCAGGCGCTGTTCTGGGGCGGCGGCGGTTATCTGACCGCCATCGTGCTCGCCCGTACCCACGTCGATGCGTCGATCGCGATCCTGATCGGCGTGGTCTACGCCCTGGTGCTGGCCGCGATTGTCGGCGCGATCGCTGTGCGGCGGGCCGGGATATACTTCGCCATGATCACGCTGGGCGTCGCGCAGATCCAGTATTTCTCCGCCTTTCAATTGACGTCGATCACCGGCGGCGAGAACGGGCTCAACCTCGGCAGCCGCGGCAACCTGTTCGGCCTCGGCATGGAAGACGACCACGTTTTCTACTACGTCGCGCTCGTGCTGATCGCGCTGGGCGTCTGGTTCGCGATGCGGATTGTCGGATCGCCGTTCGGCGGCGTGCTGCAGGCGATGCGCGAAAACGAACAACGCACGATCGCGCTGGGGTATCGCGTCAACCGGTATAAGCTGGTCGTGTTCGTCATCGCCGGCGGCCTGGCCGGATTTGCCGGCGCGCTCTATGCGATCGGCAACCATCTGGCCGGACTCGAGATGGTCGACTGGCACACCTCAGGCGCGGTCGTGATGATGACGGTGCTGGGCGGGATCGGGACGATCGTCGGACCGATCGTCGGCGCCGGCGTATTTGAATCGCTGGAGTACTTCGTCTCCAAGACGCCGATCGGCGAGGAGACCAACCTGGTGATGGGTTTCGTGTTCGCGCTGTGCGTTCTGCTCTTCCGGCGCGGAATCGTGGGCTCGTTCCTGGTTCCGCGCGCCGGCCGAGTGAAGCACTAAAAGTCAGTACGCCGGAAGGGAGGCTAGCGTGACCCGAGAGCCGGGCTTTCATGCCTTCGATAGGCCTCCCCGTCAAGGAGTTGGTGTGGGACCTGATCCCTCTGAAGGCCTCCCCGCCAGATCTAACTCTGCAAGACTCCGCGACCTACGAGCAATGCCGAGACCGACGTGAGCGGGTACCGGCCCGAGCCCGACGTTTTCATCAGCTACTCGACGCGTGACCGCGCGATCGCCGAACGCGTCCGCGAGCAGCTCGAGAACGCGGGCGTCCGCTGCTGGATCGCGCCACGCGACATCCCATCGGGCTACGACTGGTCGGCTGCGATTCCTCCCGCGATCGACGCGTGCCGTGCCTTCGTTCTGATCTTCTCGGCGCATGCCAACGCGTCGAAGCAGGTGACGCGCGAGGTTCATGTCGCGCAGGGCGGGGCGGGGAGGCCCGTGATTCCGTTTCGGATCGACGCAGTCGAGCCCGCCGGCGCGCTACGCTACTTACTGTCGGGCCTGCATTGGCTCGACGCGACGGCCGACCCGCACGCGAGCGTCGGCGCGCTGGTCGAGCGAGTCCGCCGGCTTTTCGAAGAAGCGTCATCGTCGCCGGACGACAGCCCGAAGCATGATGAAATCCAGTCGAACCTGCCCAATGAGGTCGACCGCTTCTTCGGGCGCGACGGTGAGCTGGCGGAGTTCGCGGAGGCGATACGCGAGCATCGGCTGGTCACGATCGTCGGGGCCGGCGGCGTGGGAAAGACGCGGCTCGCGCTGCGCCTGGGCCGAGGGATGCGTCGCGAGTTTCCGGACGGTGTCCGGCTCGCCGAGCTCGGGCAGATCCGCGATGCCGCCCTGGTTGCACCACAGGTCGCGGGCGCGATCGAGGCCGCGGAGGCACCCGGAACGCCGCTGACCGATACCATCGTCAGCGCACTCGGCTCGAAGCGGCTGCTCCTCGTCATCGACAACTGTGAACACGTCCTCGACGCTTCCGCGGCGCTCGTGTCGAATCTCATCGCAGAGGCTGCGGACGTGCACATACTGTGCACGTCACGGCAGCCCCTTGGCACGGTCGCCGAACGGGTGTGCCGACTCGAACCACTCGCGCTGCCAAAGGTGACGCGCCATGCGCCGACCATCGACGAGTTGAACGCGTCGCCAGCGGTCCGGCTCTTTCTCGATCGCGCTGGATCGGCGACGACCGTTTCGCTGGGGACAGAGGCTGCGCGCGCCGCGGTCGCGGCGATCGTCGCGCGTCTCGACGGCATCCCGCTCGCCCTTGAACTCGCTGCCGCCCGCGCCAAGACCATATCGTTCGAACAGATCGCCGCTGCAATCGAGCGGCGTTTCCGCCTGTTGACAAGTGGGAAAAGCGGGGCGCTCCCGCACCACCAGACGCTGCGCGCGCTCATCGCGTGGAGCGTCGATCAACTGGACGACGCGGAACGATCCACCTTCCGACGACTCGGCCTCTTCGCCGGTCAGTTCTCACTGGATCCCATCGTCGCGATCTGCGGCGAAGACGACGGCCCAGCGGACGAGCTCGACGTCCTCGACACGGTCGATCGCCTCGTCGACAGGTCGCTAGTGTCGACGGCGTCGGTCGTGCACGGGAAGCTGCGGTACCGCCTTCTCGAATCGGTCCGCGCCTTCGCCGCGGAAGCGCTCGACGCAGCGGGCGAGCGGCACGCGGTGGACGGCCGGCTCGTCGCTTACGCGTTCGAATCGGTCCGCGCCGCGAACGAATCATCCGATGCGCACGCGACGATCGATGCGGAGCTCGACGTCGTCCGAACGGTTCTCCAAACCGTCACCGCTCAGCCGGATACGATCGCGCTCGGTGCCGAGCTAATGAACGAACTGGACGAGTATTGGATATCGAGCGGCCGCTGGGCGGAGGCGCAGCGTTGGTATACGGTCCTCACCGACTCGAACACCGCGTTCCCGGCCGACGCGAGAGCAAAACTGCTGCTGGCAGCGAGCGCGGTGGCGATCTATCGCGAAGACTACGAATACGCGGTAAACGCCTGCCGCGCCGTATTGGACGAGCCGATAACCACGGACGATCGCTCGCTCCGAGCGCGAGCCCTGAACTTGCTCGCCGTCGCGGAGTTCAGCCTCGGCAGCTACGACGTCGCGAAGCAACGCTGGACTGAGAGCCTCGCCATCCACCGGGATGCGCAACTCGAAGCCGGCACCGCGCGGGTGCTGAGCAATCTCGGTATGGTCGCCTGGGAAGTCGACGACCGGTTGGACGACGCCACAGGATTGTACGCGGAGGCGCTCGCGATCTTTCGCCGCACGGGTCCCGACGCAATGAAGGGGCTGTGCCTGGGCAATCTCGCCGAGATCGCGTACGCGCAGGGCGACGACCGCAAAGCTATTCGCTTGGCGTCAGAAAGCCTCGACCTCTATCGAGCGCTGGGAAACGAAACGTTCGTCGCCGATCGCGCGCTGCTATTAGCCAAGTACTCCCTGCGTCTGGGCGACCTCCACGTCGCCAAAGGCTACGTGCTCGAAGCCCTGCGAACGTTTGACGAGCTCGAGCAGAAGGTGGACATCGGCGACTGTCTGCTTGTGGCTGCCGAAATCCTCGCGCGTTCCGGCGCCTTCGCCCCGGCGATGCGCCTCTTCGATTGCGGAGCGTCTCTGCGGCGGCTGAGCAAACGGGAGATGCTCAAGCCTGACCGCCGGCGAGTCGAAGAGCTCGAACGGCTTCTGGGCGCGGCACGCGACCGCGAGTTCGAGCAGACGCGAGCCTCCACGACGATCTCAATGCGAGACGCCGTTAATCTCGCGTTCACGTCGCTCGAACGAACTGCCCTCGCGGCCCCGGGCTGACGTCGCTACACCGCCGCGTGACGGTTCCCGCCATCCCACGTGTAGATCGTGCCGTCGATGCCGATCGCCCACGGGCTGGGGAATGTCGGCGCACCGTTGGACAATGTCGTGGCGTTCCCGCTGGAGTCTACCGGCACGACGACGGTCATCGGCGACGCCGTCGCGCGCGATGGAACGATATGCACGCCGTCGGAGTTCTGGCTCGCATCGTTGCCGACGTACACCAAAGTGCCGTCACCGAGAACCACCATCGCCCGAGCATTCGGATCGACGCTGAGCGGTGCGCTACTGCCGACCGCCGTCGCGGTACCGCTCGCGGGGGCGATGCGCCATACGCTGCCGTCGCCCTGAGCCACGATGTAGAGATTGCAGTCGTTCGGCGAGTATCCGGCTATATTGACGCCGCCGTTGATCGTCGTGATCGGGTTCGGCGCCTCGCTCACCGTCCCGTTGGAGGCGACCCGGTCGATCCAAACGGTCGAGCTGTTCTGCACCAACGCATAGACCGCGGTCGCGTCGGCGCACGCCGATCCGCGCGTCGCGCCGGGCACTAGCATTTTGACCGTCGCGCTCGCATGCGCCGGCAGGGGGTAGGTCGGGGGCGTGGCGG
>PMOG01000052.1:3895-4041 GCA_003161555.1 Vulcanimicrobiota bacterium | reverse complement strand
TGATTCTCGACAATTGCGAGCACCTGGTCGAGTCAACAGCGCGGGTCGTGGACGCGCTCGTGCGCGGCTGTCCGAACGTAGTCGTCCTCGCCTCGAGCCGGCAGGGTCTCGGCATCGCGGGCGAAGCGACGTATCGCATGCCCTCG
>PMOG01000052.1:0-3848 GCA_003161555.1 Vulcanimicrobiota bacterium | reverse complement strand
ATCTGCCGCCGGCTCGACGGCATCGCGTTCGCGATCGAACTCGCCGCCGCGCGAGTCCGCATGCTCAGCCCGCAGCAGCTGCAGCGCCGCCTCGACGAGCGCTTCCGGATCCTCACCGGCGGTAGCCGGACCGCATTGCCGCGTCAGCAGACGCTGCGCGCGCTGATCGACTGGAGCTACGAACTGCTCGACGCGCGGGAACGCGCGCTGTTCCGGCGGGTTGGGGTCTTCGTCGACGGCTTCAGTCTCGAGGGAGCGAGCGCCGTCTGCACCGATGCGACCTTCGACGAGCTCGAGCTCTTCGACGTGCTCGCGTCGCTGGTGGACAAGTCGCTCGTCGTCGCCGAGCTCAGCGGCCCTGCGACGCGCTATCGGCTGCTGGAATCGACCCGCGCGTACGCCTTGGAAAAACTTGCCGAGGCCGACGAGAGCAAACGGCTTCTCGAGCGCCACCTGGCCTACATCCACGAACTCCTGATGCGCGCGGCGGAGTCTTTCCAAGCGATGACCTCCGCCGAGCCATTTGCCTTCATCGATACGGAACTCGAAAATGTGCGCGCGGCCGTGACCTACGCGCTGAACGGAGGCAACGCGACAATCGGTGCGGAGATCGCCTTGGCGATCTTCGACGACGTGCTGCAGAGTACGGAGCTCGCCCAGTGGTACGAACGCTTTCTCGAGGTCGTCGACGCCGACGATCTTCGGCTGCGGGCCCAGCTGGCGATGCGGCTGGCGGCGACGCTGGCGTCCACCGGCCGCAGCGAACGCGCGCGTGAGGTCAGCCAGGGGGGCATGCTGACGGCCAGGAGCACGAACGATCCGGTCGTGATCTTCGAAGCGCTGCTGCGCCAGATGTCACTTTTGCGCCGCTCGAACTCGCTCGATGCGGCGGCGTCGGCGATCGCTGAGGCCGAGGCACTGCTCGACAAGGTGGAGACGCCGCGGCGACGGCTGCAGTTTCTGCAGGCCCGCGGCCTGCTGGCGGGGATGAGCGGCGATCTCGCCGGAGCCGCACGCGACTTTACCGAGATGCAGCGACTGTGCCGGCTCTACGCAAACGAGAATGCGGCGCGCAACATCGTGATCAACTTTGCCGAGTTCGAACATCAGCACGGGAATACCGCACGCGCCATCGAGATGATTGCGGACGCGCTGCCGGCTCAGCGACGCAAGCACTCGCCGGAAGCGCTCTCGAACGTTCTGGTCAACGCGTCCGCGTATTGCTTGGCGGAAGACCGCTTTTCCGAAGCGTTCGCATTCACCGCTGAAGCACTCCGGCTCGGCAAAGAGAGCAGCGCCGAGCGGCTCTTCGTTACGATCGCGATTCAGCAAACCGCCGCTTTGCTCGCACTCGAGGGACGGTTGGCCCCTGCAGGCCGTCTTGAAGGGTATGCTGCGGCGAACTATGCCGCCATGGGATTTGAGCCCGAATATACCGAGCGCGTCACGCAGCAGCGGCTCCATGAGCTGCTCGCCAATCTGCCGGAGTCCGAACGCACCCGGTTTGCCGCCGAGGGGGCAACGCTCTCGTTAGAGGCCGCCCTCGACGAAGCGCTGGACGCGCTGCGCGAACCGTCGCAAGCACGGCCTAACCTCCGGATGCTAGGATAACGCGTCGAGAATCGCGTCGATTTCGTCGTGCGTGTTGTAGCCATGCGGCGAAACACGGATGCCGTTGACACGATAGGTTACGCAGATCTGCGCCTCGCCGAGTCGTTTTCCGAGCGCCAGCGGATCGACGTCGTCCCGACGGAAGCGCACGATGCCTGACTTAACGGCGTCGCTCGTCCGGTCGGTATCGAGCACGTAGCCGCGCGCCGCCAACCCTTCGCACAAATGGTCGGTCAACGCGACGACGTGCGCGCCGATCCGCTTCACGCCGGCGCCTTCGAGCACGTCCATCGACGTCGTCAAAGACAGCGCGCCGATGATGTTCGGCGTCCCGCCTTCGAAGCGCGAGGCGTTCGGCGCCGGCGGCTGATCGTAGTCGAGAAAGTTCCAGATGTCAGCCACCGACCGCCAGCCGGGGAGCGCCAGCGCGATCCGGTCGAGCAGCTCCGCGCGCAGCCACAGAAAGCTGACGCCCTGCAGCGCCAAGAGCCACTTCGCGCCGCCGGCGTAAAGCGCGTCGATGCCGGTCGACGCCACGTCGAGCGGAAACGCGCCGAGGCCCTGTATCGCGTCGACCACGAAGAGCGCCCCGGCGGCGTGCGCGACCTCGGCCAAGGCCGCGAGATCGTGGCGGTACCCATCGTCGAACGAGACCCACGACACGCTGACGAGCTTGGTGTTCGGACCGATCGCAGCGCGCAGCGCGTCGGGCGTCATCCGTTCGCGCGGGGCGTCGAGCAGGCGCACGTGCACGCCGCGTTCGCGCAGCACCAGCCAGGGATAGGCGTTGGCGCCGAATTCGTTCGCGCCGCTGATGATCTCGTCGCCCGGGCCTAGGGCGAGTCCCTGCGCGATGATCGTCGCTCCGTCGCCGGTGTTGCGCAGCAGCGCCACCTCGTCACCGTGCCCGCCCACGAACGCACCGATCCGCCGGCGGTAGCCGGGCAGCGAGGCTTCGCGCGGGCCGACGCCGAGCACACCGCGGCGCGCGTGGTCGTCGATCATCGCGTGCAGCGCGTCTCGGGTCGCGCGCGGCAGCACGCCGACGGCGGCATGGTTGACGTAGATCAGCCCGGGCGCCAGCGCGAGCGCGTCGCGGGCGATCGGCGCGGCGCCGGCGATCAACTCAGCGGGTTGGCGTTGACGAAGATGTCGGCGTGCGTCTTGTCCGGGCTGACCCGCAGCTTCGCGTTGGCCACCTGCGTGATGAACGTATCCAACGGTACGAAGAGGTCGCCGTTGCGCAGAAACGCCGACCCGCGCATTACCACCGAACCGAGGCCGATCTTCGCGGTTCGGCTGCCGGCGGTGAACGTCGCGGTGGTGCCGTTGACCGTCACTACGATCGCTCGACCTTGAAACGTCAGCACGCCGTTAAACGACTTCACCAGATCGATGACATCGCCGTACACGACGCCGCCCCGCAAGACTGCGCTGCCGCCGGCCCGGTCGACGGGACGGCCGTCGAGGGTCAACCGCACGGTGGTGTCGGCCGCCGCGGCCGGCGCGATCACGGTCAGGGCGAGTGCCAGCGCGGCAAACACACGGATCATCCGTAGATGTCCTTCGTATGCCAGGCGATGTTTTGCGCCCGGTCGCCGACGCGCTCGATGATCGAGACGACGAAGAGCAAGAGGGTGCCTGCCGGTACCGTACCCGGATCGTGCTGCATCTCCGCCTGAAGCGCCTCGATCCCGTTGCGATAGAGCACGTCGACATCGTCGTCGCGCTCGATCACGTCGTCGGCCAGGGCCGCGTCGCCCTCGCGGTACGCCCGCATGACGTCTTGGAGCATCTCGTAGGCCAGGTTCGCGATCCGGCCCACCTCGATGCTCGCCGGCCGGACGGCGACGTCGGCGAGCTTGATGGCGTTCTTGGCGATGTCGACGGCGTAGTCGCCGATGCGCTCGAGGTCGGTGACGATCTGCAGCATTCCGGCGATCTGGCGGAGCTCGCCGGCGACCGGCTGTTGCTTCCAGATCAGCTCGATGCAGGCCGTTTCGACGCGGCGGCGCGTATCGTCGATCTCGTCGTCACCGGCGACGACGCGGCCGGCGAGCACGACGTCGCGCCGTTCGAGTGCCTGCGTCGCGGAGCGAATCGCATCGGAGACGAGCGCGCCCAATCGGACGACGTCGAGGCGCGTGTTCTCCAGCGCCTGGTGATAAGCGGTTCGCATGGCTCCCCCCACCATAGCAGAGGGGAGGGCGTTCCGAGAACCCCGTGGTACCGCGGCT
>PMOG01000236.1 GCA_003161555.1 Vulcanimicrobiota bacterium | reverse complement strand
TCGTTCTATCACCTCACGAAGGTCAGCGACAGCGATCAGATCTTCTTCGCCTGTCGCGTGTGGGGCTTGCGCGCGACCGACTTGAACCAGGGCGTCGTCTACGGCAACCACACTGCCGGTACCGACCTCTCGCCGACGCTCGCCAACCGCTACGACTACGATCACATTTTCGGTACCGTGCTCAACCGCTTCTGCGTGCAGGCCGCGCTCGGTCATCCGCTGACCGTCTACGGTCGCGGCGGGCAGACCCGTTCGTTCCTCGACATCCGCGACACGGTGCGCTGCGTCGAGATCGCGCTGACGCATCCCGCCAAGAGCGGCGAGTACCGGGTGTTCAATCAGTTCACCGAGATGTTCTCGGTCAACGAGCTAGCGGAGCGCGTGGTGCGCGTAGCGGCCGGTTTGGGCTTCGCCTCGGAGATCGTCAAGCTCGACAACCCGCGGCACGAACGCGAAGAGCACTACTACAACTGCGTCAACACCAACTTGCGGTCGCTCGGACTCGAGCCGACCCTGCTCTCTGACGAGACGATCGGCGGACTGATCGGGCTGGCGGACCGGTTCCGCGACCGGGTCGATATCCGGCTCATCCCGCCGCGCGTCACCTGGCGGCCCGACGGCACGCCGCACGTCGCTCGCGCCGTCGCCTCATAAGCCCCATGCTGCGCGTGACCGGCGCGCTTGCGGCCGCGGCGCTCGCGGTGCTGGCGGTCGCGGCTGCACCGACCCCGGCCCCGCTGCCGGCACCGGCGCTCGTTTCAGGGACGCCGCAGACGGCGCACGCCTACGTCGCGCCCGCCACCTCTCAGTACGTGACCGACTTTCCGAAGCCCCTCGTCGTGCGCGTCACCGGTAAGTACGACCACGTCCGCTTTTCATGTCCGGCAGTGCGCTGCGGATTGCGCGTCGCCGACGAGAACAACACCCCGGGCACGCGCGTCAACGTCCACAGCTACGACGCGGTCGTCAAGAACGGCGCCGCGACGCTGCAGATGGGTGTGGCTACGGACCTGCCGTCTGGGGTCTCGATGGTGTACGCGCAGGTTGTCGACAGTGACAGCACCCTCGGCCCGAGGAGCGCGCCTTTCCTCCTCCGATCGCAGTGAGGCCGCGCTCCGCGGGGGCGATGCTCTAACCGCCGCTCCAGCGCGCGAAGAGCGCGTTGTCGATGCCGAATTGATCGAGCGCTTTGCCGACCGTGTGGGCGACGATATCGTCGACGGTCTTCGGCCGCGCGTACATCGCCGGAACCGGCGGCATGATGATCGCGCCGATCTCGGCGAGCTGCGTGAGGATGCGCAGATGCCCGAGGTGCAGCGGCGTTTCGCGCACCACCAGCACCAGCGGGCGCCGCTCCTTCAAGCACACGTCCGCGGCACGTGTCAGCAGGTTGTCGTTGAAGCTGTGCGCGATCGACGACGCCGTCTTGATCGAACAGGGCACGACCAGCATCCCGGCCGTCTTGAACGATCCCGACGAGATCGAGGCCGCTAAGTCGCCTTCGCGGTGGACGACGTCGGCGAGCGCCTCGACGTCGCTCGCGGTCATCCCCATTTCCAACTCGATCGTCTGACGCGCTTGGTGGGAGAGGACGAGATGGGTCTCGACCTCGGGCACCGCGGCCAGCGCGCGCAGGGTCGCGATCGCGTAGACGCTCCCGCTTGCTCCCGATACTCCGACGATCAACCTGCGCATCGATCCCCCGATTCCACCTCCGTCCACAGATTCCGCATGTTGCGGCGTCCCAGCCGGGCGCGCGGTCCGCACAGGGCGAAACCTGACGGGTGCTGTTGGTCGACGAGCGGCGGTTTGGGGACGCCGGAGGTACTACCCCGGCTGCGTTCCTGACCGAGCTCGTCGGCAGGCGCGTGCTGGGCGAAGGCGAGCGGCGTGCGATCGTGCGCCGCCTCGCCGCGACGCGCGAAGACGTGGCGCTGCCGGCGCATGTCCGCTCCAGCCCTTCGTTCGCCGCGCGCGTCGTCGAGGCGCTCGATACCGATGCCGTGCCCGCCCCGCTGGAGACCCTGGTCGCGCACCTGCGCACCCTGACGGCATTCGCCGACGCGCTCGACGTGCGCGCGGCGCTGCGGGTGGCACCGGCAGGTTCGATCCGGCTCGAGGAGGGGCTCGCGCTCGACGCCGCGCTGGCGGCCGCCGACGACGACCGCTTCGCGTGGCGACGGCTGGCGCTCGAAGCGGGGGTTCCGTTCACGATCGAGGATCTCGGGCCGCCGGCCCCGCCGGCGCTCGACCTGGCGCTGGTCGACGGCGTGATGGCGCTGCTCCGTTTCGCGGCATCCCAGAATGATGCCGACGCCCGCGCGGCACTCGCCGCGCCGCAGAGCGGCGTCGCGCCCGATGAGGCGCGCACGCTGGAAAACACCGCCGGCGAACGCGCGCCGCTACTCGAGGTCATCGCGCGCGGTACGTCCGCGCCGGCGTCGCAGTTTGCGCGGGCGCTGGCGCAGTTCAGCGCAGCCTACCGTCTACCCGATGCGACCGCGCAAAGCGTCGTGCAGGCCGCCTGCGCGCTGTTCCCGTTCGACGATCCGGCGCTGCAGGGTGCGCTGGAACGCATCGCGCGCGACTTCGACGCCGCGCGCGCGTTCGCCGACGCTTGGGAAGCCGCCGACTTGATCGCCGAATTCACGGCCGAGTTCGCGCCGGTTCCGCGCCGCGCCCGACCCGTCGGCGAGCTCGCCCCCGCGCCGGCGGTCGCCGACGAAGCGCCCGCACCGGTCGTCACACGCAAACTTTCCTTCAGCGCATCCTCGCTCAACGCGTACGCCGAGTGCCGGCGCAAGTGGTGGTTCCGGTACGCCTGCGCTGCGGTTGAGGATCGCGGTTCGTCGGCGTCGTTCTATGGGATCGCGTTTCATGCCGCGCTCGAGGATTTTCACGGCGTGCACACACGTTTCGACGGCGTCGACGCCGTGGCGCTGGGCGACTACCTCGACTACTGCGTCGCGAACGCCTTCGACCGTCACCGCACCCGTTTCGACGCTGCGGTCGAGTTCGAATTGCAGAAGCGGCGGGCGCGGCGCACCGCCAAAAAATATCTCAGCTGGCTGCTGGAGCGCGCGCGGCGCGCGCCCTTCGAGGTGATCGGCTGCGAAACCGGCGCCGATGTGGAACTGGGCGGGCATCGGTTCATCGGCTACATCGACCGGCTCGACCGCGACGATGCGACGGGCACCGTCACGGTCGTCGATTACAAGACCGGCTCGATCGCGACCAGCGCGGCGGAATACCTGGCCGAAGTCCGCGCCTTCCGTGAATTCCAGCTGCCGTTCTATTACTGGGCGCGTACGGCCGAGGGCGATGTCGTAACCCGTTTGGCGCTGATCCCTCTCAAAGACGCCCTGCTGGATGTCGCGCCGATCGAACTCGAGGTCGTGACGACATCGCGCCCGCCGCGCGGAAACGGCGCGGTCGGTGAGATCGCCGTCTGGGAACTCGAACGGGCGCGCGAACGGATGATCGCGCTCGCCGGCGAGCTTGCGGGCGGGGAGCTGACGACCTTCCCCGCGACTACCGATCCCGAGGCCTGCCGCTACTGCGCGTATGCCCTGGCGTGCCGCGAGCGCCCGCTCGCGCTCGAGGAGCGTTTCGCGCGATGAGCTTCGCGCCCGGTCCCGGCGCAAGCGGCGATGCGGTCGCCGTCCTGGCGCTCGAACGCGCGCTGGCGCTGCCCGCCGAGCACGGTTTGATCGCGTTTATGGGGCCGCCGACCAGCGGCAAGAGCGAGGCACTCGCGCGTCGGTTCGCGGCTTTGGTTGCGAGCGACAAAGGGTTGGCCGACGGGGCGATCGTCACCGCATCGCGCCCCGAGGGAGCGCGCGCGCTGGCCGCGCGCATCGCGGTGCTGACCGGCGCCGAGGTGCGCGGCGCGACGCTCGATGCGCTGGCCTTCGAACTGCTGCGCGCGCACCCGTTCGACACCGGGCTCGCGCTCGATCTCGAGCTGGTCGATCCGCTCGACGCCGAAGAGATCTTCGAACGCGCCGCCGAGCCGTTGTTCTCGGCCGAGTGGAGCGACTGGCTGGGGACCGAGGTGGATCCCGAGATCGCGGGCCTGCGCACGCCGATGCGCTTCGCGGGCGCGGCGCTGCGGCTCATTCGCAAGCTGCGCGACGCCGGCATCGCCGACGACGCGTTCTTGGCGACCGCGTTGCGCGGTGCGACGACGTTCTACGCGAACCCGCCCAACCTCGCATCGCCCGCGCTGCTCTCCGCCACCAAAGACGAGCACCGCGCCTCGCTCGCCGTCGACGCCTCCGAGCTCGACCGCCAGCGCCGGCGCGAGCTCGACCTTGCCAAGATCCTCGCGCGGCTCTA
>PMOG01000211.1 GCA_003161555.1 Vulcanimicrobiota bacterium | reverse complement strand
TAGGCGTCGACGACGGCGTTGCGCCGTTCGACGGAACGGTCGGCGCAATACTGCGCCACGAGCTCTTCCCGATTCAGCATCATGACGAAACGCTCCCGATCAGCGAATACAGTGGGATGAAGACGGAGAACACGATGAAGCCGACCACGATCCCGAGCGCGCCGATCAGTGCCGGCTCGAGCGTCGCGCCGAGCGTCGCGAGCGCAGCCTCGACGTCGCTCTCGAAGTAGGTCGCCGCGCGCAGCAGCATCTCGTCGAGCAGACCCGTCTCTTCGCCGACGCCGATCAGCGCGACGGCCAGCGGGTCGAACAGCGGCGAGGTCAGGAGCGGCGCCGTCAGCGGATCGCCTTCGCGCAGCGCGATGTCGACCTGCGCCAGCGCCTGCGCGTAGGCCGGACTGCCCGCGACCGGCCGCACCACGCCGATCGCCGCGACCAGATCCATCCCGGAACGCAGCAGCGTCGCCAGCGTGCGCATAATCCGGGCCGTTATCGCGCGCCGCAGCAGCGACCCGAGCACCGGCGCGCGCAAGCGGAGGCGGTCGAGGGCCACCGCGCCGCGCTCGGTCCGCGCGATCAACGTGACGGCGATGGTCGTCAGAACCACGACCGCGGCACCGCCCGCCCAGAGGGCCGGCCGTGCCAGCGCATTTCCCAGCGCGAGCAGCAGACGCGTGGTGAGCGGAATCTCGACGTGGAACGCGACGAACATCTGCGCGAACATCGGCACGATGCGCAGCAGCAAGAACAACGTCAACCCGCCCGCGGCGATCGTGACNNGCCAATGCCGCGCGCAGCTTCTTGCGCACGTCGGCATCGCGCTCCAGCAGCGCCGCCAGCCGCTCCAGCACGTCGTCGAGAATGCCGCCGGCTTCGCCGGCCCGCACCATCGCGATCTGCAGGCGCCCGAACACGCGCGGACGGCGGGCCAGCGCATCGCCGATCGCGCCGCCGCGCTCGACGTCGGCGGCGACCGCGCGCAGTGCCTCGCGAAGGGCGCCGTCGCCGGTCCGCGCGATGCAGATCTCGAGCGACCGCCGCAGCGGCACGCCGGCCCGCACGAGGGTCGCGAACGACCGGAAGAACGCCAGCAGGGCGCTGCGCGCCGGGACGCCGATGTGCAGGGAACGGCGTACCGCACTGCCGACGGCGTGTTCGCGCTCCAGTGCGGTCACGAACAGCGCGCGGGCGGCGAGACTCGCAAGCACGGCTTCCCGCGTCGAGGCTTCCATCGAGCCGCGGATCAGCTCGCCGTCGGCCGTTCGCGCGGCATACCGATAGAGGCCCGTCACGATGCGGTCCGCTCGAAGCCGCGGACGTCGGCCGGCCGATTGGTGACGGCCTGGGCATCGGCGAGGCTCACGTCGCCGCGCACCACGAGCGCAGAGAGGTGGCTCTCGAGCGTCTGCATTCCCGCCGCGCGGCCGGTGACGATCGTGTTGCGGAGCTGGTGGGTCTTGCCCTCGCGAATCAGCGCGCGAACGGCGTCGGTCCCGATCAGGACTTCCGCTGCGGCGCGGCGCCCGCGTCCTTCGCGCCGCGGGACCAGGCGCAGCGCGGCAATTCCGGCCAGCACCGCGGCCAGCTGCACGCGAACCTGCACGTGCGCTTCGGGCGGAAAGGCATCGACGATACGGTCGATGGTCTGCGCCGCATCGTTGGTGTGCAAGGTCGCGAACACGAGGTGCCCGGTCTCGGCCGCGGTGAGGGCGGCTTCCATCGTCGCCCGGTCACGCATCTCGCCGACGACGATCACGTCGGGGTCGGCGCGCATGAAGCCGCGCAGGGCCTCCGCAAACGTGGTCACGTCGCGGCCCACCTCACAGTGCGTGACGAATGAGCGCAGCGGCGCGTGCACGTATTCGACCGGATCCTCGACCGTCACGATGTTCCGCTCGGCCGACCTGTTGATGCGATCGACGAGCGCGGCGAGCGCGGTCGTCTTACCGCTGCCCGTCGGACCGGTGAAGAGTACGAGCCCCGTGGGCCGTTCGCCGAAGGCGGCGATCGGCGCCGGCAACTCGAGCTCTTCGAGGCTGGGCACGCGTTCGGCGAGCAATCGAATCGCGACGCGCAGGCCGCCGGCATGGCGGTACGCGTGCACGCGATACGGCGCGCCGTCCGCGCTTGCCGGCGAGCTGCCGTCGGCATTCCCGTCCGCATACAGCCGCGCCAGCTGCACGCCGGAGAGCGCGGCCGAGAGGAAACCGCGCGCCGCCGCTTCGTCGATCGGCGTCGTCTCGAGCGCCACCAGGCGGCCGTCGACGCGCAGTGCCGGACGGTCGCTGCCGCCGAAGTGGAGATCCGAGGCGTCGCGCTCGCGGGCTGCGCGAATGAGGGAGGCGATGCGTACGGTGCCTACGCTCATCACAGCCCACTCCAGGCAACGACGCGCACGATTTCGTCGAAGCTGGTGATGCCGCCGAAGACCTTCGCCAAACCGTCGGCGATCAAGGGTCGAAATCCGGCCGCGCGCGCCGCGTGCGCGACTTGCACGCTCGAGGCGCCGCCGGCGATCGCATCGCGCGTTGCATCGTCGACGTCGATCAGCTCGTAGACGCCGGTACGTCCCACATATCCGGTGCCCGAACACGCTCGGCAGCCGCGGGCGACGAACCAACCCTCCGGTGCCGAGTCCAGCGTGGCGCGCACGCGCTCAGGCACCGCTTCGCGTACGCGACAACGTTCGCAGAGGGTTCGCACCAGCCGCTGCGCCACAATCGCGGTCAGCGCGCCCGCCAGCGCGTGGCGGGCTGCGCCGAGTTCGACCAGACGCTCGATCGTGCGCGGCGCGTCGTTGGCGTGCAGCGTCGTAAAGACCGTCTGTCCGGCCAGCGCGGCGGCGACGGCAACCGCGGCAGTTTCCCGGTCACGCATCTCGCCGACCATGACGACGTTGGGATCCTGGCGCATGAAGGCGCGCAGCACGGTGGGAAAGGTCAGTCCGGCCCGCGGATTGACTTGAACCTGCGTCACGCCGGCGACCCGCATCTCGATCGGATCCTCGACCGAGCACACGTTGCGCGACGCGACGTCGAGTTCGGCCAGCGATGCGTACAGTGTCGTGGTCTTGCCGCTGCCGGTCGGCCCCGCGACGACGACACAGCCCCACGGTGCGCGTGCGGCGGCGCGGTAGCGCTCCAGCATCGCGGGCGGCATCCCGAGCCGGCCGAGATCCGGCATCGCGCCGTAGCGGTCGAGCAGCCGCACGACGAGCTTCTCGCCGTCGACCGTCGGCACCGACGAGACGCGCGCGTCGATCTCGCGCGCTTTGGAGGGGATCGCACACCGTCCGTCCTGCGGTTGCCGCCGGTCCGCGATGTTCATGCCCGCGAGCAGTTTCAACCGCGAACTGACGGCGGCGAACAGATCGCCGGGCACGCTTTCCAAGGGGCGCAGCACGCCGTCGACGCGCATGCGCACCTGACCGCTGCCGCCGCTGCGCGGCTCGAGATGGATGTCGCTCGCGTGGGCGGCGATCGCACGCGCAAGAATCTGGTCGAGCATGCGCACGGCGGGCGCGTCGCGACCGGCGGCCCGAAGGACCGGCGCGGCCTCGCCGTACGCGCGCCGCAAGTGGTCGCGAATCGCTTCGCGTTCCATCGGCAGCGCGCGAACGCGCAACCGGGTCGCCGCGCGCAGGACGTCGAGCACGTCGGCATCGTCGGGATCGGGTAGCGCAACGACGAGGATGCCTTCGACGATGTTGAGCGGCAGGATGTCGTGGGTGAAGGCGAGCTCGCGCGGAATCCGCGCGACCGCTTCGGGCATCGCCGGAAAACCAAATGCCGGCGGAGCGCCGTCGGGACGGATGAGCGCCATGGCGTGACCTCCCAAAGGGCATGCGGGGGCCGGGTCACGCAACGGAACGCACACCCGTCGCGTCCCCGGTAATCGAGCATCGCCAGGCGCGCAACGCGAATCAAGGCAACATTCGACGGGGAAGCTTAAACTTTCTTAATTCCCCCGGCCGCGGGTCTTCAGCCGCCGCCGCCCGGCGTGTCGGACCAAGCGGCGAAGCACGACTCGTGGAGGTAGTCGCTCTCGACGATCGTGGACGACGCAGCCGCTGCGATCAACGCCGCGGGCGCAACGGCGCTGGTGCCGATGTCGGTGCCGGCACCGTAGGTTCCGGAGGCGTGAAAGACGGCGCCGAATTGCGCAGGGTCGAGGTAGGTACCGTTCGGCTTTCCGAAACTGTCGCCGTCGAACGTCCACCAGCCGCCGGCGTTGGGCCCGTGCAGCGCGACGAAGGCGCCGGCCGTCGTCGTCAGCGTTTCCAGATACCAGTCGTCCTCGAACCAGCCGCCGCTCGACGCATCCCCGCTGTTGGAGCCGGTGTGCGCGTAGAGCGGATACGCTTCACACGGCTGCGGGTAACTCCCCGGCTGCGCATTCTGCTGAACGGCAGTTGGTCCGGCGAAATACACGGCGACCGCGATCGGCGTCGCACCTGCAACCGGACGCGGCGTCGGCAGCGCGGCGCACGCGGCGCCGTTGCATGGTGGCGCGGTCGGTGGCGGCAGCGGAACCGCGGGTGGTATGGGCACCAGGCCCGGCGGTCCGGTGACCGCCGTCGCGATCCGGCACGACACGTACCGCTCGGCCGTCGCGGCGCCGTAGGAAAAAACCACGTGATACGCCCCGCTGGGCGGGCAGGCCGTTTCGGCGGCGGCGGGGCTGAACACATCTCCGCGAATTCCGGCAACATTGCCGTCGGCATGCACGGTGAGCGCGAACGCAGGAACGCCGAGCGTTTCGGTTTCCCGCAGCGCAACCCGCGCCTCGAACGCCGGAATCGTGCTCGGCAGCAGCGGTGCGGTACCCGGACGGTTGGCGTAGAGCTGGGCCCGGAAACCATCGCCGTAGGCGTCGGGAACGAACGCGATCGTCACGCCGTGCTCGAACGCGCGCGCGCTCGTGCGCGCCGCATCGAGCAGCGCGTCGAAGCGCAGCGCCGACGACGAAACGGCGAGCGAGCGTGACGAAAGGGTCAGCGCGGCGCCGCCGAGTGCGATCAGCGAAACCACGCCGACGGCGACGATCAGTTCGAGCAGGCTGAACCCGCGTTCCGCGCGCACCGTGCGGGCTGCGGTGCCCGTCGCGGCGCCGGATCATGAAGTGCCGTTACCGCGTCAGCGTCAGCGTCGACCGAGTGGCCGCTTTGACCGCGCCGTCGGAGAACGGGAGCGGCGTGCGCGCGAACTGCGTCCAGCGCGTCGCCTGATCGGCATAGTGGGGCGAGCCCGGTTCACCGGATTCGCCGGCCGCGATATCGATCGTTCCGGCGTCCCAGTCGCCGGCGATCCACAACGCGCGGAAGGATTGGCCGTGCCCGTTCCATTGGACCGCCGGCGCGAACGAGCCGCCGCGACCGGGCAGCGTCGGGCCGTTCCAGAGTTCGATGCCGAACGCCGCCAGCGCGTGCTCCAACGGCTGCGCCGCGTACGTCGCGAAGGCGGGAATCGTGGCCCCGAGCTGATTGCGCACGCGCCGCAGCGAGGCCGCGACGAACGCATCGTAATCATCGTTCGGAACCCAGCCGCGCGGCCGTTCGCGCAGCGCGCGCAGGACGACTTCAAAACCGGGTCCGGTGCCCGGATAGGCGTTCGCGAGCTGCGGGGGCAGATGTTCCGCCGCAAGCTGTGCCAGCATGTCGCGGCGCAGCGCGACGACCACCGTCGCGCCGGTCGATTCGGGAACCAGCGTTCCGCCGCTCTGGACATAGCCGTTGAGCGCGTCGCGCAGCGGCCGCAATGCGCCGTCGCTGCCGGACTGCGAACGCTGTGCGGCCGCGAGCACGATCTTGGCGAACTCCAGTTCGGCGGGAGACGCGGCATCGCTCTGTTCGGCGCCGAGCGCGCCCGGCGTGAGTTTGGGCGCACCCTTTGCGGTCAGCGCGGCCCGGACTTCGTAGGCGCGATAGGGCGGCGGCCAGTACGGCGCCAGACGCGGGGCGCTGCGGCCGTCCGGACGATTGTTGCTCGACACGACGAAGGCGTTGCGCGACGGATCCACGCCCGGCGCGTCGTCGTAGGAAAGGAAGGCCGGCATCGGCGCATCGCCGTCCGCGGCCCAACGTCCCCACGACGGCTCGAGCGGGACGAGGCCCGCGAAATGGTAGCCCGCCTGGCCGGTGTCGTCGACGAAGAGCACGTTCAGGGCCGGTTCGGGCAACGCGCGCATCGCGGCGACGCCGTCGCTGACGGTGCGTCCGGTCAGCAGCTGCGTAAAGGGCGCCAACGGCGAGACCGGGTGGGTCTGCATTCGCCACTGCATCAGATACGCGACCGGCGAGGCCGGATCGTTTCGGATCACCACGCCGTGCGGCGTCTCGAGCACGTCGAAATCGCGTCCGCTGCTAAAACGCACGCCGACGTGCTCGGTTCGATGGCGCGCGCTGATCCAATGGCCACCCTCGAAAAACTGATCGCTTCCGCGTCGCCGCTCCTTGAGCACGCGCATCGCCGCAGTCTCACCGGCCGTCACGCCCCAGGCAAGGTGCTCGTTGTGACCCAGCGTCACGCCCGGCGTGCCGGCGAGCGCGGCACCCGCGATGTGCATTCCCGGCGCACTGCCTTCGAAGAGATACCAGATCCCCGGAATCGTGATGCTCAGATGCGGATCGTTCGCGAGGATCGCTTTTCCGTCCGACGTGCGCGCGGCGCCGGCCGCCCAACCGTTGCTTCCGACCGGCGGTTTCTCGTCGGCCGGCGCGAGCGCAACGGCCTGCGATGCACCGCCCAGCGCCGGCAGCGGCGCGACGGTGCCCGGCGGGCTGCCGTCGGTCGGCACGTCGTATCGCGGGTCGGTCAGCGGATAGAAGGCGTCGGTACCGGCTTGACCGAGCCGCTCGTGGACGTAGTCGCGAAAGATAACGTCGTCCGGACGATCGTCGAGATCGAGCACCGTCGCGAAGCCGACCGCCAGCGCATCCTCGGGCCGCCACGGTTCGAACGCGAAGAACAGCGCGTGGTACTCCGGCGGCGCCGGCTGTGTTACCGCGGCCGCGTTCACGCCGTCGGCGAAGGCGGCGAGTTCGGCGCGTTCGGTGGGAGCCGTGCCGGCGTACACGCGCGCGGCGAGTTCGCGGATCCCATAGCGCCGCATCCGATGGTCCAGTGCGGCGAGCGGCGGACCCAGCATCTCCGCCAGACGGCCGTCGACATACCGCCGCGTGAGGTCCATTTGAAAGAGCCGGTCGCTTCCCATCGCGTACCCTTCGGCGACGAAGAGATCGTGAATCGATGACGCCCGTACGTGCGGTACCCCGCGTTCGTCACGCGCGATCGTCGTTGCCGCGTCGAGCGGGATACCGCGCACGGTGCCGTCGCCGTGTGCGACGCCGGTCCACGTGCTGATCCAGATCCAGCCGCCGTACAGAATCGCGAGAATTCCGACCGCGCTCAGAAGCCGCCCAGCATAGACGACCGCGCGATAGACGAAGCGACCAACCATCGCCGTCAATGTCGGCGAAACGGGCGCGGGTTTCCTCGTCGCGGCGCGTGGGGCTACGCGCGAGCGGCGCTCAGGCCTGGGCGGCCGCCGCTATGCCGTTGCCGTTCAGCTCGAAGCTGACGCGTTGCTGCAGGTCCGGCCGCGGGTCGTGCGAGAGTTCCGGGCAGGTGGCTTTGTCGTAATCGAGTCGCCAGCAATTTGCGATCTTGACCCACGTTGCCGAGCATCCGCACGGGAACAGCAAACGCTCCGTCACGACGCGCAGCTGCGCGTCGTAGACCGACTCGCGACCGAGCGGGTTGCCGTAGCCATCGATGCGGGGGAGTCCTCGGCGATCGATCATGGCCAACGCATTCCCACCAGGCTTGCCGTTTCTTTGCGTTCCGGCACGTCCTCACCAAACTTGAACACCTCCTTTACCGTCCCTTGAAGAACTTTACGTTCCCTTAATCGCGCTCTCACGTAAAGGGTGCGCTCGGAGCCGATTCCCGCATAGCCGTTCAGCCGCGCGGGCACCGCATCCGATGCAGCTTTCGGGGGTAGGACGAGTGCAGACGCACGACTCGCGCGCATTGGAGCGCGGCTTTACACTGATCGAGCTGATGATCGTCGTCGCGATCATCGCGATCCTCGCCGGGATCTTGATCCCGAATTTCGTGAACGCGCGCGCGCAGGCGCAAACCGCGGCGTGCGAGTCGAATCTGCGCTCGATTGCGACGGCGCTCGAGCTCTACTATGCCGACAATCAGGTGTACCCGAACGCATCGGGTGCCCCGGTCCAGCCGGCGCTGTTCACCGCCAACGGCGTGACCTATCTCAATACGACACCCAAGGATCCGGCGGCACAGACGGGCGCCGCGACCTACACGCTGACCACGATCCAGGCCGGCGGCGGCAACCCGGCGGGCTACACGATCGTCTGCCCGGGCGTTCACGTCGGCTCGACGCTGGCGAAGCTCGCACTCGCAGGCGGTGCGGGCGGCGCCGTCTGCGGCGCGAACTGCACGGCTTCCAAGATCGAATACATCGCCGGCGACGGTTTGGAAGCCGCGCCGTGATCGACGCTGCCGGGGACGCGCTGCACCTGCTCGCCGATCGCTCACCGTTTGCGCTGCCGGCATTCTTCACGCTGGGTGCGTTCACCGCGATCGGTCCCTGCGTCGCGCCGCGCTACGTCGCGCTCGCGGCCCTCATCCAACGCACGCGGCGGCCGTGGCGCATCGCGGCCGCGTTCGCGTCAGGCGTAGTGAGCGCGTACGTCGCGATCGGCATGGGCGCCGGCCTGCTCGGCACCATGCGCGCATGGTCGACGGCCATCGATGTCGGCATGGCGTTGGCGCTTGCGCTCGCGGGCGGCATCACGCTGCTGCGCGACGAGGGCGTGCATGCGCACGCTGCCCGCAATACCACGAGCGGCGGCGGCGCGTTTCTGCTCGGCGCGACCAGCGCGCTCGTCGTTTCGCCGTGCTGCACGCCGATCGTCGCTGCGATCGCGGGCTTCGCCGGCTTCGACGGACAGCCGCTCGCAGCGGCGCTGCTCTTGACCGCGTTTGCGGCCGGGCATGCGCTGCCGCTCGGCGCCGTCGCGCTCGGCGCGCGCAGCATGCACGCGCTATCGCGGCTCGGCAGCACGTCGGCGGGATCGGTCGTCGCGGGAACGCTGATGATCGCGTTGGCCGGCTTCTACGCCCTGCGCGCATGACGACGCTCTCACGTCGCCGCCGCGTCAGCTTGGCCGTGATCGCGCTCGCCGCTTCGGCTGTGCTCTTTCGCGGCAATATCGCTTCGGCGCTGGTCACGCGCGGCGACGATCTGGCTGCGGGCGGCGACGTCGACGGCGCGCTGCGCATGTACGAGCGCGCAATCCGCATCGATCGTTCCGCGGCGGCGGCCGCCGACCGCCTCGCCTTCACGCTCCTGCTGCGCCGGCGCCCGGGCGATGCCGCGCGAGCATACGCGGTCGCGGCCGCCGGCGCGCAGGCGGCGCCGCGCGATCCGGCGCTGCTCGCCGACCGCGGCTTCGCCGCGCAGCGGTTGCATCGCTGGCGTGATGCCGAGCGTGCCTTCCTCGCCGCGGCGCGGTTCGCGCGCGATCCGCGCTTCGCACATCTCGCCGCGCAGACGGCGGCGCGGGCCGGCGATCGCGCGGCGGAACGTGCGCACCTCGAGACGGCGTTGGCACTCGACCCGCACTACGCGCCCGCTCGCGCGCTGCTGACACGGCTCGCGCGGTGACGAACGCATGCCTCGCGATCGCGATCGCCGGCTCATCGGCCGCGGCGATCGTCGACGCCCGGACCGGTCTGATTCCCGATCGTCTGAGCGGCTGCGCGGCGGGCGGGACGCTGGTCGTTGCCGGGCTGACGGGTACGCTTGCGCCGGCCGCCGCCGGCGCCGCAGCGGTTGCCGGAAGTCTGCTGCTGCTCTTCGTCGCGACGCGCGGCCGCGGGCTCGGCTTCGGCGACGTCAAGCTCGGCGTCACGATCGGGGCGGGGTGCGGCGCCGCAACTGGGATGCTGGCACTCGGGGCGGCATTCGTCTGCGGCGCGCTCTACGCGGTCGCGCTCCTGGTATCGGGCCGCGCCCGGCCGCAGGACGCGATTCCGTTCGCGCCCTTCCTCGCCGCCGGCACGCTGGCCGCCGCCGCCGTGCGACATCTCGTATGGTGAGCCGTTATGCGACGCTCCCGCTGGGCGTCGATCTGGGCACGGCGCGCACGCGGGTGGCCCTGATGGAACGGCGAGGCACCGGCGCGCCGCGCCTGATCGGCGTCGCGGTGCGGCCAACGGCCTCCGAGCCTGCCCAAGCTCTTGCCGCGGCCTTGGCCGAACTCGGGACGCGTGAGCGGCGCTGCGTGCTGGCCCTCGCCGCACCGCTAGCGCTGCTTCGCGCGGTGCAGTTTCCGGTACTCGCTCGCCGCGAGCGCGACCGGGCCGCGCGCTTCGAGGCCGCACGCAGCATCACGTATCCAATCGACGATGCGGCGGTGCGGATCGTCGCGGTCGACACGGCGCGCTGCGTGCTCGCTATCGCCCCCCGGCGATCGATCAAGGAGCGCGCCGCGTTCGCGCGAGCGGCCGGCTTGCGTCCGGTCGCGATCGACGATGCCGCCTTCGCGCTGCTGCGCTGCGTCCCGGCCGACACCGCAGTCGTCGATGTCGGTGCGACCGCGACGATGCTGGTCGCGGGTGACGATCCGGTGCCGATCGCCCAGACCTTCCCGACCGGCGGCAAAGCGCTGACCGAAGCGATCGCGCGCGGCTTGGGGATCGACGCCGGCGCGGCCGAGCATCGCAAGATGACGATCGGCTTGGCGGGTGCCGGTGAAACGGCCCGCGACGAACTGGTGCTGCAAATCGCCGCGGCGTTGGTGACGGCGCGCGCGGCGGTGCGCACGACGATCCGATCCGTCGCCCTCACCGGGAACGGCAGCCGGCTGGCCGGGCTCGCCGACGCACTCGAACGCGCCGTCGCGATGCCCGTCCGCCCCGCCGTGCTGCCCGAGGCGTTGTCATCGGCGCTCCCGAGCGACGTCGTTCGCGCCGCCTCGCCCGACTGGGCTCTCGCGTGCGGTCTGGCACTTTGGGACACTGCGGCATGAAACGCGTCGACTATCTGCGGCCGACGGTGCGCCGGTTTCGGCTTGGGCTCGCGCCGGCGAGTGCAAAACTACGGCACGCGCTGGCCG
>PMOG01000112.1 GCA_003161555.1 Vulcanimicrobiota bacterium | reverse complement strand
TTGAGCGCGATCGGCTTGACCGCGGGCCCGCAGTAGCCGCCGTGCGACGACTTGCCGTCGACGTGCGGGATCGGCAGCCAGGTCTCGAGGTCGACGCCGATCAGCGAATTGATCGTGTTGATCAGGCTGATGGCGTCCGCCCCGCCTTCGGCGGCCGCGCGCGCCGGTACCCGCACGTCGGCGACGTTCGGGGTCAGCTTCACGATGACGGGGACGTGCGCGGCTTCCTTCACCCAGCGCGTGATCAGCGTGATCAGTTCCGGATCTTGACCGACCGCGGCGCCCTGGCCGCGTTCCGACATGCCGTGCGGACAGCCGAAGTTCAGCTCGAAGCCGTCGATCGGCACCGTCTCGACCCGGCGCACCAGTTCGTGCCAGCTCTCGCGCGTGCACTCGGTCATCAGCGACGCGATAATCGGCCGGTCGGGATAGGCGGCCTTGCAGGCCGCGATCTCTTCCAAGTTGACGTCGAGGGGACGATCGGTGATCAGCTCGATGTTGTTCATGCCGAGCATGCGGTACGCACCCGCGTTGAGCCCGGCGAAACGCGAGGTCACGTTGACGATCGGCTCGAGCGCCAGCGTCTTCCAGACCGCGCCGCCCCAGCCCGCGGCAAACGCGCGCATCACCTGATAGCCCGAGTTCGTCGGCGGCGCGGACGCGAGCCAGAACGGGTTCGGGCTGCGGATGCCGGCCAGGTCGACCGAAAGATCCGCCATCAGGCCGCCGCTCCGCGCAGGAAGTCGTCGATGCTGCGCGCTGCCACCTTGCCGCGCTGCGCCGCCTCGACCACCATCGCATCGATGCCGCCAGGCGTGAACGTGCAGTCGCCGGCGGCGAAGACGTTGGCACGATTGGTACGCATCGCGTCGTCGACGATCGCGATACCAGTCGGGCCGTAGAGCACACCGAACGCATCGAGCAGCGCGACGTGCCGGCTCTGCCCGATCGCGACGATCACCGTATCGGCCGGGACGACGCGCTCGGTGCCGGGCACCGAGCGCGCGCTGCCGCCGGGATCGGTCGCGACGACCTCGAGGCCGGCGACCCGTCCGTTCTCGACGACGATGCGGCTGGGCAGGGTGCAGGTGCGGAACTCCACCCCTTCGAGCTGCGCGAATTCGATCTCGAACTGGTACGCGGTCATGCGCTCGGGACCGCGCCGATAGTACATCGTCACCGACGGTACGCCGAGACGGCGCGAAGCGGTCGCGGCATCGATCGCGGTGTTGCCGCCGCCGATCACCGCTACCGCGCCGCCGAGCGCGCCGACGCCGGCGCCCGATTTCGCGGCGCGAATGAACGCCAGCGCATCCCACACCCCGACGGCATCTTCGCCGGCGATCCCCAGCCGCGGGACAGCGCCCATCCCGACCGCGAGCACCACCGCGTCGTGCGCAGCAAGGATTTCTTGGGCAGCGATCGTTTCGCCGACCGACACGCCGGTGCGGAAGGTGACCCCGAGCGCGCGAACCTGCTCCGCTTCCCAGAGCGCGATTTCGGCCGGCAGACGAAACGGCACGATCCCGTAGGTGTCGAGCCCGCCGGCGTGCGGATCGCGCTCGAACACCGTCACCGCGTGGCCGAGCCGTGCCAAGTCGCGCGCCGCCGCGAGTCCGGCCGGTCCCGCACCGATGACGGCGACGCGCTTCCCGGTCGACGGCCCGGCGCGAAACAGAGTCGCGCCGCTATCGATCGCCCAGTCGGTCGCGTAGCGCTGAAGGTCACCGATGCGGATCGGGCTCTGGTCCGCGTTGTAGACGCAGGCACCCTCGCAGAGCTGTTCGGTCGGACAGACCCGCGCGCAGCTCGCTCCGACCGGGTTGGCGTCCATGATGGTGCGGGCGCTGCCCAGCAGATCGCCGGTCGCGATCCGTCCGATGAAGCGCGGCACGTCGATCCCGGTCGGACACGCGCGGATGCACGGCGCGTCGTAGCAGTTGAGGCAGCGGTTCGCTTCGACCCGCACGTCCAGCTGCGAGAGATGTTTGGCGATCGGCGGTCCGAGCGCCGGCCAGGGTTCGGTCAACCTGAGCGTCTCCATAACCGGGAAGGCGAAACCCGTTCATTAGCGACCCGCGGTAGGCGGTCCCGGTGCGCGTGCGCAATCGACCCGGATGCGCGCCGTACGTCTGCATGCGATCGACCGCGAACACGGTCCCGAACAGTTCGGGGTCGACCAGGTCGACGATCCGCAGGCCGGACCCGGCGAAATCCTGATCCGCATCGCGCGCGCCGCGTTCAATCGCCGCGACGTCTTCATCAGCCAGGGCCTCTACCCCGGGATCGTGCTGCCGTGCATCCCCGGCTCCGACGGCGTAGGCACCGTGGCAGCGCACGGTGAGGGCGCGTCGGGGCCTGCCGTTGGCAGCCGGGTCGTGATCGACCCGACGCTGGGCTGGGGCCCGAACGACCGGGTCTGGCGCCGCGACTCCCAGGTCCTGGGGATGCCGCATCAAGGAACGATGGCCGAGTATCTGGCCGTGCCGGCGGCCAACGTGCACCCGGCGCCGCCGTCGCTGAGCGACGACGAAGC
>PMOG01000291.1:3528-5078 GCA_003161555.1 Vulcanimicrobiota bacterium | reverse complement strand
CAGTTCTCGACCGGCGGCGCGATCGGAATGACGCCTGACGAGCGCGCGGCACCGCTAGTCCTGCGGCCGGAGATGGCGACGCTGACCTGCGGGACCGTCAACTTCGGCGACGACGTGTTCGAGAACAGTTTCCCGATCATGCGCGGGATCGCGGCCCGCATGGACGCGTACGGCGTGATCCCCGAACTCGAGGTGTTCGACCTGGGGCACGTCGCCAACGCGAAGCGTCTGGCGGCCGAAGGCGTCATCCGTCTGCCGGCGCACGTCGATTTCGTGCTCGGCGTGCCGGGCGCGCTCGACGCGTCGGTCGAGAACCTGGTCGACTGCGTGCGCGCACTCCCGGCCGGCTGTACCTGGTCGGTCGCCGGCGCCGGCCGCATGCAGCTGCCGCTGGCGACGGTGGCGATCGCCATGGGCGGTCACGTCCGCGTCGGTCTCGAGGACAACCTCTACTACAGCAAAGGCCGGCTCGCGCGCAACGAGGAGCTGGTTGCCCGCGTGGCCCGGATCGCCGAGGAGCTGGGACGACCGGTTTCGACTCCGGATCAGGCGCGTGCGATCCTCGGACTCCCGATCACCCGCGCCGCGTAAGGCCGCCCAGAGGCGTACCGGGCCGGCGCGCGAAACACGCCGCGGTCCGTCCTACCGGGAGGCCCTCTCTGTTCACGTACGTCGTCCGCCGGACGCTGCAGAACATCCCGCTCCTGCTGCTGGTCTCCGTCGTCCTGTTTTCGATCCTGCAAGAAGCGCCGGGCGGACCGCTGACGCCGTACCTACAGAACCCGCATATCACCGAGGCCGACATCGTGCGCCTCAAGCACAACCTCGGCCTCGATCAGCCGGTGTACGTGCAGTACTTCAAATGGCTGGGCCGGGTCGTCGTCGGCGACTTCGGCTGGTCGATGTCGAACTCGGAGCCCGTCACCGACGCGATCCTGGGGCGTTTTCCGGCGACGATCATTCTGATGGGCACCTCGTTCGTCTTCTCGCTGACCCTCGGCGTGTTGTTCGGCATCATCAGCGCGATCAAGCAGTATTCGTGGATCGATTATCTGATCACGACGTTTGCGTTTTTCGGCCAGTCGATGCCGACGTTCTGGTTCGCGCTGATGGTGCAGCTGCTGTTCGCGGTGTATGGGATCCCGCTCTTGTTCGGATATCACATCCAGCTGCCGTCAGCCGGAATCTGCGACACCGATACCTGCGGGTTCGGTGAGGTCGCGCGGCACCTCGTCCTGCCGACCCTCGTGCTGTCGCTGGTCTTCATCGCCCAATACAGCCGCTTCATGCGCAGCTCGATGCTGGAGGTGCTGCGCACGGACTACATGCGGACGGCGGCCGCCAAGGGCGTCTCGCGTCGCGCCGTGATCCTCAAACACGGCTTCAAGAACGCGCTGATCCCGCTGGTGACGATCGTCGCGCTGACGCTGCCGATCCTGGTATCGGGCGCGATCGTGACCGAGACTATCTTCGCCTGGCCCGGGATGGGCCGGCTGTTCATCAACGCGCTGCAGCAGTTCGACTTCGCGCTGCTGATGGGCTACATGCTG
>PMOG01000291.1:0-3485 GCA_003161555.1 Vulcanimicrobiota bacterium | reverse complement strand
TGGCTCGATCCGCGCGTGAAGTACAGCTGATGGCCGCCAGCCTGCCGCTCCATCCGCCCGCCGGTGTCGTCGCCGCCGACGAGACGCCGCTCTCGCGCAACACGGTCTGGCGCCGCTTCCGCCGGCACCACATCGCCATCGCGGGCGTGGTCGTCATCCTGGTCATGACGCTGGTCGCCGCCCTGGCCAACCTGATCGCTCCGGCCGACCCGAACTTCATCGACAACGTCAATTGGCAAGGCCCGGCGTTGGCGCCGGGCATCGCCGGACACATTCTGGGGACCGACGAGGTCGGCCGCGATCTGCTTTCACGCCTGATCTTCGGCGCGCGAATCTCGCTGACGGTCGCGTTCTTTGCCGTGCTGATGGAGATCAGCATCGGCACCGTGCTCGGTGCGATCTCCGGCTACTACGGCGGCTGGGTCGACTTCGTGATCATGCGCGCCACCGACGTCGTGCTCTCAATTCCGCTCTTGCCGTTGCTGCTGGTGATCACCGCGATCGTCGCCGGCACCTCGAGCAAGGCCGCCCTCAACTTCGGCGTCATCGTGCTGATCATCGGCGGCCTCTCGTGGCCGGCCGTCGCCCGGCTCGTGCGCGCATCGTTCCTCTCGCTGCGAGAACGCGAGTTCGCCGAAGCGGCACGGGCGCTGGGCAATAACGATGGCCGCATCATCTTCCGGCACTTGCTGCCCAACGCGNNGCGTCGTGGGGCAACATGCTGGCCAACGCACAATCGAACATCATCGGCGCGCCATGGGTCGCAATCTTCCCCGGCCTGTGCATTTTCGTAACGGTGCTGGCGATCAACTACGCCGGGGATGGATTGCGGGACGCGCTCGATCCGAATACCCAGTAGCGGCCTGTTTGGTTTGATGGATTGTGGCTGGGGCGTCGCGGGCGCGCCGGTCGCCGGGGACGCGCCGTTTCGCGCTTCCTGCGCGAAACGGCGCTCGGTGCTCGCGTCGCTCTCGCCTTCCAGGCTCCGCGACGCTCGCAACGCCCCGGCGACCGGCGCGCCCGCGACGCCCTTGGCACGGTCGCTTCGCTCCGAGCGGCGCGGTGGTGGAGTTGGGATTGAGGCGCTTGGGGGTTTGGCAGGATGGTGGCGGACACGGTGAGTTGCTTGCGATGCGGTTTGTCAATTGAGGGGATGGAGCGAGTTTCTCTTTTTCTTTGTGTTTTTATTCGTCAAGAAGCCGTTCTCGTTTTTTCCTAGCTTTGTTTTTGCGTTGGACGCGGGCTTGAGGGGTTTGGGAGTGGGCGGCTGAGTAGGATCATTATTCCGATTGGCGGGGGTGGGTTTACGCGCAGCGGTGAGGCTGGGGCTTTGGAGCGGTATGTGCTTGGGGCTTCCGGGAAGCGGCGGCCGCGGGTGTGTTATGTGCCGACGGCTTCGGCCGATCCGGTGCGGGCGATGCGGCGATTTCGGCGAGCGTTTTCGGCGTTGCGGTGCGAGCCGGTGACACTCGATCTGTTCGATCCGACGCGCGATCCCGATGTCGACGGCTTTCTCGCGGCGCAAGACGTCATCTGGGTCGGCGGCGGGAATACGCGCAACATGCTGCTGCTGTGGCGCACGTGGGGTGTCGATCGTGCCTTGCGCGCGGCCTACGAGAACGGGACGGTTCTGGCCGGCGTCAGCGCCGGTGCGCTGTGCTGGTTTACGGAAGGGATCACCGACTCGTATCCGCGTCGGTTGACGCGAATGCGCGCGCTCGGCTGGCTGCGCGGAAGCTTCACTCCACACTACGACGCCGAACCCGGACGGCGACCGCACTTTACGCAGATGATCGGCGCGGGTCGTTTGCGCGCCGGGTATGCGGCCGACGATTTTGTCGCGCTGCGTTTCGAGAACGAGAAGTTGCGCGAGGCAGTCAGCGCGCGCGATGGGGCGGCGGCGTATCGCGTGACCGCAACCGCGCGGGGCGTCCGCGAGCAACGGCTGCCGACGCGCCTGCTCCGCGCCTGAGCGCGCTTCAGGTCTGCGTCGGGCGCAGCCGGCCGATGCCGCGCTTGGCAAGATAGGCGAGTCCGGCGACACCGAGCAGCACCGGCGAGAAGGCAACGGCCCAGGCGAGCACGCTGACCAACGCAACGACGGTGTCGGCCAGCGCGCGCACGCCGTTCTGCCAGGCGCCGTCGATGCGCGCCGTCGGGCCCGGCTTGGGCGGCGCGGCGTGCGGATGGTCTTCGGTGAGTGTCAGTGCGATCGTGCTGGTCGCGACCCGATGCAGATCGCGCTGGTGCTGGGCGTCCAGTTCTTCGATGCTGCCGCGCACGTCGCTGAGCTTTTGCTCGACGGTCAGAATCTCGTCGACGCTGCCGCGCTTGTCCATCAATTGCCGCAGGGCGGTTTCCTCCCGCCGCAGATTGCGCAAGCGCGCATCCTGATCGACGAGCGACGCGTCGAGATCTTCGGCATCGATCTCGCGGCGCTGGACCGTACCGATCTGCGCTAGCCGGTCGAGCGCATCGTCGAGCCGCGTTGCCCCCACTTCGATCGTGAGATGCACCACGTGCACGTCGCCGGCCGAGGCGGGTCCCTCGTCGGACAGCGCGGTGACGACGCCCCCCAAGGCGCCGGTCAGGTCCGTGGCGCGAGTACGCGACGCTTCCGCATCGTGCACGATCAGGGAGAGCGTCGCCGTTCGCGCCAGCCGGTGCGATTGGGCGACGGATGAGGTCGCCGCCCCGACGGTGCGCGGGCCGCTCTTCACCGGGGGCGCGGCCATCTCCATGGCGTCGGCGTGCGGGGCGGATGACCTCGACACATAGACAACGGAGCTGGGGGCCCCGAACCGGTCGTCGCGTCCAGCGGACTCGCGCAGGTGCCAGGCTGCGACGGCCCCGGCGCTGACGCTCGCGACCAGCACGACGGCGGTCGCGTAGCGCGCCGGCGCGCTCCACCAGGCGCTGCGCAGCCGCGTCGCCAGCGTGGGCTCGGGAGCCAGCTCCGCGAAGGTGCGCGCGAGCAACGCCTGCGGCGGCGGCGGTGCAGCCTCCGCGCGCGCACGCAGGTTCTCCGCCAGCACGCGAAGGTCACCGAGTTCGGCGCTGCACTCCGCGCACGTCGCCAGTTCGGCCTCGACGCGCGCCCGGTCGGGCGCCTCGAGGGTGCCGTTCACGTAGAACGGGAGCAGTTCTGCGACGTCGTGTTTCATCGCGGCAGCTCCGCTTTGCCGAGCGCGTCCCGCAGACGGCCCTTGGCATAGAAGGCCCGCGTCTTCACCGTTGCGACGGGACAGCCTACGACCTCGGCGATCTCCTTTTGCGAGAAGCCTCCGACGTAGGTGAGTTCGAGCACGGCACGATGTTCGGCACTGAGCGATGCCAGGGCGGCTTCGAGCTGATCGCGTTCGGCCGCGTGGAGTGCCGCCGCTTCGGGCCCGGCAGTCGTCGACGGCTGGTCGGCGAGGTCGTCGAGCGGCACCGTGCGCCCGCGCGAGCGGCGCAGCGCGTCGATCGCCTTGTGATGGGCGATG
>PMOG01000146.1:10836-11111 GCA_003161555.1 Vulcanimicrobiota bacterium | reverse complement strand
TCGAGCGCGGCGTCACCGTCGGCGGCGAGAACCAGCTGGGCGCCGATGTACGCGAGGCCGTCCGGGCGGCCGTCGGCGTCGCGATTCAGTACCAGGCCGTCGGGCAAGCCGGGACCAAGGCCCCCCTCGAGCAGCCATTGGAGGAAGACGTTCTCGAAGGGCCGGCGCGCCGCGTAGGCGATCGCCTCGCTGCGCGTGGCGTGGGTGACGGGTTCCAGCAGTGCGGGTTTCGCTCAGGAAAGCGGGCGAACGAAGATCGGCGTCGTGGTCGGCGC
>PMOG01000146.1:9974-10804 GCA_003161555.1 Vulcanimicrobiota bacterium | reverse complement strand
AGCGTCCAGGCCTGATAGACCTTCCCCCTCGGCAAGGCGGGCAGTTTCGAGAGGGCCAGGTACACGCGGTCGCCGCGAACCACGACCGCGCCCTGCGCCACGTCATACCGTCGGGCGTCGGGCGCGACCAGATCGGTGACCATCTGGCGGTCATGCTGCCCGACGCGTTCGGTGTCGGCCAGCTGGGTGGTCAAGCTCGCGGTGCGCCGCTGCGCCTGCGCCAAGTCGCTGCGCAGGGAGACATCCTGAATCACCGTCACGACCGAGAAGATCAGCGCGGCGGCCGCTGCGAGCCCGGTGCCCATCAGCCAACCGGAATTGGTGCCGATGCGGCGGCGCGCGATTGCGCCGTTGCCGGAGGCCGCCTCGGCGCTGACGCGCGCCATCAGCCGTTCTTTCATCCGGGCCGAACGGGTCGAGTCGACGGGCTCGTCGGCACTGTACGCCAAAGCGTCGGCGCTCGCGCGCAGCGCGCGATACTCGTCGCGCGCGCCGTCATCGTTGGCGATAAACGCTGCGACGAGCGCGGCCTGGTCGCGCGGCAGTACGCCCAGCGCGTAGAGCGCGACCAGTTCCAGCATCTCCTCGCGGGAACCCGGGTCGGTCATTTTGGCACTCCCTCGGCGAGCCGGTTGCGCAGCGTGCGCAGGCCGGCGCGAATGCGCGTCTTCACGGTGCCCAGCGGCGTGTCGGTCCGGCGGGCGATCTCTTGATGGGTCACACCGCCGAAGAATCCCATCTCGATCGGAGCCCGCTGCTCGGCCGGGAGCGTCGAGAGCGCGTCCCGCACGCGCTCCGCATCGAGACGCTCGAGGATCTCGTCATCGAGC
>PMOG01000146.1:0-9938 GCA_003161555.1 Vulcanimicrobiota bacterium | reverse complement strand
AACGAGCCGCCGCGGAACGCGTCCGGGCTCGTCCAGACTTTCATGAAAACTGTTTGCGTGACGTCTTCGGCGACCATCGGGTCGCCCAGCATGCGCAGGCTGATACCGAAGACGAGCCGGTGGTAGCTGTCGTAGAGGGACTCAAATGCTGCGACGTCGCGCGCTCGCACGCGTTCCATCAGTCGAACCACCGGGTCCATCGGGCGGGCCTTCGCGTCGGTAGTGATGTCACCTCGCGGGGGTAACGTGCTCCGGGACCGAGCGGATGCCGCCCCTTCGAACGCCAAGGATGTGATTCGCCATGGACGACGACCGCTTTTCGGAGCTTCGCGGGCGGCTCGCCGCTGCCGGCTCGGTGTGCGTCCTGACCGGCTCCGGGATCTCGGCCGAGAGCGGCTTGCCGACCTTCCGCGGCGTGGGGGGCTTGTGGCGGGCGCATCGCGTGGAAGAACTGGCCTCGCCGGAGGGCTTCACGCGCGATCCGCACCTCGTGTGGAGCTGGTACGCTGAGCGGCGTCGCGCGCACGCGCAGGTCGAGCCGTCGCCGGCGCACCGCGCGCTGGCGCAGCTCGAACGGCGGGCACAACGCTTCACCTTGGTCACGCAAAATGTCGATTCGCTGCACCGGCGGGCCGGCTCGCGCAACGTGCTCGAATTGCACGGCGCGCTGCGCGAAGCGCGCTGCACGCGCTGCACCGCGCGACGCCCGTTCGACGAGAGCTTCGACCTCGACGCGCTCGCGCACGACTGCGGGGGGATCTGGCGCCCGGACATCGTCTGGTTCGGCGAGTCGCTGCCGCGAGACGTGCTCGAAGCGGCCTTTGAGGCGGCGCGCACCGCCGACCTGATGCTCGTCGTCGGAACCTCCGGGATCGTTCAGCCGGCCGCTTCGCTGGCGACCAAACGCTGCACCGGCGCGTACGTCGTCGAGATCAACCCGGAACAGACTGCGCTGACGCCGCTGGTCGACCGCTCGATTCGCGCGCGCGCAACGGGCGTGCTGCCGCTGCTCGCGGCATGAACTCGGTCGCAAACGGCGTCGGCGGCTTCGTCGCGCTGCTCGGAGCTGCGGTCATCATCGCCATTCTGGCCGAGCGCGCGCGCATTCCGGCCGCCGTCGCACTCGTCGCAGTCGGTGCGACAGTGCAGATTCCGGTGCCGTTCGCCTTCGGCGACAGCCTCCTGTTCGTGTTCCTGCCGCCGCTCATTTTCGAGGCCGCGTGGAACCTCGATCTGGCTGCGCTGCGGCGTACGGCCTGGCGCATCGCGGGGTTAGCGGTACCGGGGACGCTGGCGACCGCGGCGATCGTCGGCGGCGCGCTGATCGTTTTCGGCGTTCTTGCGCCGGCGCCGGCGCTGCTGTTCGGCTCGATCGTCGCAGCGACCGATCCGGTCGCGGTGGTGGCCGCGTTTCGGCGGGTCCCCGTTCCGGTCGACCTGCGCACGGTGATCGAAGGCGAATCGCTCGCCAACGACGGCGTGGCGCTGATTCTGTTCGGCTTCACGCTCGCCATTGCGCTGGGGCGGCCGGCGTCAATCGGGGCAGATGCCGCCGGCGGGATCATCGCGATCGCGGGCGGCGCCGGCATCGGCGTCGTCGCAGCGCTCGTCTGCGCGGGCGTGCTTCGTGCGACCAGCGCGATCGAGTATGAGGTGACGGTCACCATCGTTCTGGCCTACGGCGCCTACCTGGCCGCATCGTCCCTGGGCTGGTCCGGAATCTTCGCCACCGCCGCGAGCGCGATCGCGCTGCGGGCGGCGCTGCAGCGCTTTCCCTCGGCGCTGGTCAATGCCGAGGACGTCGATCGCGTGTGGGTCGCGGCGGCCTTCATCGCCAATGCCTGCGTGTTCTTGGCCACCGGCCTATTGATTCAGCCGGGGCGCATTCTCCACGAACCAGCGTTGGTGGCCGTTGCGGTGGCGGGCGTGTGGGCCGCGCGGCTGCTGCTCGCCACCGCCGCGGCGCGGGAACGCCGGGACCGGGCGACGATCTTCCTCGCCGGGATGCGCGGGGCGTTGCCGCTCGCGCTGGCGCTCTCGCTGCCCACCGAGCTCGCGGCGCGGCCGCAGATCATCGACGCGACCTATGCGATCGTGCTGGTCACGATCGTCGCGCAGGGGGCGCCGCTGGTCCCGGTCGTCGCTCGCCTGTACCGGGTGATCGGCGCCGGGCCGCCGTAACGCTCAGCCATGACGGACCTCGAGTTCATCCGGCAGCACATCCCGTCGTACGCGGATTACGGCGACGAGAGCGCGCGGCACCAGGTCGACAAGCAAATCCGCGCCTGGCTCGGCGAAGCGCTCTCGGATGCTCGGACGGCCCTCAAACCGGCGGACGGCTTGGGTGAACGCTTGGACGGCATGATCCTGCGCTGCGAGTTCTCGGATCAGCGCGTCATCCGGGCCGCCGACCACGCCCGCTTCGATCAGCACCTGGTCGATCGCGTTCATCAGCTCGACCGGCAGCTCATCGAGGTCGCCGACCGCGTGCGCGCGGCCACGACGCCCGACGAGCTTTCGGACGCGCTCGACGAAGTTGCGCGGCTGCTCGACGAACGCTTCGGTGCGATCGCCGACGCGCCCTCAACCTGAGTGTGCTGTCTCGTAAATTCGCTTACGAAATCTCGCTCGTCTTTTCCGCCAGTTCATCGTCGCTCTTCGGTCACAACGGGTCAGCGTTGCTCCCTCATCGCTCCTCGATCTGACGAAAAATCCTTCGCGATCTTCCGCAAGGAACTTACGAGACAGCACACTTAGTGCGGGAAGCCGGGTATTCTCGGTAACCCCGGGATCGACGGTACCGGCGGCAAGTACGAGCGTGCCTTGGACATCGCCGCGTCGCTCGCTTGTTGGACGTTGGTCGGGATGCCCATCTCCGAAAATTGATCCATCGCTTGCTGCGTGAGCCGATTGATCTCCAGTTTCAGCACGCCGTTGACGAGATGGGCGAGCAGTGATTGTCCGGGAAAGATTTGCAGCGTCTTCCCGGCGTTGGGCCCGTTGAGCAGGGTCACCAGCACCGGCGATTCGCCACCGGTCGTTTTGGAGTTGTAGACGTTGACGGTCAGCCCGTTGCTGTCGACGCCGATGTCGCCCTCGGTGCCGCGAACGGCGATGTTCGCGCTGGCGGTCTTGAAGGTGTAGTCGGCCTGCGCACCCTCCGGGTGTTCGATTTGAAAGCGCACCTTGCCGTGATCGACCAGAAACTGTGCGTGCGCGATGTCCGATTGATCGAAGCGCACCATCTGCACGCGCGTGTCGCTTGCCATCAGCACCCGCGATGAATCCGGCAGCGTGACGCGAGCCTGCGAAGCGTCGCCGGTTTCGGCCCAGTCTTGCGACGCCATCGCGACTGATGCCGACGGGACGAGCTTGCCCGCCTTCCCGCTGCGGTCGTAGCTGACGGCTCCCTTGACGTTGGTCAGCGTCTTGTTGGCATCGGCGGCGTTCAGCGTGCTCGGCGCCCCGAGCGCTGCGATGACCAGCATCGCGGCCACGGCCGTTTTCATCCCGGGCCGCCGCAGCGTGCGCGCGATCACCGCACCGCAGCCGATTGCCAAGGCGCACCAGGCAAGGCCGGCCGCGAGGTCGCCGAGCACGAGCCGGCCGATGCCGAACAGGGTGCCGTAGACGAGGCCTAAGCCCGCCACCCAATCGATCAGCGCGATGCCGAGATTGTCTTCGGAATCGACCGGAACGAGCCGCGCGATCGGCGCCCAGCCGGGGCCGCTCGGACGGACGCGTGCATAGAAGCGCTTCAAGGTCTCCTCGCTTTCGGGCTTTGTGATGAAGGTGACGACCAGCCACACGAGCGTCGTCGCGGCGACGGTGATCAGTAGCCGTTTTGCGGTTGCGTTCGGGTCGTCGCCGGCGACGATGCCGCTACTATAGCACCAGGTGCCGACGATTGCGGACGTCGCCAGGGCCGAGATCTCGGTCCAAGCGTTGATCCGCCACCAGTACCAGCGCAGGATCATGACCAGTCCGACTCCGGCGGTAAGCGTGAGCATGTATTTCCACGCTTCGCCGACCGAGGTCATGAAGAGCGTGACGACGGCGGCGAGTAGGACCGCGACGATCGTCATCACCCGGGAGATCGCCACGTAGTGGCGTTCGTCCGCACCGCGGACGATGAAGCGGCGGTACAAATCGTTCGTGAGGTACGACGCGCCGAGGTTCAATTGGGTCCCGATGGTCGACATGTAGGCGGCGAGGAAGCCGGCCATCATGAGGCCGCGCAAGGCGGGCGGCAAATGATCGACCAGCGTCTGCACGTAGCCGAGTTCGGGATCGACCTTGCCGTCGACGCCGACGACGCCGTGCGGGTAGAGCACCAGCGCGGCCAGTGCGACCAGGATCCACGGCCACGGACGCAGCGCATAGTGTGCGACGTTGAAGAACAGCGTCGCGTAGACGGCATCCTTCTCGCTGCGCGACGCTAGGATGCGCTGAGCGATGTACGAGCCGCCGCCCGGCTCGGCGCCGGGATACGACGAAGCCCACCAACTGACGCCGATAAAGACCAGGAAGGTCGTAATGGGCATCCAGCTGGCATCGCCGGACGGAACGAACGCCAGGATCGAAGCGCCGCCGCGCTGTGCATCGATTGCCGCGAGTCCCGCGCGGAGCGGACCGATGCCGCCGACCGCGGCCACCGCGACGACCGCCAGCACGACCGCCATCGTCATCTTGACGGCGAACTGCAGAAAATCGGTGACGAGAATCGACCAAAAGCCGCCGATCGTCACGTAGAGCGCGGTCAGTCCGAGGCAGACGTACAGCGCCAGGTAGGTCGGCACGTGCAGTGTGAGCGAGAGAATCTTCACCATCGCCAGATTAACCCAGCCCATGATGATCGTGTTGACGATGACGCCCTGATAGACGGCGCGCACGCCGCGCAGGGCCGAAGCCGGCGCGCCGCCGTAACGCAGCTCGATGAACTCGACGTCCGTGAGCACGCCCGAGCGTCGCCACAAGGCGGCGAAGAAGAAGACGGTCAAGATCCCGCTCGCGGCCATGTTCCACCAAAGCCAGTTACCGGCGATGCCGTTTTTTGCCACGAAGCCCGTGACCGCGAGCGGCGTATCGACCGCGAACGTCGTGGCAACCATCGACACGCCCGTCAGCCACCACGGTGCGCTGCGGCCCGACAGAAAAAACTCGCCGACGCTCTTGCCGCTCCCGCGCGCGAAGTACAACCCGATGCCCAGATTGATCGCAAAGAACGCGACGATAACGGCGATGTCGAGCGGGCTCAGCGCCATGGCGGTCGGTTCTGCCGCTGGCAGGCGCTCCCTGCGAACGTTCGCGATTGCGGCGACGCTCACGCTGATGCTCCTCGGCGTGCCCCGCGCTGCACGAGCCGATTGGCGTCCGGCCGGGATTCGACCGACGACCGCGACGCTCGGCGACGTACTTGCATTTCACGCCAAAGCCGTCGGCGAGGATCCGTCCGGCCACGACAACCGCCGCGAAGGTTGGACCTACACGAACGGCACGCACCAGCTGCCGGTCGAAGTAGCGGTACGGGGGGACGACTTCCGCATCGACGTCATGCTCGACGGAGCGGCGTACACGGCGGGACGCTTCGGGGGCGCGCGCTGGCGCGGCGATGCGAACGGCATCGTGCACGGCACGCAAGCGGATCTGCAATCCGATGCCATCGATCGTTTTCCGGACATTCTGTTCGGCTTTCGGCCGCAGGACTGCGAACTCGCCGGCGAGACCGCATCCCCGCATCCGGCTTGGGTGATCGCCGACCGCCCCGCTGGCGATCGCATGCATTGGCTGTTCTTCGATCAGGGCTCGGGTCTGATCGTGAAGTCGATCCTGCGCGAGGGTAAGGTCGTCGAGACGACGGTGTTCGATCGTTTCGACGCGAGTTTCGGTATCGTGCGGGCGCGCCACTGGCACCTTTCCGACGGCGATCGTGCCGACGATATCGATGCGATCCTGGACGGGGTCAGCACAGGAAACGTTCCCGTTGCTGCGGTCGCGTTTCCGTCGACCTCAGCACAACGCGTGTTCCGTCTGCCCGACGGGAACGAACGCGTGACGCTCCCTGCGCACTTTCTCCGCAGCGGTCACATTGCGGTCGATGTCGACGTCGACGGCCGAAGCGGGAGATTCATCCTCGATACAGGCACGGCCAGCATCACGTTGAATTCCGGCGCTGCCGAGCGGCTTGCCGGCGGGGTCGTGCTGCAGCATGCGACCGTCGCCAAGATGTCGGTCGGCGCGCTAAGCATGGACAACGTCTCCGTGCTCGCGATTCCATTCGGTCTCGGCCCCGCGGTAAGTGGAATTCTGGGCTACGATTTTTTCTTCGGACACGTCGTGCACATCGATTACCGCGGGCAGCGCGTCGAAGTGCTCTCGCACGAAGCGGCCCAGGCCGCGTTCGCCGATCCGGCGGTGACCGTGATTGCGGCGAACGTCGATCAGGGCCTGCCGCTGGTGCATGCCGCCATCGGTTTGGCGGCAGCCGACGACTTTGCGCTCGACACGGCGTCGCCGCACTTCTACGTCATGCAGCCGTTCGCGCAGCGCTACGGGGCGGAGATCGCCGCTCACTGGACACGCATACCGTCGCCGCCCCAGACCATCGAATACGTCGAAGGCGCGATTGAGGTCGTGCCCTATCAGGCTGCCGATCTCTATTTCGGACCGTTACACGTGCGCCGTGTCGACGTCGGGGTCGAGGTACCGACGAGGCGCGGAGACGCGATCGCCATCCCGTTCGACGCGATCATCGGCACGGACATCCTGCAGCACTTCGAGTTGTGGTTCGACTACGACAACGGCCGCGTCGCGATGCGGTACACCGGAGCCTAGGGCGCCGCATGTTCGGAAAGCGACCTGTTGAAGTCTCGGGCCGAGGAGACGCCGCACGTGCCGGTGTAGCGCGCGAGGTGCGTGTGTTTTTGACCGCCGCGTTGCTGCTCGCGACTACGGGTAGCATTTCAGCCGCACCGGCGCTGGTGCCGCAGCCGGCATCGGTGAAATATGGGAACTGCTCGATCCCGTCCGCCAAGGCGTTTCTCGGACTTCAGGCGGCGTTCGGCCGGAATGAGCCCGACGCGCTGGAGCTCTTGAGGAACCGATGGAGCGCGCTCGGAGCGCTGCAAGACCTGCGCGCGTCCCGCTTGCGGCCGCTGCCGCGATTCCCGCACGGGGATGGCGCGTCGACGAAGAACGATGCCGAAGGCAAGTATCACCTCATCGTTACGGCCCGCAGTCTGCAGATTGCGGCACCTGGCGGCGAGTCGGTGTTTGATGCGCTCATGACGCTGGCGCAACTACCGGAACGGCGTAATGGCCGCTGGGTGCTGCCGTGCGTCGACATCATCGATGCCCCGGCGATGCGCTGGCGCATCGTTTCCGACGATGTCTCGCGCGGACCGTTTCCGACCATGGCCTACGCCAAGGCGCGCATCCGGACGCTGGCGTCGCTGAAGATCAACGGCTGGTCGCCGTACATGGAGCAAGTCGTCGTCGATCCGCGCGCACCGTACGTCGCCTCGCCGAACGGGTGGACGCCGGCGCAGCTCCACGAGCTCGCGTCGTACGCGCGGCGCTTTTACGTCACGCTGATTCCCGAGCAGCAGACCTTCGCCCACATGCACGAAACGTTGAAGTGGGAGACCTTCGCGCCGCTGGCAGAATTGCCGCACGGATACTTACTTGCGGAAAGCGATCCGCGCACCTATGAGTACCTCGCGCCGCTGATCCGGTCGATCGCAGCGGCGACCGCTCCGATTCCGTTCTTCCATCTGGGCGCCGACGAACCGGTCGACCTCGGCCGCGGGCGCACGCCGCGCACGGCGCAGGCGTTCGCAACTCACATCACGCGCGTGGCGGGCTTTCTCCCGCGCGGCGTACGTCCGATGATCTGGGACGATGCGATTCAGCAGGACCCCACGATCCTGAGCCTGATCCCGCATGACACCGTCGTGGTCGCATTCCACTACGGCGCCGAGGCGACATACCGCCGGTACCTCGATCCGATCGCGACGGCCGGCTTTTCGAGCATGATCGCGCCCGGCGCGGCGAACTGGAACGAGATCTATCCCGACCTGACGGCCGCGTACGGCAACGTCGCGCGCTTCGCGGCCGACGGGCGCGCCGTGCGCGGCACGCTCGGCATGTTCATGACCGTCTGGCACGACGACGGCGAGTCGCTCTACGAAGCGACGTGGCCCGCGCTGGCATATGCGGCAGCCTCCGCCTGGCAGAAGCAGCCGGTCGACGGCGTGGGATGGCATCGGCGTTTCGCGGCCGCCTTTTTCGGTACGACGGACGATCGCTATGCCGATGCGCTCGATCGGCTGCGCGCCATGCGCGATCTGCTCCGGCCTCCGCAAACGCGTGGGCGCACGCCCGATCAAGCAATGGAAACGCCTACGCACGCACCACCATCCGATCCGCCGGACTATCTGTTCTGGCACGATCCGTTCGCGCCGGAACTGACCGATCGCTTCACCGACGCGTCGCTGAGCGCGCTGCGCACATCGGCGGAAGCCGTGCTTACGGAACTCTGGAACGCACGGCCGCCGCTGCATCCCCAAGCCGTGGCGGTCATGCGTTTGGCGGCGCTGCGTTACGATCAGCTCGGACGGCGGCTGCAGATCGGCCGCGAAGCGCGCGCGTATTACGATGACGCGGTCGCCGGGGCCGCCGAAAAGAACTCGACGCGCGTCTACCGCAGTCTGGGCGTCGCGAAGTATCTCTGCTGGGAGCTGCGGGACGCGCTGACCTCGATCGCTCCGCGTTACGCCGCTGCGTGGCGTTACGAGAGCACCGAACCGGGCCTGCGGCGTGTCCTGGTGCGCTACGCGGCCGCCGAAGCTGATGCCCAGCGCTGCGCCGACCGGATCGACACCGTCATGCGCGAGGACTACCTGCGTCACGGTACCATCCCCAGTTGGGATGCGATGCGCGGGCGGCCGTGAGCGGCATCCTGATCATCGCGGCCTTCCTGGTGCTGGCCGGAGCGATGATCGCGCGCAAGCTTCCGGCGCTGCTGGCGGTTCCGCTGATGGCGCTGGCGACCGCTGCGCTGGCGGGCGTGCACGACCTGTCCGGTATCGTGACCCAAGGCGCGGTCAAGCTGGCTCCGGTGTACGCCACGTTGTTTTTCGGCGCGCTCTTGAGCCGGGTCGTGCTGTCCACCGGCATCGCCGAAACGCTGGTGACCTACGCCGCGGAGTTCGGCGGCGACCGGCCGCTGGTGCTCTCGCTGCTGCTGTGCGCCGTCGTGGCGGTGCTCTTCACCGCCGTGCAAGGACTGGGCGCGATCATCATGATCGGCACGATCGTGCTGCCGGTCATGATGACGGTGGGCCTCCCGCGCGCGCTGTCCGCGACGCTGTTTCTGATGGCCTTCGGCCTCGGCTTCATCTTCAACATCACGCAGTGGCGCTTCTATATCACGCTGTTCGGCGTCGAGCGCGCGCACTTCCAGAACTACGCGGTGCTGCTGTTCGTCCTCCAAGCCGCAGTTCTCGTCGCCTACGCGCTGGTACGCCTGCGCTCGTCGCGCGATTATGCGACCAAAGTCGACCCCGGCGAACCGCTGCGCAAGCGTGTCCGTTTCTGGGCCTTGATCACGCCGCTGATCCCGCTGGTCCTGTTCGCGCGTTTGGGCGTCGATCCGATCGTGGGGTTCGCGCTTGCAGCCGTTTACGGCGTGCTGGTGACCCGGCCGCGGGCGATCGTTCAGACGCTGGTGGCAGCGTGGATTCGCGGCATCGAAGACGTGGCGCCCGCGACGATCCTGATGATCGGCATCGGCATGCTGTTCGTCGCCTCGCAGACGCCCGAAGTCACCGCCGCTGTGTCACCCCTGGTCGCCGCAGTCGCACCGCGGTCACCGCTCGCCTACGTGGTGCTGTTCGGCCTGCTCTCCCCGCTCGCGCTCTACCGCGGCCCGCTCAACC
>PMOG01000141.1 GCA_003161555.1 Vulcanimicrobiota bacterium | reverse complement strand
TTCGCCCTGCTGCCGCCCGACAACTCGAGCGGAAATTTTGTGAAGGTCACGCAGCGCGTGCCTGTGAAGATCGTCCTGGAGGGGCCGCCCGACCGGGCCCACCCGCTCAGGCCCGGGATGAGCGTGGACGTGACCGTCGACATCCGCGGCTGAGGCGCGAACGCGCCCGTTTCGACCCGCCATGGCCGAAGTTGGAATCCGCAAGATCATCATCACCTTCACGGTGATCGCCGCGGCGGTCATCGAGCTGATCGACACGTCGATCGTGAACGTCGCGCTCACCAATATGGCGGGGACGCTCGGTGCCTCAATCGATGAGATCGGTTGGGTCGCGACCGGCTACATCCTCGCCAACGTGATCGTGATGCCGCTCAACGGCTGGCTCACGGCCCGCTTCGGCCGGCGCAACTTCTACGCGACGTGCCTGGTGGTGTTCACGGTCGCGTCGTTTCTGTGCGGCACGGCGACGAACGTGACCGAACTGGTGCTCTACCGCGTCATTCAAGGGTTCGGCGGCGGCGCGCTGCAGCCGACCGCGCAAGCGATTCTGTTCGAGTCGTACCCGCCCGGCAAGCGCGCGGGCGCGATGGCGATCTTCGGTTTGGGCGCGATGGTCGGGCCGGCGATCGGGCCGACCCTCGGCGGCGTGATCGTCGACAACTACTCGTGGCAGCTGATCTTCTACATCAACATTCCGATCGGCATCGCCGCGTTCTTTATGACGCTGCGTTACATTCGCGACCAGACCTACGTCGTGCGCGATCGCTCGCCGATCGACCTGATCGGACTCGGTCTGCTCACCGCGGGCGTGGCGTCGGTCCAATACGTCCTCGAGCGCGGTCAGCGCGAGGACTGGTTTTCGTCGTCGACGATCGTGATGCTGACCATCGTCGCCGCGGTGGCCCTGGTTTGGTTCTGCGTGCGCGAGTGGCGCGATCCGCACCCGCTGGTCGATCTGAAAGTCTTCAAGGACCGCTCGTTCAGCGCGGGCAGCGCGATCGGCGTGATCAGCGGCTTCGGCCTCTTCGGGACGGCCTTGATCCTGCCGCTGTTCTTCCAGAACGTGCTGGGTTTCAGCGCGACGCAAACCGGAATGGCGCTGCTCCCCGGTGCGATCGCGACCGCGATCAGCATGCCGATCGCCTCGCGCCTCGTCCAGCAGATCGACGGACGGGTCCTGATCGCGATGGGACTGCTGATCTTTGCGGCAGGCTGCTGGTGGGTCGGCGCGGCGAGCCAGGACGCCGACTATTGGTTCGTGTTCTGGCCGCGCGCGCTGCAGGGGTTCGCGCTGGGCTTTCTGTTCGTGCCGCTCTCGACGGTGACGCTGAGCGCAATCTCGCGCGAGAAGATGGCCAACGCCACCGGCATCTATACGCTGGTTCGCCAGCTGGGCGGGTCGCTGGGGATCGCGATCCTGCAGATGCTGCAGACGCGCTATCAGGACGGCGCCTACGCAAACCTCGCCGGCTCGGTCACGGCCGCAAACCCGGCGGTCTCGCAGTATCTGAACGACCAGCACGGCACAGCGGCCGCGCTCCAGGGCGTCGTGATGCTCAATGCGACCGTGCTCTCGTACGACGCCGTGCTGCGAATCTGCGCAATCGTATTCGTGCTCTCCATTCCGCTGGTGCTGCTCTTGCGCGGGATGCCGCGGACGTCGATCCCCGAACCCCCCGGCGTCGCCGCCGACTGACGGCCTGCCGATTCCGCGCCGCAGCGCAGGAACCGCATCGCGCGGAAGCGACTGGGCGCGTATGCGTGCGGGACTCATCGTGCTGCTGATCTCGGCTGCGATTGCGGCGACTTGTCGCTCTGCCGCAGCCGCCGAACCGACGCCGACCTTCACCTACGTCCCCTTGCCGCCGAATGCCGTTCAGTTCAGTCACGATGTCAACGGCGTCAAGTTCTCGATACGTGCGAACGGAGAGGTCCCGGTAACGGGCGTGGTCGTCAGGCCGCTGAAAGTTCGGCCCAAGTATCCCGGCGTGCTTTGGGTGCATTGGCTTGGCGAACCCGCGACGAGTAATCGGACGGAATTTCTTTCGGACGCCCAAGCGCTCGCGCCGTCAGGGGTCGTTTCGATGCTGGTCGATATGCCTTGGTCGAAACCCGACTGGTTCGCGACGGGCCGTTCGCCCGATCGTGATGCCTCCGACACAATTGGGGAGGTAATCGCCTTGCGCCGAGCGCTAGATTTTTTTAGCGAGGTCGCGAAACTCGATCCTACCCGGCTTGCATACGTCGGCCACGACTTCGGTGCCATGGACGGCGCGCTCTTGCTAGCGGTCGATGACCGTCCGCAATTCGCGGTGTTGATGACGCCGACGCTCTCGTTTTGGGAGTGGTTCTTACTCGGGGCGCAGCCGGCCGATCCGGCAGCCTACGTCGACCGCATGAGCGCCTTCGATCTGCCGCCGTGGCTCGCGCGCGGACACCAGCGCGCGACGCTGCTGCAGTTCGGAAAGAACGACATCTACGTCTCGCGCGCGACCGCCGCGTCGTTCCGCAACGCCGTTCCGGACCGCGACCGCACCTTCAAGATGTACGACGCCGATCACGCGCTCGACATCCCCGCCGCGTACGACGACCGCCGCGCGTGGCTCCTGGCGCACTTCGGTCTGACGACGAAGTAAGGCTCGGTCAGCCGGCGGCGGCCGGCACTCCCGCGAGCGCTTCGCACACGGCGTCGGTTACTTCGTCGGTGCGCGCCGTGCCGCCGAGATCGGGGCTGCGCACGTCCGACGCGGTCACCGTTTCGATCGCTTCCATCAGCCGCTTCGCGTTGGCGCGTTCGCCGAGATGGTCGAGCATCAGCGCGGCGGTCCAGAACGCGCCGATCGGGTTCGCGACCCCTTTCCCGGTGATGTCGAATGCCGAACCGTGGATCGGTTCGAACATCGAGGGGTTCTTGCGGGTCGGATCGAGGTTGGCGGTCGGGGCTATGCCGAGGCTTCCCGCGAGCGCGGCGGCGAGATCGCTGAGAATGTCGGCGTGCAAGTTGGTCGCTACCACGACGTCGATCGATGACGGCTTCATCACCATGCGCACGGTCATCGCATCGACCAGTTCGCGGTCGACGGTCACGTCGGGATAGTCGCGTCCGACCGAGGTTGCGACCTCATCCCACAGCACCATGCCGTGGCGCTGCGCGTTCGACTTCGTCACCACCGTCAGCTTGCGGCGTTTGCGCTGGCGCGCCAGTTCGAAGGCGAAGCACATGATCCGCTCGACGCCGGCGCGGGTAAAGATCGCGACCTCGGTCCCGACTTCGATCGGCGTCCCGCGGTGCGTGCGCCCGCCGTTACCCGCGTACTCGCCTTCACTATTCTCGCGGACGATCACCCAGTCGAGATCCGCCTGCCCGCAGTTGCGCAGCGGGCTTTCCAGGCCGCGCAGAATGCGGGTCGGGCGCACGTTCGCATACTGGTCGAAGCCTTGGCAGATCGCCAGACGGAGGCCCCACAGCGTCACGTGATCCGGGATCACCGGATCGCCGACGGCGCCGAAGTAGATCGCGTCGAAGTTGCGCAGCGAATCCAGTCCGTCGGCCGGCATCATCACGCCGTTCTTGCGGTAGTAGTCGGAGCCCCACGGAAAATGCTTGACGTCGAGCCGCAGTTCCGGATCGAGGCGCTGCAGCGCTTCGAGCACGCGCAGGCCCGCGCCGATCACCTCCGGGCCGATGCCGTCGGCCGGGATCGCGGCGATGCGGTAGCGGCTCACGCGGCTTTCTTCTTGCGCTTCGGTTTGGCGACGGTGGTCTTCTTGCGCGCCGCGCCCTTTTTAGCCGGCTTTGACTCGGTCTCGTCCGCGTCGGCGTCGGACTGCGGTGCGCCGCGGCGCGACTTCGATTGCGCCAGCGAGCGCTGCAGCACGTCCATCAGGTTGACGACGTTGGTTGCCGCCGGACGATGCACTTCGTGCGTTTCGATCTGCTCGCCGTTGGCGCGCGCCTCGATCATCGCCAGCACGTCTTCCTTATATTTGTCGTGGAACTGCTCGGGGTCGAACTGCTCGACGCTCATCGTGTCAATCAGCAGCTTCGCGACCTTCTTCTCGGCGTCGGCGACCTTCTCGTTGAGCGCCGGGAAGTCGAAGCCGCTCTGCTCGACCAGCTCGTCGTTGAAGTGCATCAGCTCGAGGACCAGCGCGGCGCCGTTCGGCTTGACCGCGGCCAAGTGCTCGCGCGAGCGGATCACGACGCTGGCGATCGCCACTTTTCCGGAATCGATGAGCGCATCGCGCAGCAGCGCGTAGGCGTGGCGGCCCTTTTTCTCCGGTTCGAGGTAGTACGGCGTGTCGAAGTACATCGGGTTGATCTGCTCGAGGTCGACGAACTCGACGATCTGCACCGACTGGGTCGCTTCGGGCCGCACCGCCTTGAGGTCGTCGTCGCTGACCGTGACGTAGTGCCCCTTCTCGTATTCGTAACCGCGCACCAGATCGGCGTACTCGACCTTTTCATCGCAAACGGAGCAATGGCGCTCGTTGAAGATGCGCCCTTCGTCCTTCTTATGGAGAAAATTGAAGCGCAGATCGTTCGTCCGGACGGCCGAAAACAGCTTGACCGGAATCGTCACGAGTCCGAAATTGATAGCCCCAGACCAGATCGCGTGTGCCAACCTTACTTCCCCCAGAGCGGGCGAGCGCGTGATAGCGCGGCTTCGAGCGCCTGCGGTTCCCATCCCTCACGGCGCCACGGGTCGCCGCCCTTCGCCACCAGCCCCGGAACGTTCGCCATCGTCCAGCGCCGCATCTCGGCGGTCGTCTCCCGCGCCCGCTTCCGTTGCATCCCTTCAACGTCGGCCCAGGCCAAGGGCATCGATACCGGGGCAGCGTCCCGGGCCCGGACGCTGAACGGCGCGACGTAGGTTTTCCCCTTGCCGACCTGGACCCAATCGAGGTAGACAACGTCGTCGGGCCGGCGCGCGAGGGCACGTTCGAGGGTCGTATCCTTCGGCAGCACGGTGTGCAGCCGGCGGGCGACCAGCTCCGCCAGCCCTTTGGCAAGCTCATAGTCGTAGCGCGGTTCGAGCGGCACGACGACGTGCAGGCCCATGCCGCCGGTCGTCTTCACCAGCGCGCGCAGCCCGACCGATGCCAGCTCGTCGCGGAAGGCCAGCGCAACCCGCGCCAACCGCGCGATCGGGCACCGCTCGCCGGGGTCGAGATCGAACAGGACCAGATCGGGCGTATCGAGCGTGGGCTGGTGCGAGAACCAGATGTGCAGCGTGATCGCCGCCAGGTTGGCGATCCAGACCAGCGTCGCCTCATCGTCGCAGACCAGAAACGTGACCTCGCGCGGCGCGCCGGTCGCCGGCGTGGTCGTCACGCGATGCACCCATTCGGGCGTGTAGCGCGGCAGCTGCTTCTCCCAGATTCCGCGCGTCATGTCGATCCCGTCGGGATAGCGTTCCATCGTCAGCGGGTTGCCGCGCAGGTACGGCAGGATCACCGGCGCGAGCGCCCGGTAGTACGCGACCAGGTCGCCTTTGGTGAACCCGTCGCGCGGAAAGAGCACCTTGTCCTGATTGGTGAGCGCGACCGCGTGACCGTCGATCGTCACCGGCGCGGCCGCAGACTTGCCGCGCGCACGCGCCGCCGGACTCATGCGTCGGGGTCCGCGTGCGCTTCGCGCTCGCGCACGACGGTCTTCGGATCCTTATCGCTGCGTAAGCCGATGAAGACCGGCTGGCGCAGGATGCCCTCGCGGGTCCATTCGGCGAACGCAATCTCCGCTACCAGCTCCGGCTTCACCCAATGCGCGGGCGTGTTCGTCTTCGGCACGTCGACGAAGGGCGGCGTCTTGCGCGCCAGCGGCGCCATCTTCGCGGTCAGCATCTTCAGCAAGTCGCCGTCGAAGCCGGTGCCGACGTGACCCGCGTAGTGCAGGTCGCCGCCTTCGTAATAGCCGAGCAACAGCGCGCCGAATCCCTTGCGGCTGCCGCGCGGTTCGGTCCAGCCGCCGATGACCAACTCCTGGCGCTTGCGGGTCTTGATCTTGACCCATTCGCGCGAGCGCGTCGACCGGTAGGGCGAGGTGCGCACCTTGCCGACGATTCCTTCGAGGCCGCGACGCTCCGCGAGCGCGAACAGTTCCTTGCCCGTGCCGGCGACATGCTTGGAGTACATCACGCCGTGGTCGGGGACGATCAGCGTTTCCAGCAACCGTTTGCGTTCTTCGAGCGGCCGTTCGCGCAGATCGCGGCCGTCGGCATACAGCAGATCGAACACGACGAACGTCACCGGTGACGGCCGCGCGCGCTTGAGTCCCCGGACCGGTTTGTCCCGCGACTGCAGCGCCTGAAAGTGTGGCCGCCCGTCCTTGTCGAGCACGCACAGCTCGCCGTCGACCACGACCGGAATCGAGCGAAAGGCCGCGCTCAGCCCCTCCATCTCCTTGAACTGATGGAGCAGGTCTTTGGCGTTGCGCGACGTCAGCGTCACCCGGTCGGCTTCCACCACCGCGATCGCGCGGTAACCGTCCCACTTCAACTCGAACAGCCAGCGGTCGTCGTCGAAGGGTTTGGCGACGAGGGTCGTCAGCATCGGCTTGACGTCGCGCGGAAGCGGGTCGGCGTGCGCGGCCTTTGCGCGGGCCGCGCGCTTGACGGCGGTGCCGTCGGGAGCGGCGCTGCGATTGCTCTGCCAGATCGGCGCGTCCTTGCGCGAGGCCTGCAGCTGCGCGAGCGTCTTGCCGCTCTTCACGCTCTGCGCGTGCTGCTCGATCTTCCAGCCGGCGTCATCGTATTCGTCGTGGTCCTTGAAGAGCAGCCAGGGTTCGCCGTGCTCGCCCTCGCGCGGCTTGATCTTGACCAGCGTGAAGAGCCCCTTCAGCTTCTTGCCGTGCAGAACGATCTTGAGCTTCCCCTTCGCGATCTCGCGCACGGGGTCGTCGCCTTCGGCCAGGGTGTAGGTGCCGTTGTCCCAGACGATCACCTCGCCGGCACCGTAATTGCCGGCCGGGATCACCCCTTCGAAGGTTTGATAGTCGAGCGGGTGATCTTCGGTTTTCATCGCCAGCCGCTTCTCGAGCGGCACCAGCGTGGGTCCGCGCGTAACCGCCCACGAGGGCATCACGCCGTCGGCTTCGAGCCGGAAGTCCCAGTGCAATCGCGTCGCGCGGTGTTCTTGCACAACGAAGCGGAGCCGCTTGGACGTGCTCCGTTTGCCTCCGGCCGGTTCGGGTGTCGCCGAGAAGTCGCGTTTGCGGACGTACTCGGCGAGCGGCTCTTTCGTCTTCAGCGGGTTCTCTGGGCGACGCGCATGGTGGTCTCCCCGTTTACCCGCGCGGTGGCGGAAATCTTCGGCGTGGCCGCGTCAGTAGGTCGGGCGGACGATCGTATTCCAATACCAGCATCCCCAAACGCCGACCGCGACGCTCCAGCCGATCAGAATGCGCCAAATCGTGGCCAGGCCCCCTCGCACCGCCAACCCCATCAGCACCAGCAGAAAAGGCTCGAAGTCGAGCGCGTGACGCATCCCGAACTGCGCGCCGCCATTGGCGTAGTAGAGAATCGACGGCGCCGCGACCAGCAGCGTCGCGACCCACAGCGAGACGACCAGCCGGCGCGGCTCGCGCGCGAACAGCGCCAGCAGCAGCGCCGGACTGGTGAACCACAGCGCGGTGCCGACGAAGAGCGGCTCGAGGTAGGGCGGGTCTGGGTGCAGCACCGGCGGCAGGACGAAAAACGCAGACAGCTCTTGGCCGACGTTCTCGAATCCGAACGGCGAGCCGGTCGGCGAACCCATGAAGGGATCCTGATGGTAGAAGATCGTGTGGCCGGCATCCCACGGCACGCCCCAGCGGGCTTCATTGTAGCCGAACCAGGCCAACGCGAACGGCACCAGTGTGAGAACGAAGCCGAGCAGCGCACGCGGGCGGCGCTCGCGTTCGAGAAAGCCGTCCCAGACCCACCAGGCGAAAACCGGCAGTGCCATCACCAGGGTGAAGCGCGAACCGAGCGCGAGCGCGCTGAACAGCGCGACCAGCCAGCCGCGGCGCGCACCCGCGAGCTCGCACAGCGCGAGCAGCGTGAACGCGACCGCCGAGGTCTGCGCGACGAACCACACGTCGCCGAGCATCGAACACCATAAGAGGTCCGTACCGGCCAGCAGAAAGACGACCAGCCACGCGCCGACCCGCTTCGTCAGCCCGAGCCGCACCATCAGCGTCCAGGCCGCGCCGACCGCAACGCCGCACAGCACGCACGACAGCAGCGTCTGATTGGCGTGCACGCCGAACACCAATACCAGCGGCAGCATCAGGAACGCCGGCACCGGATCGTTGACCACGTACCGATGCGCGTGGAAGAGCACCGCGTCGATCCGCGGACCCGGCCACAGCGGATCGATCCACAGCCGGCCGTGCAGCATCGCGTCGGCCAGCAGGACGTAGTTGTCGTACGGCGTGATGCGGCCGTGCGCGAAGACCAGTGCGACGCCTGTGCCGAGCAGACCGGCCAGCAGAGCGTTCACGGCAGCAGCTCGTAGACGGCCGGAATGCCGTCGGCCACCAGGCGCACGCGATGACCGGGGATCTCCGGGATGTCGTCCGAGACGATCACGATCGTGCGCGAACGCAGCCAGCGTGCGTACTCCTTTTCGTAGTCGGGCCACCAGCCGCACACCACGATCCGCCCGCCGAAGGCACGGTCGACGTACGCGCGGTAGGCCAGCGGGCTCGCGTAGATCCACGGCGCGACGACGATCGCACGGTCGTTGGTACCGCTGACGACGCGATCGGCGAGCGCGTCCGGCAACGCTTCATCGCGCACTTGGAAGTAGATTGTGCCCCGTGAGAGCTCGTTCCCGGCGACCGCGAGCAGGACCGCTGCCAGGGCCGCGTACGCCGCCTGCTGCACGCGTCCGGAAAGAAAACCTACGATCTCCTGCGCGGCGAGCGCGAAGCCGAGCGCCGTAACGGCGTAGAGCGCGAAGGCGTAGCGTTCGGGATCGGCTTCGGCGGCGTAGGCGCTTCCGAAAACCGCCGGGACGACGCCGGCGAACCCAAGCCCCAACGCGACCAGCGGCCGGCGATAGGCCAGCAGCGCGAGGCCGGCGGGTCCGGCGAGGACGAGTTTGAAGGGGAAATCGTCACCCATCATCGGGCCGTAGCGTTCGGCCGCCGCAACGAACGACTTCGGGTCGACGAGGTTCGCCAGCGCATCACCCGGCGCAAACGACGTGCCGGCGACCAAGGCGACGAAACCGCTCCACGACGCGGGATGATGGTCGTCCCAATACGGCCGGCCGGGCGCGAGGCCGAGCGTCAGCGTCGGATCGAGCCGCGCCGCGGTGACCTGCGCGCTGCGCAGCGGCAGAAACGCGTATGCGACGCAGACGATCAGCACGCCCGCGGCGGCGGCTCGCGCTGTAACCAGCAGCGGTGGCGGACGCTGCAGCGTCAGAATCACGCCGCCCGCCAAGATGAGCACCGTCGTGTTGTCGATGCCGAGCCCAACCGCAGCGATCAGGATCGCGGTGACGATGTCGCGGACTTCACCGCGCTGCACCCAGCGCAACGCGAATGCGATGGCGAGAAACGCGACCGCGAATCCCAGCGGGTGGACGTCGGCATAGGTTGCGCGAAACCAGATCGGAAACGCGAACGCGAACGTCCACGCCGCCGGCACCGCCACCACCTCCGCGACCTCGCAGAGCAGTGCGATCGCGCAGATCACCGCTGCTCCGCCCGCGATCGCGACCGCGGAGAGTGCGTTGAGCCGTGCCGCGGCCGAAGCAAACGGTATCGCGTGCGTCCACAGCCAGCCGACGATCACGTACAAGGGGAAGCCGGTCGGATACGGGATTCCGGCGATCCACGCAACGGTCTGCAAGTCGCCGGTGTCCCAATACCCGACCGATGTCCGCACCGTGGCGAGCAACACGACGAGCGGGACGGCGAAGGCGAGCGCAACGGCGATGCGCCCCCGAAAGCGAAGGAACAAGCCCGTGCAAGTACGCCCGACGACCCCAAGCGGCCTCTCTCGGCCGCGCGTCGTCGTTGCCGAACCGTTCGCCGAGCATGGCCTGGCCGTGCTGCGCGACGCCGGAATCGACGTCGATTCGCAAGTCGGCCGACCGCGCAACGAGCTGGTGGCGGCGCTGGCCGATGCCGACGGCCTGATCGTACGCTCGGAGACGCGGGTCGACCGGGAACTGCTCGCCGCCGGGCCGCGGCTGTGCGTCGTGGCGCGGGCCGGCGTCGGGGTCGACGCGATCGATGTCGACGCCGCTACCGATGCCGGGATCCTGGTCCTGAACACGCCGGGCGCAAACACGATCGCCGCGACCGAGCAAACCTTTGCCCTGATGCTCGCGCTCGCGCGCCGCACGACGTTGGCGGCGCAGCAGCTGCGCGAGGGGATCTGGGACCGCAAACACTTGATCGGCACCGAACTGTACGGGAAAACGCTGGGCATCGTCGGGCTGGGCCGCATCGGCGGCAGCGTGGCACTGCGCGCCAAAGCGTTCGGCATGACGGTGCTCGCGCACGATCCCTACATCAGCACCGGTCGCGCCGCCGGCTTCGACGCCACGCTGGTCGATCTCGACACGCTGCTCGCCCAGAGCGACATCGTCACGCTGCACGTACCGTTGACCCTGCAGACCACCGGGATGCTCGATGCCGCGCGTCTGGCGGAACTGCGTCCGCACGCCTACGTGATCAACTGCGCGCGCGGGGGGCTGATCGTCGAGCGCGATCTGCTCGCGGCGCTCGAGGGCAGCGTTCTGGCCGGCGCGGCGATCGACGTGGTCGCGGACGAACCGCCGCCGCCGGATGGGACCGGCGCGGCGCTGCACCGGCATCCGAAGGTCGTGGCGACGCCGCATCTGGGCGGCTCGACGCACGAGGCCTTGGCGCGCATCGCGACCGAGCTCGCGCATGACGTGGCGCGCGTGCTGCTGGGCGCGCCGGCCAATGCCGCGGTCAACGCGCCCGTACCGGACGGCCCCGAAGCGGAACGCGTCTTCCCGTTCCTCGACGTCGCGTACCGCTTGGGGCGGTTCTATCCCCAGTACACGCGCGCCCCGATTCTGCCGCGCTTCACGCTGGTGCTCGGCGGCGGCCTTGCCGACGTGCCCGCAGCGCCGCTCGTGCGGGCGTTCTTGAGCGGCCTCTTGCAGGCGACGACCGATCGGCGCGTCTCGGTCGTGAACGCCGAGGCGATCGCGAACGAATTGGGGATCGTGGTCGATGCGCGCGGCGAACCTTCGACCTCATCGTACGCCGCGTCGCTGCGGCTGCTCGGCGAGGGTACGTCGATCACCGGCACCTCGGTTGCCGGATCGCCGCGTATCGTCGAACTCGACGGGTACGAGATCGACGCGACGCCGGTCGGCGCGATGCTGATCACGCGCCACGCCGACGTGCCGGGGATGATCGGCCGGGTCGGGACCATCCTCGGCGACGCGCGGGTCAACATCTCGACGATGCAGGTCTCCCGCAACACGCAGGGCGGCGACGCGATCATGGTGCTTTCGACCGACCGTCCCGCCGGCGAGGCGACCCTGGCCGCCTTGCGAGCCGTTCCCGGAATCGGCTCGGTCCGCTCCCTCGACGTCTGAGGTGGGTTCGGCGCAGCCAAACCCCATTGGTTGACACGGGGATCACGGTCGGCCTAGATTTGTTGAAGTAGCAAGCAATCGCGTCGGGAGGAGGACCCGTTGCGAATCGTCTGCGTCGGTGGGGGCCCGGCGGGACTGTTCTTCTCGATCGTTTTGAAGACGGCGGTTCCGGCTGCCGCCGTCACGGTTTTCGAGCGGAATCGACCCGACGACACGTTCGGCTGGGGCGTCGTGTTCTCCGATCAAACACTCGGCAATATCGCCGCGGCCGATCCGCCGACCTACGCGCGGATCGTGGCCGATTTCGTGCATTGGGACGACATCGACGTCCACTATCGCGGGCGGACGATCCGCGCCGGCGGTCAGGGATTCGCCGGCATCGCGCGCAAGCGGCTGCTGGCGATCTTGCAGGAACGCGCGCGCGAACTCGAGGTCGATCTGCGGTTCGAAACGGAAGCAACCGCCGCCGATGTTGCGGGCGCCGACGTCGCGGTCTTCGCCGACGGCGCCAACAGCGGCTTGCGGCGCGCCGCCGGCGAGGCCTTCGGAACGACGCTGCAGCAGGGCCGCAACCGCTACATCTGGTGCGGGACGCGCCGGCGCTTCGACGCCTTCACCTTCGCGTTCGAGGAAACGCCGCACGGCTGGTTTCAAATCCACGCCTACCAATTCGACCGCGAGTTCGGGACGGTGATCGTCGAGTGCCGCGAGGGGACGTGGCGGGCGGCCGGTCTCGAGCGCGCGACGACCGCCGTGTCGCTGGCCTTCTGCGAGCGGCTATTCGCGCGCTATCTGGACGGTCAGCCGCTGCTGAGCAACGCCGCGCATCTGACGAACCCCTGGATCCGCTTCGTGCTGGTCAACAACGAGCGCTGGTACGACGGCAACCGCGTGCTGATCGGCGACGCCGCGCACACGGCGCACTTTTCGATCGGTTCGGGGACGAAGCTCGCGCTCGAAGATGCCGTCAGCCTAGCCCATGCGCTGGCGCGTAATCCCGAACGCGAACGGGCCTTCGCCGAGTACGAGACCGAGCGGCGCATCGAAGTGCTGCGCTTGCAAAACGCGGCCCGCAACAGCACCGAGTGGTTCGAAAACGTCGCCCGCTATGCGGCGCTGCAGCCCGAGCAGTTCGCCTACAGCCTGTTGACGCGCAGCCAGCGCTTGGGCCACGATAACCTGCGGCTGCGCGACCGCGACTACGTCAGCGAACTCGAAGCGTGGCTCGCCGAGCGTGCCGGCGCGCCGCGCGCCGTACCGCCGATGTTCACCCCGCTGCGACTGCGTTCGCTCGAGCTGACCAATCGGGTGGTCGTGTCGCCGATGGCGATGTACAGCTGCGTCGACGGAACGCCGGACGACTTTTACCTGGTGCACCTGGGCGCGCGGGCGCAGGGCGGCGCGGGCCTCGTGTTCACCGAGATGACCTGCGTCGGCCCCGAGGCGCGCATCTCACCGGGCTGCGCGGGGATGTATAGCGACGAACACGTTGCGGCTTGGTCGCGGATCGTCACCTTCGTGCACGTGCACACCGCCGCGAAGATCGCGCTGCAGCTGGGGCATGCCGGCCCGAAAGGCTCGACGCAGCGCGGCTGGGAGGAGCCCGACGAACCGCTCGCGAGCGGCAACTGGACGCTGCTCGCCCCCTCACCGATCGCGTACGGGGAGCGCAACCAGATTCCGCGCGCGATGACGCGTGACGACATGGACCGGGTGCGCGAGCAGTTCGTGGGCGCCGCGACGATGGGCGAGCAGTGCGGCTTCGATCTGCTCGAACTGCACTGCGCGCACGGGTACCTGCTTTCCAGCTTCATCACGCCGCTGACGAACCGGCGCACCGATGCCTACGGCGGAAGCCTGGCCAACCGGCTGCGTTTTCCGCTTGAGGTGTTCGTCGCGGTGCGCGCCGTGTGGCCGTCGCACAAGCCGATGTCGGTGCGCATCTCGGCCTCCGACTGGGTGCCCGGCGGTATCACCGCCGACGATGCGGTCGAGGTGGCACGCGCCTTCAACGCCGCCGGCGCCGATCTGATCGACGTCTCGGCGGGTCAGACCTCGCGCGCCGCGCGCCCGGTCTACGGCCGTATGTTCCAAACCCCGTTCTCCGACCAGATCCGCAACGAGCTGGGGATCGCGACGATGGCGGTCGGGAACATCACCGAGGCCGATCACGTCAACAGCATCATCGCCTCGGGGCGCGCCGACCTGGTCGCGCTGGCACGGCCGCACCTCGCCGATCCATACTTCACGCTGCACGCGGCGGCGCAGCTCGGCTACGACGAACTGCCGTGGCCGTGGCCGTATCTGCCCGGGCGCGAACAACTGCTGCGGACGCTGCGGCGCGCGGCGCCGCTCGCGGAGGTGACGCAATGAATTCCTCACTTGACGGCGCGCACGCGCTGGTCACCGGCGCCGGCCGGGGAATCGGTGCCGCCATCGTCTCCGCGCTAGCCGCCGGCGGTGCGCGGGTGACGCTGCTGGGACGCAGCCGCGAACAGCTCGCGACCCACGCCGCGACGTTGCCGCCCGGCGCGCGCGCGCTGGTCGTGACCGCCGACGTGACCGACGACGCCGCGCTGCACGCCGCGTTCGCCCGAGCGCGCGCGCAGCACGGGCCGATCGCGATCCTGGTCAACAACGCCGGCGCGTCGGGGAGCGCGCCGTTTGCGAAGCTCGATCGCGCGACGTGGGATGCGTCGATCGCCGTCAACCTGACCGCAACGTACGCGTGCAGCCGCGAGGTCATCGCCGAGATGGTGGACGCGGGCTACGGCCGCATCGTCAACGTCGCCAGCACGGCGGGATTGGTCGGCGGCCCGTATATCGCCGCGTACAATGCGGCCAAGCACGGGGTGATCGGGCTGACGCGTTCGCTGGCGGCCGAGTTCGGGCGCAAGGGGATCACCGTCAACGCCGTGTGCCCCGGATTCACCGAAACCTCGATGCTGGAACGCACGCTGGAGCGGATCGCGCGCACGACCGGACGTACCGAGGACGGCGCGGCCACGGCGCTGCTGGCGCGCAACCCACTGGGCCGGTTCGTACGGCCCGACGAGGTCGCGCAGGTCGTAGCCTGGCTCTGCCGTCCAGACTCCGCAGCCGTGAACGGTCAGGCGATCGTCATCGACGGCGGCGAGGTGGCGCGATGATGCTGACGTTCGACACCGAATCGCGCACGACCGAGGCGGATCATCTCGCGATCCGGCTCTGGCTGCGGATGCTGGCCTGCACCAACCTCGTGGGTCGACGGGTGGCCGTGAAGCTGCGTGACGCGCATGCGACCACGCTGCCGCGTTTCGACTTCCTCTCGCAGCTCGAGCGTAGTCCGGACGGTTTGCGCATGACCGAAATCTCGCGCCGCATGATGGTGACCGCGGGCAACATCACGCGGCTCGCCGATCAGCTGGTCGCCGAAGGGCTGATCACGCGGACGCCGGCGGCGGACGACCGGCGGGCCGCCATCGTCCAGCTGACCGCGCGCGGGCGGCGGATCTTCGACCAGATGGCGCGCGAACACGAGGGTTGGATCGTCGCCATGTTCGACGGTCTCGACGAGGGCGAACGGCACGCGCTGTTCGATCTGCTCGGCCGCCTCAAGCGCCACCTCAACACCGGCGACGACGGACGGCCGCGATGAACCGCACGATGTCGTATGCCGACTACACCTCGGCGCATTTTCGCTGGAGCGTCGACGACGGCGTCGCATCGCTCGTCCTCGACCGGCCCGAGCGCAAGAACCCGCTGACCTTTGCTTCGTACGCCGAACTGCGCGAACTCTTTCGCGGTTTGGCGTACGCCGGCGACGTCGACGCCGTCGTGCTTAGCGGAGCCGGGGGAAACTTTTGTTCCGGCGGTGACGTACACGAAATCATCGGACCGCTGACGCGCATGGCGATGCAGGAGCTGCTGGCCTTCACGCGCATGACCGGCGACGTCGTCAAGGCGATGCGCGCCTGTCCGCAGCCGATTGTCGCCGCGGTCGACGGCGTATGCGCCGGGGCCGGCGCGATGCTCGCGCTGGCTTCGGATCTGCGCTTCGGCACGCCGCGTGCGCAGGTCGCGTTTCTGTTCACGCGCGTCGGCTTGGCGGGCGCGGACATGGGCGCGTGCAGCCTGCTGCCGCGCACCATCGGCGCGGGCCGCGCGGCCGAGCTCCTCTACACCGGCCGCGTGCTGGCGGCCGATGAGGCGCTCGCGTGGGGTTTCTTCAACCGGCTCTGCGAACCGTCCGCAGTGCTCGACGACGCGTTCGCGCTGGCGCGGACGCTCGCCGACGGACCGACCTTCGGTCACGCGATGACGAAGGCGATGCTGCACCGCGAATGGTCGATGCCGCTCGACGAGGCAATCGACGCCGAAGCGCAAGCCCAGGCGATCTGCATGCAGACGAACGACTTCCGGCGCGCCTACGCCGCGTTCGCCGACCAGCAGCAGCCGATATTCGAGGGCGACTGATGACGCCTCAGCCTCCCGTCTCTCCGTTTTCCCCTGCCCCAGGTCCGTATCGCGAGGTTCGCGCGTCGCGCGCCCCCGAAGGAGCACGTAACGTGCAGTACTACCGACTCGGCCGCCCGGTCTTCCGATGACCGCGCATGTCGACAGCTTCGCCCGCGATCACTTGCCGCCGCGTGACGAATGGCCCGAGTTCCTCTACACGCGGCCCGAGCTGCAGTATCCGGACCAGCTCAATGCTGCGGTCGAACTGCTCGACGTCATGGTGGCGCGCGGTTTCGGCGAACGGCCGGCGATCATCACGACCGAACGGCGCGTCAGTTATGCCCGGCTTTTGGCCGAGGCGAATCAGATCGCCGGCGTGCTGCGCGACGAACTCGGGGTGGTGCCGGGGAACCGCGTGCTGCTGCGCGGCTTCAACAACGACGTGACCGCGGCGGCTTGGCTGGCCGTGGTCAAGGCCGGCGCGATTCCGGTCACCACGATGCCGCTGCTGCGCGAACGCGAGCTGGTCGAGGTGATCACCGCGGCGCAGATCGGCATCGCGCTCTGCGACGCGCGGCTGGCCGACGACCTCAACGCCGCGATGGCGCATTGTCCGAGCCTCGAGACGGTGGTCTTCACCCACGATGACGGACCGGCCGGCTTGGGCGCGCTGATGAAGCGCCGGCCGCGCACGTTTGAAAACGTGGCGACCGCGGGCGACGATGTGTGCATGATCGCCTTCACCTCGGGCACGACGGGGAAGCCCAAGGGGACGATGCACTTCCACCGCGATCTGCTCGCGGTTTGCGACACCTTTCCCCCGTTCACGTTCGCGCCCACGCCCGACGACCTGTTCGTCGGAACACCGCCGTTGGCGTTCACGTACGGCCTGGGCGGCGGACTGCTGTTTCCGCTCCGCGTCGGCGCGGCGAGTTTCTTACTCGAGCGCGCGTCGCCCGACGCGCTGCTCGGCACGATCGCCGGTCATGGCGCGACGGTCTGCTTCACCGCACCGACGTCGTACCGCGCGATGGCGGCGCTGGTCGGGCGCTACGACTTGCGCACGCTGCGCGCGTGCGTTTCGGCCGGCGAAACGCTTCCGGTCGGTACGCGCGCGATGTGGGAGAACGCGACCGGCGTGCCGATCATCGACGGGATCGGCTCGACCGAAATGCTGCACATCTTCATCTCCGCCGCCGGCGACGCGATCCGGCCGGGTGCGACCGGAACACCGGTACCCGGGTACGTCGCGACCGTGCTCGACGACGAGGGCGAACCGGTGCCGCCCGGAACGGTCGGACGGCTGGCGGTGAAAGGCCCGACGGGCTGCCGGTATTTGGACGATCCGCGTCAGCGCGACTACGTCCAGCGCGGCTGGAACATCACCGGCGACGCGTACGTGATGGATAAGGACGGGTATTTCTGGTATCAGGCCCGCACCGACGACATGATCGTCGCGTCGGGTTACAACATCGCCGGCCCCGAAGTCGAGGGCGCGCTGCTCGAGCACCCGCAGGTCCTGGAGTGCGCGGTCGTCGGCGAACCCGACCCCGAGCGCGGGACGGTCGTCAAAGCCTACGTCGTGCTGCGCGACGGCACCGGCGGCAAAGCGCTCACGGCCGAACTTCAGGAATTCGTCAAAGCGCGCCTCGCGCCGTACAAGTATCCGCGGCTGATCGCGTTCGTGGACGAGCTGCCCCGCACGCAGACCGGCAAACTACAGCGCTTCAAACTGCGCGACGTGAGCGCGCCGCGATGAGGGCGCTGCATCCGCCCGGCTGGCAGCGGCCCTGCGGGTACACGCACGGCATCACCGGCGAAGGACGTTTCGTTTTCGTCAGCGGCCAGATCGGCTGGGACGCGCAGGGCCATTTCGCCTCCGACGACATGGTCGAGCAAATCACGCAGGCGCTGCGCAACGTGGTCGCGGTGCTGGCGGAGGCCGGGGCCGGACCCGAACACGTGGCGCGCATGACCTGGTATCTGACCGACAAGCGCGCGTATCTCGGCGCGCTCGAAGCGGTCGGGTCAGCGTATCGCGCCGTCATGGGACGCAATTATCCGACCATGTCGGTGGTCGAAGTTGCGGGTTTGATGGAGGACCGCGCCAAGGTCGAGATCGAGGTCACAGCGCTGGTGCCGCGCGCGTAGCGACGCGCCAACGTTCAGGCGCCGACGAAGTCGATCCGGAACAAATACTCGGCGGAAATCGGCACGCAGCCGCGCGTCTCGGTGCGAAAAGACGGAGCCGCGCACGGCGGCGAGCGCCGCGGCATCGAGCAGGGCGCTCGGCGAGTGCGCGATCCGCGCGGCGACGATCCGGCTCGACGCATCGAGCGTCACCACGACATCGACGGTGCCGCTGACGCCCTGCTGCTGCGCGAGCGCGGGTAGCTCCGGCTCGAGCGCGCGCAGTGTCGCCGCGGCGACGTCCGGGCGGCTGCACGCCAGCGGCGTCGCCGTCGCCGCGGGCGCCGTGCTGATGACGGCGCTCTCCGCTGCCGGACCCGGCGAACCGTCGACTTCGCCCGGGCCGTCGTCGCCGAGAGCGGCCGGCCCGTGAGCGGCCACTGCCGCCGTTGCGGGCCTGCCGGGGCGGTGCGCGGCCGGTCGCGCGCGCAGCGCAGCGCGTGCGGCGGCGCGCGGCGGCGCCGTCGGCCGCGGTTCGGGCGTCGCGACCGGCGTCGGCGGCGGGCTCGGTATCGCGCGCGTGTCGACCGTCAGGTCCGGAGGCGACGCGGATTCGGCCGCATGCATCGCATGCAGACCCGCCAGCGGGAGCAGCAGCACGTGGGCCGCGATCGACGCGGCGAAGCCGTAGATCAACAGATTCGACGCGCGCTCGCGCGTGCGCCTCGACTGCTTCCGGCGCGCGCTGCGTCCATCCATGCCGATGTGTCACAGCGGCGGCGCCCCAGGTTCAGCTCTTCAGCGCACGCGCCTCAAGAGAAATCCGGGCACGGACTGCTCACCGCGCGGCCGGGAAGGTTCGGCGCACCGGGCACGCCAACGCGCGCCGCATGCGCGTGTTCGTCGCGCGGCACGGCGAAACGACGTGGAATCTCGCCGGCCGCTATCAGGGGCACCGCGAGTCCGCGCTCTCGCCGCTGGGCATGCAGCAGGCTCGCGCGCTGGTCGAACCGATGCGCGCGGCGCAACTCGGCCGCATCATCAGTTCGCCCCTGGCACGCTGCACCGCAACCGCGAGTCCCTGCGCCGAGCAGCTGAGCCTCGTTATCGAAATCGACGCGCGGCTGATCGAAATCGCGCACGGAACGTGGGAGGGCCGGCTGCGCGAGGAGATCGCGGCCAACGACCGCGTGCGCTACCGCGCGTGGCGCGAGGATCCCGGTCAGGTCGCGTTCGAGAACGGCGAAACGCTCGTGCAGGTCCTCGAGCGCTGGCGGGAGTTCGCCGGCGCGCTGGAGCCGCAGACGCCGACGCTGATCCTCACCCACGACGCGGTCGTGCGGGTCGCGCTGCTCGCGGCGACCGGCCGCGACTTCGACGCCTTCTGGAGTTCGCGGGTCGAGAACGGCGCCTACGCGGTGTTCGAGGTCGAACGCGAGCGCTGGACGCTGATCGACGAATGCGTGAACACGCACCTTGCCGGCCTGCGCGCCGCCACCGACGGCCAAGCGCTGTAGCGAACCTCTCGCGGCATTCAGTAGACCGGCACACCGTGCGCGAGCGTGCGGCCGTCCGCGACCAGGACGACTTCGCCGACGCGGCCCGGAGCGCGCACGAAGAGCGTCGCCGGGGCTCCGGCTGCGAGCGCTCCGAGGTCGCGGTCGCCGCCGCTGCCGCGCAGGATCAGGTGCGCGCCGGGGCCGACCCCGTCCGCGATCACGTACATCCACGCCCCGTCGCGCGCGTAGAGGGCTTTGGCAACGGTACCCGGCTGCGAGGTCAGCGTCGTGTGGGAGAAGTGCGATGCGGCAACCGCGCTCAGGGCCGCATCGGTACGCGCCGACTGCTGCGACGCGCTGTGCAGGGCCGTTCCTTCGAACGCCGACGTCACGGCGAAGACGACCGCCGCAGCGGCGGCCAGACCGCTCGTCCACTGCGGCCGCCGGAAGCTGCGCGCCGCGGGCGCGGCCGGGAGCGCCGACGCCAGGGCCGCGGCTGCCGCTTCCGCCGCGATCACGCGCGTGCGGCACTCCTCGCAGGTCGCGCAATGTTCTTCGATCGAGGCCGTGCGCTCCGGGTCGGTCAGACCCAGCGCGTAGAGTTCGGCTTCGTCGCCGCAATGCTGATTCACGGGGTGCCTCCGGAGAGTTCGCCGCCCAACCGTCGCAGCGCGACGGCCAGGCGGCTCTTGATCGTGCCGAGCGGCACGTCGGTGGTGTCGGCGATTTCGGCCAGCGTCGCGCCGCCGTAGTAGGCGCGCACGATCACGTCACGCTGCGCCGGCGTCAGCCGCTCGAGCGCGGCTTTGACGCGCCGTGCTTCGACGGGGTCAATCGCGGCGGTCGGATCGGGCACGATCGTCTCGGGCGCGGCGCGCAGTTCGCGCTCACGCCGGCGGCGCGCCCCGCGGATGACGTCGAGCGCCTCGCGGCGCACGCACGCGATCAGGAACGGGAGCAGCGGTCCGCGCTCGCTGGTGTAGGCGCGGTTGCTCCAGATGCGCAGCAGCGCGGCTTGCACGGCATCCTCCGCCGCGTCCCGGTCGCGGAGCACGTGATAGGCGACCGCGCGGAGTCGCCCGGCGTAGACCCGGTACGCGCGGTCGAAGCCGGCCCCCTCGAACGCCATCCCCGTCGATTCGACGGCGGTCAGCCTTGCGCTAGCGAGATGTCCTGCCACGATGCCCCCGCCGCGACCTCGACGGTCCGGTAGCCGAGCACTCCCAGCAGCGAGCCCGGCGCGACCGCCAGCGGCCCCGGTTTGGCACCGGGCGTGCCCGGTGCCGCTTGCGGAAACGCCGTCGCCCGCGCGGTCGCGAAACGGATCGCACCGTCCTGATGCTCGACGATCTGATGGATGTGCCCGTTGAGCACCGTCGCCGATGAGAAACGGCGCAGCAGCGCGATCGCTTTGGTGCCGTCCGCGGTCGTCCAGCCCCATTCCGGCGCGACCGCGAAGAGCGGCACGTGTCCGAAGATGACGATCGGCGTATCGGCAGTGCGCGCGGCGAGATCCTTTTCCAGCCACGCGAGCTGTTCGGATCCGAGCACGCCCATCGTCTCGCCTTCGCCGACATTGATCAGCGCGACGAAATGGATGCCGCCTTGGTCCCACGACGACCAGCCGCGCCCGGCGGCGTCGCGGCGCCCGAACGCCGCGGCGAAGCGCGGCAGACCTTGCGCGCCGATCACGTCGTGTTCGCCGGGGATCGCCAGCAGCGGCGCGCGCAGCCGGCTCAAGATCGTCCGCGCGTCGTCGAACTCGGTCATTTTGCTCACGTGCGTCACGTCGCCGGTGTGGATGACGAACGCCGGCTGCACCGGCAGCGCGTTGATCGCCTCGACGGTCTGCTCGAGGGTCGCGCGCACGTCGGTGTTGGCCGGACCGGCGTAGCCGATGTGGCTGTCGCTGATCTGCACGAACGAGAATTGTCCCGGCGACGCGTCGGCCGCGTGCACGAGGCCGTCCGCGCCGAGCACGAATGCGATGCCGGCGCCCGTCCACGCGATGTGCCCGAGGAACGAGGCGCGTTTCATCGCGCGCTCTTGACGACGAGGGCGCCGTGCATAAACGGATGCACCGTGCAGTGATACGTGACCTTACCGGCCTTCGCGAAGCGGTGGCTCCAGCTTTGGCCCTGGGTCAAGCCTTCGGAATCCCACGAGTTGTCGTCGGCGGTCGCGGTGTGCGCGTCGTCGTCGTCGTTGATGAAGGTGACCGTTTCGCCGGCCTTGACCGTCAGCGAGGCCGGGAAGAACGCGTCGTTGCGGATGTGCACCGTCGTCGGGGGCGCGGCGGCCCGGACGGCGCCTGCGGGGAGGAAGGCCGCAAGGGCGACGGCCGCAAGAAGTGCTTTCATGACCCCGGTACGCCGCCGGCGGCCGTCCGGTTCGGGCCGACCGCGCGGACGCTAGCCGGGGATCGTGAGCTCCGCCGGCAGCGGCCGGGCAACCGCGAACGTCGAGGCCGGCAGGCTGGCCGGGAACCGCCAGTTGGCGAAGGTCAGCCGTTCGTTCGCGACGCCGCCCGGCACCCGGGCCGACGCGGTCGCACCGGTCGCCACCCACCAGGCGCCGATTTTCGCGAACGTCACCCCGCCCTTGCCGGAGCTGGCGAACGTCTCGAACAGGATCGCCGTCGGCAAGAAGCTGATGCCGTCGATGCTGACCCGCGTCAGCACGAAGTCGCCCGGCGAACGCTTCGGTGTCAAGGCGAAGACGTAGTCCCAATGGTGTCCGTCGTGCACCATCCCGAGATACGTGAACGCGTACTGGGCGGGCTCCGGCGCCAGCCGCGCGACGGTGTAGCGGTACGGATGGCCGCGAAAGATGCGGATCGTCGGCGCCGTGGCACGGGTCCCGTTGACCGCGATCGTCTCATCGCGCTCGTCGCCGCCGCGTCGAAAGATGCGGTGCGTCTGTTCGAGCGAGCGCGTCCCGGACTGCTCGAGCGTGTATTCGACCGTGAACGTCCGCGGTTCGTGGAGCGCGCTCAGCGCGGCGGCGTAGCGCGACAGCACGGCACCGGGCGGAAGCGGTGCCGACAGTGCGGCCGCCGCTGCGCCGGCGTGCAGGGCGGCGCCCACGATCGAAGCGATCACGCGGCGCGCTTCGCCAGCGCATCGCGCATCGCCGCCAACGCCGCTTCGGCGCCGCCGGGATCCTTGCCGCCGCCTTGCGCCTGTGCCGAGGCGCCGCCGCCCTTGCCGCCGATCAGCGGCGCGGCCGCGCGCACCAGGTTGCCGGCATGGACGCCGGCCCGCACCGCATCGTCGCTCGCGGTGACGAACAGCGACGCGGTCTCGCCGTCGACGCCGACCAGCGCGACGACGCCCGAGCCCAGCCGCGCGCGAATTGCGTTTCCGAGCGCGCGCAGCGTCTGGGCGCTCGCGTCGCGCACGACCGCACCGACGACCGTCACGCCGCCGACCTGCTCCGCCGCGTTGACGTAGGACGCAGCATCGGCGGAAGCGAGCTGCGCCTTTCGTTCGGCGAAGTTCTTCTGCAAGTCGCGCAACTCGCTCTGAAGCCGTGCGACGCGCTCGACCAGCTCGTCAGGCTTCGCCGACAGCGTCTCTCCGAGCGCCGACAGGGTGGCCTGCTGCTGCTCGACGTACCGCTCCGCCGCCTTCGAAACGATGCCTTCGATACGGCGGATGC
>PMOG01000019.1 GCA_003161555.1 Vulcanimicrobiota bacterium | reverse complement strand
CAGCCGTTGAGCGGCATGATGATCACGGTGGCCAAGATGTAGCCGGTCGCGACCCAGCCGATCTCGTCGAGCGACGCGCCGAGGTTGCCGGCCATGTTGGTCAGCGCCACGTTGACGATCGAGGTGTCGATGATCGCCATGATCAGGCCCAGCATGACCGTGATCGTGATCATCAGGAGCGGCGGGTTGCTTTTCAGCTCGGCCCGCCGGGCCGCGGCGTCGGCCGCCCGGCCGGCGGCCGGGGCAGCCAGGGACGCGCTCATGACAGGCGCCCCAGCGCCTGTCTCATGGTAGGTAAAACCCGCATGACGATCAAGTCATCTTACCACAACATGGCGTACGAAGTCGTCAAGACGATCGCCGGTCGCGGCTACCGGTACCAGGTCGAGCGCGTGCGCGACGCGGCGACCGGAAAAGCGCGCAGCCGCTGGACGTATCTGGGGCGCGTCGTCCCCACGGCCGAGGCGGCGCCTCCGCGGCGACGCGCCGGCGACGCGCGGGAGCGGATGCTCGACGCCCTCGAGCGGCTGCTCGCCACGCGTGATTTTGCCGCCGTCACCGCGGCCGCGATCGTCGCCGAAGCCGGCTTCGCCCACGGCACCTTTTACCGCCACTTTCGCGACAAGCGCGACGCGCTGCGGGCCGCGCTCGAACGCATCCGTGCCGCCCGCGGTCCGGTGGTGGAATATATGCACCGCGACGTTGCCGGAGCCGACGACGCGCGGGCGGCGTTCCGGGCCTTCGTCGTCAGCGTCCTGCGCTCACCGGCCGAACATCCGGCCCTCTTTCGCGCCTACCAGGCCCTCGCGCTGCGCGATCCGGAGATCGCCCTCGAGCGTCGCGAGCGCCTGGCGACCGGCACGCGGACCATCGCCGCCTACCTGACCGCGCTGACGGCACGCGGGCTGGCCGACGTGCCCGATCCCGGCGCCGCGGCGGCCGCAGTGCTGGCCATGATCGACGGTTTGTATCGCGAGGCGGTGTTGGACGGCTACGCGCTCGACGACCAGCGCGTGCGCGGCACCGCCGACTTCCTAGAACGCGCGGTTTTCGGGCGCGTCGGTCGAAGAGACGGCCCATGACGACGACCGCTTCCGCCTCGCTGCTCGAGCAGCTCGAGACCTTCATGGCCTCCGACGTGTACCCGGCGGAGGCCGTCTACGCCGAGCAGCTCGACGAGGCTGAGGAACGCTGGGCGCAGCCGCCGGTCATGGACGCGCTCCAAGCGAAAGCGCGCGGGCTCGGGCTGTGGAATCTCTTCCTTCCCGAATCGGATTGGGGAGCGGGACTCTCCAATCGCGCGTACGCACCGCTGTGCGAAGCGATGGGCCGTTCGTTCATCGCGCCCGAAGTGTTCAATTGCAGCGCGCCCGACACGGGCAACATGGAAGTCTTCGCGCGCTACGCGAGCGCGGCGCTCCAGGAGCGTTGGCTCAAGCCGCTCTTAGCCGCCGAGATCCGCTCCGGATTTGCGATGACCGAACCGGGCGTCGCATCGTCGGATGCGACGAACATCAGCGCGGAGATTCGGCGCGACGGCGAGGGCTACGTTCTCAACGGCCGCAAGTGGTGGACCAGCGGCGCGGGACATCCGCGCTGCGAGGTGCTGATCTTCCTGGGCCGCTCCGACCCGAGCGCGCCCAAACATCGGCAGCATTCGATGCTGGTCGTCCCGATGGACACGCCCGGGATCCGCATCGAGCGCAACCTGTCGGTGTTCGGGTACGACGACGCGCCGCACGGTCACGCCGAAGTCGTCTTCGAGAACGTCCGCGTGCCGGCCGATCACCTGCTGCTGGGTGAGGGCCGCGGTTTCGAGATCGGCCAGGGGCGCCTGGGGCCCGGACGCCTGCATCACTGCCTGCGTTCGATCGGCCTGGCCGAACGCGCGCTCGAAGCGATGGTCAAACGCGCCAAGGAACGGGTGACGTTCGGGAAGCCGCTCTCCGAGCAAGGCGTCGTGATGGAATGGATCGCCGATTCGCGCATCGAGATCGATCAGGCGCGTTTGCTGACCTACGATGCCGCAGACAAGCTCGATAAGTTCGGAAACAAAGCGGCGCGTTACGAACTGGCGATGGCGAAGGTCGTCGCGCCGAACATGGCGCTGCGCGTGATCGACCGCGCGATCCAGACCTTCGGCGCGGCCGGCGTCAGCGATGACACCTTCCTGGCCAAAGCCTATGCCGGCCAGCGGACGCTGCGGCTCGCCGACGGACCCGACGAAGTCCATCGCGCATCGATCGCCAAGGGTGAACTGGCCAAGAGCGGGCGGTGACCGGCGGTGACCCGCTCGACCTGCTCGGGCTGAGCCTGCACTGCGGTGCCGCGGAACTCTACGTGATCCGTCACGCCGACGCGGTCCCCGAATCCGACGTCTCGGTGCAGATCTACGACGCGTACGAGGCACATGCGCTCAGCGTGCGCGGCCGGGGTCAAGCCGAAGCGATCGCAGCGCGGTGCGCGGAGCTCGATCTGGTCGCGATCTACGCGAGCCCCGTGCGGCGCGCGCGCGAAACCGCCGACGCGATCGCGGAGGCGACCGGTCTCGCCGTTTCCGAAGAGCCGGACTTGCGCGAGATCGCAATCGGCACGGTCGAGGACGACGGGACGATGACGATGCGCGAGCGGCTCGAATGGCTGGCCCTGGTGGCGATGCGCGACGGATCGTGGAACGGGATCCCGGGGACCGAAACCTCGACCGCCGTGCGCGCGCGCATGCTGCGCGCCTTCGGCACGATCGCCGAGCGGCACCCCGGCGCGCGGGTTGCGCTCGTCTCGCACGCCGGCGCGATCAACGCTGCGCTGGGCGCAATTGCCCAGACCGCCCACGACTTCGTGTTTCCGCTCGCGAACGCATCGCTGAGCGTGGTCCGTGCGGGGGGCGGCCGGTACTTGATCATGAGCGCGAACGACACCGCGCATCTGCGTACGATGCCGGCCCGCGGCCGCGTATGACCGGCCAATCCCTCGATACGATCGAGGTTCGGCCGGAGGAGCAGATCGACACGGTGCGGCTCGAGCCGTACTTGCGCGAACGCCTCCCCGACGCCGAGGGCGCGCTCGAAGTACGGCAATTCGGCGGCGGCCACGCCAACCTGACCTACCTGATCCGCTTCGGTGCACGGGAATGGGTGCTGCGCCGGCCGCCGCTCGGTCCGGTGCCGCCCTCGGCACACGACATGCGCCGCGAACACCGCGTGCTCTCGACGCTCTACCGCGGCTTCCCGCAGGCGCCGCGCAGTTATCTGCTGTGCACGGATCACAGCATCATCGGCGCCGACTTCTTCGTGATGGAACGCCGCCACGGGATCGTGATTCGCGCCGACGTCCCCGAACCATGGAGCGCGCGGCCCGACGTGCTGCGGCGCCTCGGCGACACGCTGATCGACGATCTGGTCGCGCTGCATGCGATCGAACCGGCGAGCGTCGGCCTCGGTGACTTCGGCAATCCCGAGGGCTACGTCGAACGGCAGCTGACGCGCTGGGTCGAACGCTGGTACAACGCATTGACGCCCGATGTCGGTCCCGGCGAGCCGTTCATCGGCTGGATCCGTCAATCGATGCCGGTGCCGCGCCGCACGGTACTCCTGCACAACGACTACAAGCTCGACAACACGCTGCGCGACGCCGAGGATCCGGCCCGCACGGTCGCCGTCCTCGACTGGGACATGAGCACGCGCGGCGAGGCGCTGATGGATCTCGGCGAATTGCTGGCATTGTGGGTCGAGCGCGGCGCATCGCCGGCCGAGCGGCTGGGGCGCATGCCGACCTGGTACGAGGGCTTCCCGACCCGCCGCGAAGCCGCCGAGCGCTACGCGCTGCGCTCCGGCGCCGACATGAGCGACCTGCGGTGGTACGTCGTGTTCAACGTCTTCCGGTATGCGGTGATCCTGCAGCAGATCTATCTGCGGTATTCACGCGGTCAGACGCACGACCAGCGCTTCGCCGATTTCGGCGCCCGCGTCAACGCGCTCATGGCGCACGGTCTCGACCTGATCGAAAGCGGCGAGTTCTAACCCGATCGATACGAAGCGCGACGAATTTGGAAACGATCATCGTCGAAGAAGTGCGCTCGGCTACCGCAGACGTGCGCGTGCTGATCGGCGAACTCGATCGAACGATGGCCGCCGAGTACGGCCCCGAGCAGCGGCACGGCTTGTCGCTCGACGCGATCTTCCAACCGCCGGTGCATTTCTTCTTGGCCCGGCTGGGCGGCGCGGCCGTGGGCTGCGGCGGCGTCGCCCTCTTCGAGGGGTTCGCGGAGGTGAAACGGATGTACGTGCGCGAGAGCGCGCGCGGACGCGGGGTCGCGCAGGCCGTGCTCGCGCGCATCGAAACCGAAGCCCGCAACCACGGCGTCGACGTGCTGCGGCTGGAGACGGGAGACCGCCAGTCCGCCGCGATGCGCCTCTACGAGCGGGCCGGTTTTCATCGCTGCGAGGCGTTCGGCGCGTACGCCGCCATGCTGCCGGAAGCGGTCGCGACCAGCGTGTTCTTCGAGAAGCGCCTGGCTTAGGGCGCGGCGGCTGCGGCGCGACGCCGGCGCAGCTGCAGCGCGTCGGCGAACAGCGGCGACGAGATCAAGAAGTCCGCCGTCGCGCGGTTGCACGCGATCGGCACGTTGTAGAGCACGGCCAGCCGCAGCAGCGCTTTGACGTCGACGTCGTGCGGCTGCGAGCTGAGCGGATCCCAGAAGAAGACGATCAGATCGAGCTGCTGCTCGACCAGTAGCGCGCCGACTTGCGCGTCGCCGCCGAGCGGGCCCGATAAGAGCAGTTCGACTGGCAGCCCGGTTGCCTCGGCGACGCGTGCGCCGGTCGTTCCGGTTCCGACCAATGCGCAGCGCGCGAGCGTCCCACGATTGAAGGCAGCCCATTCGGTGAGGTCCTCTTTGCGCGCATCGTGCGCGATCAGCGCGACGCGTGGAATCGCGTCGGTCGCCGCGCGCTGCGCCCGGTTCGCTATTTCCATCACGAGCATCCTACGCTTCGGAGACTGCACAATCCAGCGCGCCCGTCGCGATCCGGGGGCGAGGATATGTTTTCCCTCGGGTCTCCGCGTAACGGGAGGCCCCGTTCGCGGCCACCGCGCAAGAGCGCACGATGACAGACGATCTCTTCGACCTGCGGGGCAAGGTGGCAATCGTCACCGGTTCCTCGCGCGGAATCGGACGCGCGATCGCCGAGCGGCTTGCCCAGCGCGGCGCTGCCGTCGTGATCTCGAGCCGCTCCACCGAAGCCTGTGCCGAAACGGTGCAGGCGATCACGGGTGCCGGAGGTTCGGCGCACGCGATCGCGGCGCACATCGGGAAAAAGGAGCAGCTCGAAGCGCTGGTCGAGGGTACCGTCGAGCATTTCGGTGGCCTCGATATCGTCGTCGCCAACGCCGCAGTCAACCCGTACTACGGTCCGCTGAGCGGTATCGGCGACGAGGCGTGGGACCGCATCTTGAACAGCAACGTGCGCAGCACGCTGTGGTTATGCAACTTCGCCTTTCCGTATCTGATGAAACGCGGCGGCGGTGCGGCGATCTTTCTCTCGAGCATCGCGGGGATCAAAGGCACCGACGTGCTCGGCGCGTACGGTGTCTCGAAAACGGCGCTGATCGGGTTGGCGCGGAACCTCGCCGTCGAGTGGGGGCCGCGCGGCATTCGCGTCAACTGTCTCGCACCGGGGATCGTCAAGACCGAATTCGCGAAAGCGCTGTGGGACAATCCGGCGATCGCCGAGCCGACGATTCGCGCAACGCCGCTGCGGCGTTTGGGTGAACCCGACGACATTGCCGGAGCGGCGGTCTTTTTAGCTTCGGCGGCCGGCGGCTTCGTCACCGGGCAGACGATCGTGATCGACGGCGGCGTGACGCTGGCGGGCGGAATCTAAGCGGCATCCCGAGCGTTCAGCGCTCGCGCGTGCCGACGATCTCGCCGAGCGCGACGACGTGCCCGGCCGCGGCGTCGAGCAGACGGCCCCGCGTCGGCGGCTGATCGAAGCGCGGCACGTAGTCGATCGCGAGCACCGTGAACACGTAGCGATGCGGTCCGTGGCCGGGCAGCGGTGTCGCCGCTAGAAACGACCGGCGTCCGATGCCGTTGTAGCCGAGCGTCATGCCGTCGGGGGCGATTTCACCGCTCGTCAGCGACGTTGTCTGTGGGTCGATCGCATAGACGACCGCGTGGACGAACGGGCGGGGGAACGGCACGTCGAGGTCTTCGACGACGATCGCGAGCGACTGCGTTTGTGCCGGCACGCTCGTCCACGCCAGCGCCGGCGATACCGGCCCGTCGGGCAGCTGCTCGCCGTCGGCGAACTCCGCGCGCAGGACCAGCCTGCGCGGCACTTCCGAAAACCGCGGATCCTCGGCAACGCGCGTGTCAGGGCCGGCGCGCCAGCGCCGCAGCAGCCGGCCGAGCGCGCGAATCATTGCGCCGTCGCGGGCGCCGGTATCGGCGTCCCGTTCCGGGCCTGCATGATGCCGATCACGAGCGCCGCGAAGATCAGCCCGATCACGATCGCGATCGCCGGCGTGACGCCGAAAGCGCCCAGAACTCCGGTGACCAGCGGCGGCATCAGGAATCCGGCCAGACTGTCGAGCCCCGACACGACACCGAGCACCGTTCCGCGGCGATCGTCGGGCGAGAAGTCGGAGACCAGCGCCGGGAAGGCCGCATTCTCGAAGCTGATGCCGACGCCGAAGAAGATCAGCATGGCGATCGCCACCGGCAGCGACGTCGCGAAGGGGACCAGCGAGAACGCGATCAGGCACAATGCGAACCCGATGTTGGTCGTGCGGCGATTGCCCAGCTTGTCGGTCGTGCGGCCGACGGTCGTCAACTGCAGAATGACCTGAAAGATTCCGAAGATCGCGAAGACCGAACCCGTTTGACCGGGGCCCCAGCCCAGCTGCGCTTGCAGGATCAGTGCCATCGCGCTGAACCAGCCGTACATCCCGAGGACGTAGACCAGCCGCAGCCACAGCACCGGCGCGACGCGTTTGTCGGCCAGCGCGACGACGATGTCGCGCGGCGTCGCCGCGTTCTTGGCCTCCTCGGTCGCGCCTTTGCGCGAGTCGGGCAGCAGCACGATCGTGAGCACCAGCGTCAGCGCCTGCAAACCTGCGGCCACGAAGAACGGCGTCGAGAAACCGTAGGCGGTCGAAAGCCACGCGGCCAGCGCCGGCCCGAAGACGAACCCGGCGCTGAACGCGGCGCCCAAGAGCGCAAACGCGCGCCCGCGCTGGGCGGGCTCGACCAGATCGCCGATATAGGCTTGGGTCACACCGATGTTGCCGCCGCTGAACCCCTCGACCGCGCGCGCGATGAACACCCAGACGATCGACGGCGCGAAGCCGAGCATCGTCCATCCGATCGTGGCGCCCACTTGCGACACGATCAGCACCGTTTTGCGGCCGATGCGATCGCTGACGTTCCCCCACAGCGGTCCGGCGAAGAGCTGGCTGATCGAATAGGTGGCGGCCACCCACCCGACGACGATGTCGGTCGCCCCGAAGTGCTTCACGAAAAACGGCAGCAGCGGCAGCAGCATGCTGAAGCCGAAGATGTCGATGAAGGTGATGCCGAGGATCGGAAGCAGGCGCAGGAACATAAAGGGTGGGACTCGGCACTTACCGGGCGTGGTTGCCGCACCCTGTACCGCGTCGATAGGGGCGGTACGGCGCTTTGCGGCAAAGCTTCCGTTCATGACTGACGCTCGCGTCGATCCCGCCGGGACGCGGCACCTGCGCGCGCTGGTGACCGGTGCATCATCGGGAATCGGCGCGGCTTTCGCGCACGCGCTTGCGGCGCGGGGCCGCGATCTCGTGCTGGTCGCTCGGAGCACCGCGGTGCTCGAAGCCGTGGCCACGGATCTGGGGGCCAAGCACGGCGTTCGCGTCGACGTCGTCCCCGCCGACCTGGCGCGCGCCGGTGCGGTGGACGACCTCGTCGCCGATGTCGCGGCGCGCGGGATCGAGATCGGCACCCTGATCAACAACGCCGGCTTCGGCACGCACGGGTTCTTCGCCGAACTCGATGCCGCGCGCGAGCGCGATGAAGTCGCCGTCAACATCCTCGCGGTCGTCGCGCTGACGCGCGCCTACCTTCCGGCGATGGTCGCGCGCCGCAGCGGCGGCATCATCAACGTCGCGTCAACGGCCGCGTTCCAGCCGGTGCCGTACATGGCAACCTACGGCGCGACCAAAGCGTTCGTGCTCTCGTTCAGCGAGGCGCTGGCGGAAGAAGTGCGCGAGCACGGCGTCCGCGTCGTCGCGCTGTGTCCGGGTCAAACGGCGACCGCGTTCTTCACCGACATCGAGGAATCGCGGGTCGGCTCGGCGCGCAGCGCCGAGCAGGTCGTCGCGACCGGCTTGCGCGCCTTGGAGACGGGCCGCGTCGTCGCGGTCGACGGCTTCGCGAACACGATGATGACCGGGTCCGTGCGGCTGGCGCCCCGTTCGCTGGTGCGGCGCGTTGCGGCGCGCATCGAACGTCCCTCGTCCCTGAAGCCGCGCTGAGCCGGCAGGCCGGCCGCTCCGCCAACGCGTGCGCCCGGTTCCGACCGAAGGCGATGCGGCCAGACCCGAGCCGGGCGTAGCATTGACGGCGGTGAACCAGCGGCTCGGGGTTGCGGCAGCCCTCTTCTACATCTTCCTGTGGGCATCGGCGTTCGTACCGAGCAAGCTCGGCGTCCTCGGCTCGTCGCCGTTCTGGTTTCTGGTGGTGCGTTTCGCCGTCGCGGGTGCCGTCGCGCTGGTCATCGCGCGTGCGCTCGGGGCGAAATTCCCGCAGGGGCGCCGCCAGTGGGCCGCCGTCATCGTGCTCGGCATCCTCGGCAACGCCGTGTATCTCGGCTGTATCTACCAGGCGCTGCGGCACATGGCGGCGGGCATCGGGGCAATCGTCGTCTCGACGAGCCCGCTGGTGCTCACGATCGTTGCACCGTGGCTGCTGCGCGAGCCGCTCACCCCGGCGAAGATCGTCGGTCTGCTGTTGGGCTTCGGCGGCGTCGTCGTGCTCATGATCGAGCGCACCGGGACCGGCACGGCCGACCCGCGCGACATCGCAACAGCCTTCGTCGGCGTGATCGGCAGCGTCGCCGCGACGATCGTTTTCAAGCGCTGGTGCGGTGACCTCGATCTGCGCTCGGTCACGGGCATACAGCTGCTCGCCGCCGGCGCGGTGCTGCTGCCGTTGGCAATCGTGTTCGAAGGTGCGCCGCACGCGACGTGGACCTGGCAATTCATCGTTTCGTTCTGGTACGTGGTGCTGGTGATGTCGGTCGGCGCCTCGCTGCTGTGGTTCTGGCTGCTGACGCACGGTGAGGCGTCGCGTGTGACGGCGTACTACTTCTTGACCCCGGTCTTCGGCTTGGCGTTCTCGGCGCTGCTGCTGCGCGAACCGGTCAGCCTGCGCGATCTCGGCGGCCTGGCAGCGATCGCGGCCGGTATCGCGCTCGTTCAGCGCGCATGAGCGGACGCTGGCGCGTGCTTGCGCTGATGACGGCCGCCCAAGCCGGCGCGTCGGTCGTCCAGCAAGCATTGGGCGCGCTCTCGCCGCATTTGGTCGAGACCTTCGCGCTCTCGAAAGCGCAGCTCGGTGTCGTGTTCACCGCGATGTTCGTCGGCGCGATGTGCTGCACGGGGATCTCCGGCGTGCTGACCGACCGTTGGGGCGAACGGGTGATGGTACTCGCGGCGGGCGCGGTGATGACGCTGGCGCTGGTGCTCGCGCCGCTGGTGCCGGCATATCCGTGGCTGGTCGCGACGATGGTGCTCTTCGGCGCCGGGTATGCGGCTTCGACGCCGGCGGGCGGCCGCGCGATCCTGGCGTGGTTCGATCGCGACCGCGGCGTCGCGATGGGAATCCGGCAGACCGGCGTACCGCTGGGCGGCCTGATCGGCGCGCTCTCGCTGCCGGTGGTCGCGTCGTTTGCGGGCTTGCGCGGCGCCTTCTTCTTCGCCGCCGTTCTCGTCGCGGTGCCGAGCGTGATCGCGTACTTCGGGTATCGCGAAGCGCGCGAAGTCAGCGCGCCGAGCATGACGCTGGCGTCGGTGGCGCGCGGGATGCGCGTGCTGGTGCGCGATCCGCGCCTGCTCGCCGTCACCTCGACCTGCATGATCCTGGTCGCCGCGCAGCTGGCGATGAACGCGTTCGTGACGATCACGGCGGTGACGGTGGTCGGAACGTCGGCGCAGGTCGCAGCCCTGGCGTTTGCGTCGGCACACGCAGCTGCCACCATAGCGCGGCTTGGATGGGGATACGTCAGTGACCGGCTCCTCGGCGGCGAACGGCTGGTCCCGCTGGCCGCGATTTCGATCGTCGCTGCGTGCGCGATGGGCGGCTTAGCGCTGCTGCAGCGCGGCGAGGTCGTGCCGCTCTTCATCGCTAGCGCGCTGCTTGGCTGCAGCGGCGCGGGCTGGAATGGATTGTTCGCGACCGCGCTGGCCGAAGTCGGGGGCGCCGAGCGCGCTGCCAGCGCCCTGGGCCTCGGGCTCACGGCGATCTTCGCAGCCTCGGCGGTCGCGCCGACCGCGTTCGGAGCGCTCGCCGACGCGTCGTCACTCCATGTCGCCTGGGGCGTGACCTCCGCGCTCGCTCTGGCCGGCGTCGCCCCCGTACTGTGGCTGCGCGTTCACCTCGGCGCTGCAGCCCGCAGGTCCGCCACCGGGGAGGGCTGAACCGAGGTCGGTCCGCGCCCAGGTGGCGGAATTGGTAGACGCGCTAGTTTCAGGTATTCGTGATCGCAAGGTCATGGGGGTTCGAGTCCCTTCCTGGGCACCAAGACAACAGAAGAGCCCGTCACATCGCAC
>PMOG01000046.1 GCA_003161555.1 Vulcanimicrobiota bacterium | reverse complement strand
TTCTGGCTCCAGGCGATGACCTCCATCCCGAACGCCTTGGCGTAGTGGGCCATGCGCTTGCCGATCCGGCCGAGACCGAGAAGGCCGAGCGTCTTGCCGGCGAGGACCAGACCCGTGGTGGCCTGCCATCCGCCCTCGCGCATGCGCCGATGTTCTTCGGCCAGGTTGCGCACCGTCGCGATCATCAATCCCCACGCCAGTTCCGGGGTCGCGGCGCCGGCGGCGGCGAATCTCGGGTTGGCGAAGTCCGGGTGGACCACAAGGACGCCGCGTTCGCTGGCCGCGGCCATGTCCAGGTTCGTCAGGCTCATGCCGACGATGGTGATCAGTTTCAGCTTCGGCAGCCGCTCGATCAGCGTGCGCGGGAAGAAGCGTCCGCGGGCCGCGTTCTCGCGTTCCAATGCCGCCCACAACCGAGTCGGACGCTCGCGGCTCGCCGAGACGAGCGCGTGGCCGTAGCGCAGGCACGCCGCCAAACCCAACACGAGCGCGACGGCCCACAGCACGCCGTCGGTCCCGAAGATCGCGGCCAGCGCGCCGGCCGCGGCGACGCCCGCCGCCTCGAGCGTTTCCCGCCGGCGCCGCAATGCGCTCCCGGAGGCGGCCGCGACGACCGCGAGCATCAGCAGTGCCGCGGCTTCGGCGGCCGTGAGCGGGGTCATGGCCCAGCATGCCCCGGAAGCGACCGTGCCGTCGACGGTCGACCGCTGGTCTGGGACGCCGGGCAAGTCGGCAGGCACGCAGCGTAGGACACGTGTTCAGCGGTACCGTACGGTGAGGTAATGGCCAATGCCCCCTCGATCGGCACCCAACTCGTCATGCGTTTGGAGACCCCGAACACCAGCGGTTCGTTCGGCCTCCTGGCGTCGACGATCGGGGACGCGGGCGGGATGGTCGGCGCCGTCGACACGCGCACCGTCGGCAAGACGACGATCGTCCGTGACGTCACCGTCGACGTTCCCAGCGAGGCGGTCGGCGACGCGGTGCGCAGCGCGATCGAGAAACTCGAGGGCGTGCGCATCATCAGCGTTTCGGACTCGACCTTCCTCGCCCACCTCGGCGGGAAGATCCGCACCGGCATTACCCGGCCGGTCAAAACACGCCAAGACCTCTCGACCGTCTACACGCCGGGCGTCGCTCGCGTCTCCAGCGCAATCGCGAAGGACCCGGTCAAAGCGTACGCGCTGACGATCAAGCGCAACACCGTCTGCGTGCTCACCGATGGGACGGCTGTCCTCGGCTTGGGTGACATCGGTCCATACGGCGCGGCGCCGGTAATGGAAGGCAAATGCATGCTCTTCAAGCAGTTTGCCGACATCGATGCCTTCCCGATCTGCCTCGACACCAAAGACGTCGACGCCATCGTCGAGACCGCAAAACGGATCGCACCCATTTTCGGCGGGATCAATCTGGAGGACATCAGCTCGCCGCGCTGCTTCGAGATCGAACGGCGCTTGGTGGAAGAACTCGATATTCCGGTGATGCACGACGATCAGCACGGTACCGCCGTCGTGATCCTGGCTGCGCTCATGAATGCGGCTGCGGTCGTCAACAAGCGGATCGAAGACCTGACCGTCGTTCTCACCGGCAGCGGAGCCGCGGGGACGGCGACGATCAAGATGCTGCTCGCGGCCGGCGTCCGCGACGTGGTGGCGGTCGACCGTGACGGCGCGCTGAACCGCGCGGACCGCTACGACAACACCCACTGGACCTGGCTGGCGCAGCACACGAACCGGGACAACCGGCGCGGGTCGCTGCAGGACGTCCTGCGCGGTGCCGACGTCTTCGTCGGCGTCAGCGCGCCGGGGATCCTGCAGCCGGAATGGATCGCGACGATGGCCCGCGATCCGATCATCTTCGCGATGGCGAACCCAACCCCCGAAGTGATGCCGGACCAGGCCGCCCCCTACGCCGCGGTCATCGGCACCGGCCGCAGCGACTTCCCGAATCAAATCAACAACCTGCTGGCCTTCCCCGGGATATTCCGCGGTGCGCTGGACTGCCGCGCCCGGCGGATCACCGAATCGATGAAGCTGGCCGCGGCCGGTGCGATCGCCGGCATCGTCGGCGACGAGCGCAGCGCGGAATACATCATCCCCAGCGTGTTCGACACCCGCGTCGTCGACGCGGTCGCGCAGGCCGTGATGCAGGCCGCGCTCGAAGAGGGTGTCGCACGGCGCGAACTCCTCATGCTCGAGGAGGAAGTTGCCGTGCCGGTGGGTGCGCGATAAGTGGCTGATCGAGTTCTAATCGTCGAAGATGACGCCGACGTCGCGACGTTCGAGAAGATGATCCTCGAACGCGCGGGATACGAAGTGAAGGTGGCGACGACGGGAGCCGCCGGCCTGGAGACGGAGCCGGCGTTCAAGCCGGCCGTCGTGCTGCTCGACGTCGAGCTCCCCGACATCTCGGGCCTCGACGTCTGCACGTCGCTGGCGAACTCGTCCGACGCGTTCATCCTGATGGTCAGCGCGCACTCGAGCGAGAACGACGTGTTGCGCGGGCTCGGTCTGGGTGCGGACGACTACATCCGTAAACCGTTTTCCGGTAACGAACTCGTCGCCCGGGTGCAATCGTTCTTGCGCCGCCGCGAGCGTTCGCGCAAGACCGAGCAGGAAGGCCGCCTCGGTGTCGGAGGCGCCACGCTGGTGCGCGACTTTCACACGCTCGAGAACGGCGGCAAGAGCGTGACCCTCACGGCGCTCGAGTTCCGGCTGCTGTGGTACCTGGCCGAGAACGTCGGCAAGCTGCTGACACGCGCGCAGATTCTCGAGCGGGTGTGGAACGACGTTTCGGGCGTCCCCACGCGCGTGGTCGACGTACACGTTGCCGCGCTGCGCAAGAAGCTGAACGAAGTCGTCGCGACGCTGGCGATCAGCAGCGTCCGCGGCATCGGTTATCGTCTCGACGAGCGCTGAGCCCTGGGTCGGCCGACGGTACAGGCGGCGATTCGCCGCCGCCGGCGCGAAGGGTGCTTGGTGACCCGTACGCGCCTTGTCCTCGCCGCCGCCCTCTTCGTGCTGCCGTCCCTCGCCGTGGCGGCGCCCGCAAACCGGGCCGCGCCCGTGAGCTATGCCGCGCCGGCGGGCGGCATGCCGGCCGGACATCTGCGCGGCGCGACGTTCGATGCCGTCCTGCCCTCGGGTCGTTTGGTGACGCCGGCCGGCGAGAACGTCGTGACCGGCATCGACGCGCTCGGCGTCGCGCTCACGCCCGACGGACGCTTCGCGATCGTCACCTGCGGCGATGCCGGCCACCCAGCCCTGCACTCGCTGGTCGATCCGTCGATTAGCGGCGGCTTCGCGCTGGCGGTCGTCGACACGGTGACGATGCGCGTGATCGATCGCTATCAAGCTCCGGGCGAAACGTTTTGGCTGGGCGTCGCGGCGCTGACCGATCCCGCCGCGCCGTCGCGCACGCTGGTTCTCGCGGCCGGCGGACCGACCAATGCGGTCTACGCTTTCACGCTCGACGCGACCGGCCGGCTCGTCCCCGACCGGCGCCACACGATCGCGATACCGAGCCCAATCGATCCGGCGCTCGTGAGCTTGGGCCACGCATCACCCGGGACGCTGATCGTCAGTCATGACGGCCGCCGCGCCTACGTCGTCAACGAAGCGGCCGCCACGGTAGCGGCGATCGATACCCGCGCGCGCAGCGTGTCGGGGCCCCTCCGGGCGGTCGGGTTCGCGCCGTTCGGCGCCGCCGTCGCCGGCG
>PMOG01000268.1 GCA_003161555.1 Vulcanimicrobiota bacterium | reverse complement strand
TGCCCGATCGATCAGGGCGAGCAGCTGTTCACGATCCTGCGCCGGCTCGGCCGCACCGAAACCGAGTTCGTCCGCTTCGCCGACACCGGGCACGAACTCTCGCGCAGCGGCAAGCCGCGCAGCCGCGTGCTGCGCCTGCGCGCGATCGCCAACTGGTTCGTGCGCCACCTTCGCCCTGCCGGCGTCGCCGAAGTCTCGCGCGACGCGGGCGCGCTCTTCCACGCGCTGAGCGGCGAAACCGAAACGGCGTGACCGCGCCGGTCAATCGCCCGACGGCGGGATGCCCTCGAGCGGCGCGGGGTCGACCGGGAGGCCGCTGGGTTCGTTGAGCGCGCGGCGCCACCAGGAGACGTCGTGCCAGCGGCCGAGCTTAAACCCGACAGCCGGATAGACGGCGACGAATTCAAAGCCGACGGCCGTGTGCAGCCCGACGCTCGCGTCGTTGGGGAGCGCGATCCCGGCGTAGGCGGCACAGAACCCCTGGCGCGTCAAAATGCGCAACAACTCGCGGTACAGCGACCTCCCGATCCCGCCCCTGCGTGCGTGCTCGTCGACGTAAACGGTCGTATCGACGGCCCAGCGGTACGCCGGACGTGCGCGGTGTTCGCTCGCGTACGCGTAACCGAGCACGCGGTCCGCGTCCGCTGCAACCAGCCAGGGCCAGCGTCCGCGCAGGCGCGCCATCCGGGCCCGAATCTCGTCGGCGTCGGGCGGCGTCTCTTCGAACGAGACCGGCGTGTGAAGCACGAACGGCGCGTAGATCGCTGCGATCTGCTCTGCGTCACCGGGCGCGGCGAACCGAATCGCGCTCAACGCGCGCTAGGTGCGAATCGCTTGCGCCATCGCCGGATCGGCGCGCAGCGCAGCCAGGTCCTCGTCGCTGGGAAGCTGCGGGCGGTCGCGTTCCGATGACACTAAGCACAAGAAACCGAGCGGCGCATCGTCGGCGGCGCGGAACTGGTGCCACGTCAGCGGCGGCACGCTGCACAGATCGTGCTCGCCGATTTCGCGTACCTCGCTTCCGATCAGCACGCTGCCGCGGCCACGCAGGATCAACACCGCGTGGACGTGCTGGTGGCGTTCGAGGGTTGTGTGGCCGCCCGGCGAGACTTCGAAATAGCGCAGCTGACAGCCGTGCTCGGCTTCCTCGAACAGCACTTGGCGCGTGACCGCGCGGAACGGCGCGCTGCCGTCTACTTTGTAGGCCAGCACCTCGACGCCGTCCCAGCCGAACGCTTCGTCGTCGGGCCGAAAGCTACGCGTGTACGCCGATTCCTGCAGATCCATGATGGACTACCTTCGCGACGTACTCGCGCGTTCGCTCCAAGAGCGCGTCGCGCGCGACCAGCAGGTTGCCGCCGATCAGGAGCATCGTATCCTTGCCGTAGAAGTCGAGCAGCTCGTCGACGCGTTCGAGCAGCATGCCCCCGGCCGGAACCGGCAGCGCCGGCCGCAGCAGATCCCAGGGCTTGCGGGCCGCTGACGCAAGCGCCTTACACGCCTCGGGCGGGTAGGCGAAACGGCCGCCGTAGTTGGTGAAGATGACGGCGTCGGCACCGAACAACCGAAACAGGCTGCCGAACAGGAGCACCGGATCGATCCGGCCGCCGCCGCCGGCCGGGTGGGCCAGGTACACGAACTCCGGAAAGTCTTCGACCAGCTCGACGAAGGCCGGAATTCCGACCAGCATCGGCGCGATCAAGACGACCCGGATGCCCGCGCTGCGCGCGATCTGCGCTCGCTCGCGAAGGACGCGCGGCGTGCCGGTCAGGTTCGGGGCGTAGAAGACCGGCCGGCCCGTCTTCTGCGTCACCTCATGCACGACGCGCTGACAGGCGTGCAGGCGGTCGACGAACGGCGAGTACGGCTGATCGGCGATTCCGTGATCATCCTTGATGATGTCGACGCCGCCGCGCGCGAAGATCTCGCACAGCCGCGCGAGCTCTGCGACCGGAACGCCTTGCGGTTTGAGGGCGGTACTCGTCAGCGCGCGCTCGCTCGCACCGAGAAGCGTTCGGATCCCGGGGATGCCGTGGGTCGGTCCGGGAAAACGTGCCGCGAGTTCGGCCGGAAGTTTGAGGTCGACCAGCCGCACGAACTCCCAGAGCGAGCAGTTGCCGAAGATCATGTTCATGAACTGCGCCGGCTCGCCGCCGGTCGTCTCGACGGCGATCTTCACATCGACGCGGTAGCGCCCCGGCGCGACCGGCACGATCGCATCCACGCGCGCGACGATCTCGTCGAGAACGCGCCGGTCGCCGATCGCCTCCAGCGGGCATTCGACGCTCTGCTCCAGTGCCAACGCCTGCGCGCGGGCTTCGATTTCATCGGCCTGCGCGTCGATCAAGTAGGTTGCCGTCAGCCAACTCATGGACGCGGCAGTCTTCTTGGGCGCGCGGCTAGCTCCCGGTGCCCTGATAGCGGTCGATCCCGATGCGCCAGAAGGCGTAGCCGAGGGCGCCGCAGACGAGGCCGACGACGGGGGTCAGCAGGCCGACGGCGGGATTCAAGTTGAGCCCGGTCTCCGTTTTGTGCAGCAGGTACGTCGCCGGGAAGTAATTCATGAATGCGAACGGGAGCACGAAGGTCAGCACGAGGCGCACGCCGCGCTGATAGATCGAGATCGGATAGCGCGAGAACTCTTGCTCCAGCGACATGAACACCCAGCGCAGCGAGTCGACGCGCGTGAACCAGAACGATGCGGTCGCGATGGCCAAGTTGATGCCGAAGTCGATCAGCGCGCCCCCGATCGCCACCAGCGGGACGTAGAGGAGGAAGATCGCGTCGACGTGCACGCCCGCGTAGATGGTGACGACCGAGAAGTAGATCACCGCCAGCAGCAGTTCGTCGGGCCAAATCTGCTGCGGCGTCGTCAGGGCCTGAAAGAGCGGGTCGAGCGGGCGTACGAGGAAGCGGTCGAAGCGCCCTTCGCGCACGAACGTCGGCACGTCGCCGACCGTGTAGAAGAACGTGTTGTGCAGGCCGTGCCCGAGCATCCAAAGGCCGTACATGAAGGCCGTCTGCCGGAAGTCCCAGCCGTTGATCGACGGAAAGTTCTGCAGCGTCACCCACAGCGCGACGATCGCAGTCGCGTGGTAGACGGCAGTAAAGGCGCCCCACATGAGGAAGTTCGCCCGATACTCCAGCATGGTGAGCAGGTTGATGCGCCAATAACGTGCGTACGTCGCAAGATACACCGCTAGGCGGTTCCGTCCGCGAAGCGTTCGTCCCCGCGCGCACGCCCTATCGGCTCGATCTCTCCGCGACGGTGATGCGCCGCCTGTCGACCAACGTGGTCGACGTCTTCGACGGCGCGACCTACCGCCGCCTGATCGGCGATCCCGATGAACCGACGCTGCTTTCGGTGACCCAACCGGAGTCCGGCGCCCTGGCGGTACGGCTCGAGGGGCCGCAGGCCGCGCGATTCGATCCCGAGGCCCTCGTCCGGCGTATGCTCGGCACGGACGTCGATCTGGAACCGTTCTACGCCGGCGCGCGCACGGTCGCGTGGCTGAACCTGCTCGCCGAGAGCGCGCGCGGCGTCAAACCGCCGCGTTATCCGACGCTGTGGGAGACCGTCGTCAACGCGGTCGTCTACCAGCAGATCTCGATCCATGCGGCTGGTGCCATTCTGCGTCGCGTCATCGAGCGCTATGCCGTAGCGCGCCCGGTGGGCGGCGTGCGCCTCTTTCCGTTTCCCGCCGCGCGCATGCTGCTCGACGCCGATCCGCTCGAACTGCGCGACCTGGGGCTCTCGATCAACAAGATCAACGCGCTCAAAGCGGTGGCCTTAGCGATCGTCGAAGCGACGCTGGTCGAAGAAGGCCTGGTGGAGCTGGAGACGCCCGAACTGGTCGCGGCGCTCGTCGCGCACAAAGGGATCGGCCCGTGGACGGCCGCGGTGATCGCGCTGCGCGGCTTCGGCCGCCTCGACGTCTTTCCGATGAACGATTCGGGCGCTACGGCGTCGCTGCGCACGCTCTCCGGTGACCCGACGATCGAAGCCGAACCGGTGATCGCCGCGCTCGTGCCGCAGCAGGGGATGCTCTACTATCACCTGCTGATCGGGCGCCTCATCGCCCGCGGCGAGGTGACGCTGTGATGCTAGGGGTGCATCGACACCGACGTGTAGGGATGGCCGGGCGGCGCGGGCGGGAGTCCGGTGTTGAACACGCCCGACCATACGGGGAAGTCGATCGAACCTTCGAGGCTCGTGACCGCAGCCAATGCCGGCGTCTCGCCCGGGCACGCGTTCGACCCGTTGACGCACCAGCGATTGTTCGCAGGGTTGAGCGTCGCGCCGGCCGTCCAGGTCCAGGTGGCTTTCTTCAGCGTGACCCAATCGCCGTGCAGGTTGGGCTTGTACATGAAGAACGACGAAAACGTCTCGTTGATGTTGACCGCGGTGTCGGTGTTCCGAAGCCCGACCGCCGGCGCATCGTAGGCCGCGGGACCGAAGGCTGCGTGCGTCGAGGCCGGCTTCCGGTAGAATACCGGCCCGTCGAGTTGATTGGTCGCATTCTGTCCGTAGCCGGGGCCGACGTTCGGCGTATAGGCGATCGCGCCCGACACCGTCTGCGTCATCGAAATCATGCCCGGATAGCCGCGATCGTTCGTCACGCGATAGTGGAAGTCGACGCCCGCCGCATTTCTTGCGTTGTTGCCCCAGCGCAGAAACTGGCCGGGCGCGTCCGAGCGCGGGCCGACGCGGATGCGGTCGGGGTGTGCGGGCACGGTGATCGTCGCCAGCGGAAGCAAGAGATTGTAGTCGATCTGGGTCGTGGCGTGCGAGATTTCCTGATTGTCCGAACGCACCAGCGTTGCGTTGGCGATGACGTGCTGGTCGCCGGGGCTCGCCCAGAACAGATTGAGGACCGGACCGTGCAGGTCGGTGAAACTCAGCGACGACGGCAGCGTGCCGGTCAGTTGGTAGGGACGATAGGTCCATCCCGAGGGATCCCACGAGACGTTCGAGAGGCGATAGGTGCCGGCGCCGCCGGCCGGCCGCAAGACGAAGTTCGATTCACGCCCGATCATGCTGGTGCGCTTCGGCGGCGGGTTGCCGCTGACAATCGGCGATCCGGCGACGAACGTATCGCGCGCGTCGACGCGCGGGCACGTGTTCTGCTTGATTCCGCACAGGACTTGCGTGTTGATGCGGCCGATCGTCCAGCCCGTGCCGGGACCGCTGGCGAGCTGCGTCGCGTACTTCACGGTGACGATGCCGGCCGGGACGCCGGCGTCGACCGCAATCGTTGACCACGCCGTTTGACCGTCGGCGACGGTCGGCGGATCGAAGGTGATCTTCACGCCGCTCGGCGGCGAGACGGTGACGATGCGATAGGTCGACTGTTCGCAGGTCGTGTCACCCTGGCAGTGCAGCGCCAGTCCCCACGAGGGCGTGCTCCCCACGCCCTGCACGGCGCAGACCCCGTTCGCATAGCACGTGTCTTGCGTGTCGGCATTCCAGGCAGCGTCGGGCGAGTCGACCCGGGCGGTGCTGGCCGGCCGGTACTTGAGCTCGAAGTAGGGATGCCCCATCGTCGGGATCGGCTGCACGACCGTCTTGGCGTCTTGGTCCGCCTTCGGTGCGCACGCGACGAAGGTCAAGCCGAGAGCCGAACCGGCCGCAATGCAGCGCGCCCAGGCACGCCAAGACGGCAGGCAAACTCCCGAACGACGCATACTTTCGAGCCCTCCATGTGCCGCAACCGAGGCGGTCAGCCGCAATTAGCGTCCGTGCGGCCGTTCGGCGGCTCGCAACGGGATTCTTGGTACGCTCGTTACGCACTGCGGCGCGTCCGGCCTGGAACCTGCCTTGCCCGGGCGCGGTTTGAGCCGGTGCATGCCGACGTACACCGAGCCCACCTTCGCAATCCAGCGTGCCGGCGAGCGGGCCTGCTTCGATTTCGGGTGGCTCAAGACGTGCCACTCGTTCAGCTTCGGCGAGTACGTCGATCCGGCCAATGTGAACTGGGGTGCGCTGCGCGTCTTCAACGACGACACGGTTGCGCCCGCAGGGGGATTCCCGACCCACCCGCATCGCGACATGGAGATCGTCACCTACGTCCTGCGGGGCGAACTCGAACACCGTGACTCGCTCGGCCATCACGGGATCGTCTCGCCCGGCGGAATTCAGTACGTCAGCGCGGGCACGGGCGTGAGCCACAGTGAGTTCAATCACTCGCCGGCGGCCGACGTGCATTTCGTGCAGATGTGGGTGCTGCCGCGGGAGCGCGGCGGAACGCCCGGCTACGGGCAGCACGACTTCGCGCAAGGCGAACGCCGCGACCGTTGGCTCGCCGTCGCCAGCGGCGAATCGGGCGTTGCGGTGCCGGTGACGCTGCGGCAGGATGCCACCGTGCGCGTCGCGCGGCTCGAGGGCGCGTCGCTGCGCTACGATTTCGCGCCGGGCCGCTTCGGCTTTCTGTTCGTCGCCGACGGTAGCGTAACGGCGAACGGCGCGCAACTGGGCACCGGCGATGCGGTGCGCCTGGCCAGCGTGCGCGATCTTGAGGTCACCGGGAGCGCGGAGCTCGTACTCTGGGACGTTCCGCAGGTTCCGGGAGGAGATTAGGATGAACGAAGGATCCTGCGTGCACGCGCGCAGCTTGCACCATCACGCTCCGCGGACGCCGCAGGGCTGCGAGGAATGCCTCGCTATCGGCGAGGGCTGGGTGCATCTCCGCCTGTGCGACACCTGCGGTCACGTCGGCTGCTGCGACTCCTCGAAGAACAAGCACGCCACCAAACATTTCCACGCCACNNAAGCACGCGACGAAGCACTTCCATGCGACCCAACATCCGGTCATGTCATCGTTTCAGCCCGGCGAGGACTGGAAGTGGTGCTACGTCCACCAAATCATGTGGGAGTGACGGCGCCGGAATAGTCGCCGGGCGACGGCGCGGGTTAGGGGTGGGCGCAGGCGGCGATGACGCCGGCTTTGTCGGTGGCGTTGCGCACGTCGACGACGTAGTTGTTCGAGATCTTTTCGATCGGGAGCGCCACGATCGCCTGCGATGCCTGCCCATTGGCCACGGCGGTGTTCATTGGGGTCAGCGCCACGGCCGACGCCGCCATCATGCGATTGGTGCTGCATTCACTGCCGGGGTACATGTGGACGCTGTACTTCCCGCCCTGCGGAATGCTGATCACGACGCGCGTGCGCGTGCGGCCGATCGTGTACAGGCGAACCGTGCCCTGGCCATGGCGCGCGATGCTGAACGTCACCTGACGCGCAGCCTGGGTCGCATCTTGCGCGGCGCGTGCCGACTGCGGCGACACCGTCGCCGACTGCGGCGGGTTTGCGGCGTTCGCGACGCCCCAACCGGGCGCGGCCGCGAGCAGGAGGACGGCCGCGGCGCTGATCGCTCTCATCTTCATACCGGTATCGTACCCTATCTCGGCCAGGCGCGGTCGAGGATGGTGCCCGGATCGGCTCCCTGCGGCAGCGTTCCGAACCCATGTGCCCGGTCGGGACCCAGCCGCGCTGCAACGAACGCGTCGCTGACGCTTGGCGGTGCATGGCGGACGAGCAGTGCGGCTTGCAAGGCGAGGGCCATGCGCTCGACCGTGCGGCGCGCATCGGCCACGCGCACCGTTTCGTTGGCGGCGAAGGCCTCGCGCAGCGACGCGACTGCCGCATCGAAGAGGCGGTTCGCCCCGCTCGCGCGATCGAGTTCTTCGAAATATGCGGCGCTCGTCTCGGGGTTCTTGGTCAACGCCCGCAGGAGATCGAGCGCGTTCACGTTTCCGGAGCCTTCCCAGATCGCGTT
>PMOG01000042.1 GCA_003161555.1 Vulcanimicrobiota bacterium | reverse complement strand
TCGCCGTGATGACGACCGATCTGTCGACGCTCGACGCCGGCCGGCGCTTCATCCGCGGCGTTTCGCGGATGGCGTACGACGCGATCGGACGCTTCGCATCGTGGCGCGAGGAGAGCGGCTATCCCCCCTTCAGCCTCGGCACGGCGAGCACGTCGCCGCCGCTCGAAACGCCCGATCAGCAGATGTGGGCGAACCCGCAGGCCGAGAGCGCCGCGCCCGATTCGGAGCCGGCACCGGTCGCGACGATCGCCCCGGCCCCCGCCGCGCCGCCCTAGCGCCGCCGGGTATCAGCCGGTCGCGACCCGCCGCGCCGCGTAGACCGCGGTTAGCCAGTGGCGATAGCGCGGCAGCGTGCCGCGCACCGCGCCGTCGTAGAGGTCGACTAAGCGCGACGAAATGGGGCCGCGTTCGCCGTCGCCGATCGGCCGATGATCGAGCGAGCTGATCCACTGGATGCCGGCCGCGCTGCCGGTGATGAACAGCTCGTCGGCGACCATCAGCTCGCTGCGATCGATCGCGCGCTCGACGACGGTCAGCCCGAGCTCTTCCCGGGCCAGCGTCATGATCGCGCGGCGCGTCACCCCCTCGAGGATATTCTGCGAGGGATCGGGCGTATAGAGCACGCCGCGCCGCACCATGAAGATGTTCTCGGCCGAACCCTCGCTGACGTGTCCGTCGGCCGTCAGCATGATCGCTTCGTCGAAGCCGTTGAGCACGGCTTCGCTCTTCGCCAGCGCGCTGTTGACGTAGATGCCGGTAATTTTCCCGCGCGCCGGCGCCATCGTGTCGTCGATGCGCCGCCACGAGCTCACGCCGGCGCGTAATCCGCGGTCGCTTTCGAAATAGCGCTCGAAGGGGATTGCGACCAGGCCGAAGGCATCGCGCACGCCGTGCAGCCGGACGCCGATATCCTCGTTGGCCTTGTACGCGAACGGGCGCAGGTAGACGTCGGTTCGGAAACCGTTGCGCACGCACAGCTCGACGCTCAGCTCGCACAATTCCGCCGTCGTGTGCGGGAGCGCCATCATCAGGATGCGCGCGGACTCGGCCAGCCGCGCGTAGTGGGCACCGACTTCGAGCAGGTAGAGTTCCTCCTCGCGCGCGCTCCAAAACCCGCGCACACCTTCGAAGCAGCCGGTACCATACTGCAGTCCGTGCGTGAGCAGACCGACTTTCGCGTCGTCGTAGCGCGAGAAGCGTCCGTCGTGGTAGACGGTCAGGTCAGCGAGCTGCATGGATTGGCGGTCCTCCGGTTGTACCAAGCGACGTGCGCGAGGTGCTGACGACGTTCCTCCGGCTCGGTTGCACGTCGTTCGGCGGTCCGATTGCTCACTTGCAGTATTTTCGGCGCACGCTGGTCGCCGAACGCGGCTGGCTCGACGACGCCGCGTACGCGCGCATCGTCGCGTTCTGCTCGATTCTGCCCGGGCCCACATCGAGTCAGGTCGGGATGCTGATCGGGTTCTCACGGGCCGGGCCCGCCGGGGCGTTTCTGGCTTGGTTCGGGTTCACCGCGCCGTCCGCGGTCCTGATGGCCTGCATCGCCGCGGGGCTGGCCGCCCTCGGCGGGACCGACCCGCCATGGTTCGCGGGCCTGCTCGCCGGGCTGTTCTCGGCGGCGGCGGCGGTCGTTGCGAGCGCGGTAATCGGGCTCGCCCGTTCGCTCTGTACCGACGTCACGACGGCGGGCATCGCGGTCGGGAGCGGCCTTCTCACCCTCGCGCTGCAGCCGCTGCCGGGATTCCAATGGCTGCCGATCGCAGCCGGCGCGCTGGCCGGGGCCCTGGTGATCCGGCGCGCGTCGACGCCGGCCGAACCGCAGCAGCTCGCGTTGCGCATCGCGCCGCCGTTCGCGGTCGCGAGCGGGATCGTTGCCTGCGCGCTGCTCGGGATCACCCTGCTGCCGCGCTCCGCGATGACCGAACTGCTGGGCACCCTCGTGCGCGCCGGCGCGTTGGTCTTCGGCGGCGGACACGTCGTGCTGCCGCTGCTGCAGACCCTCGTTCGCGACCGGCTGATCGACGAGCGGATGTTCTTCGCCGGGTACGGCGCCGCACAGGCCATGCCGGGGCCGCTGTTCAGTTTCGCGTCGTTCGTCGGCTATACCAACAGCTCGCCGCTGCACGCCGCGTTCGGCGCGCTGGTCGCGACGGTCCTGATCTTCGCACCGTCGTTCGCCTTGATCTTCGCACTCGCGCCGATCTGGAATCGTCTCGCTGCCGCACCGCACGCCGGGCCGGCACTGCGCGGCGCGAACGCGAGCGTCGTCGGGCTGCTGGGCGCCGTGTTCGTCAACCCGATCCTGCCGTCACTGGGGACCTCGTGGCTGCGCGTGCTGATCGCGCTCGCCGCGTTCGGGTTGATCGCCGGCCTGCGCGTCGCGCCCTGGATCGTCGTGCTCGGCGCCGCGGCGCTGGGTGCCGTCCTGCACGCATAACCGCTCGCCCGGCGGGGACGCGCACGCCTCCGGCGGAACGTGCGCTCGGCGATGGACTGGGCGTGGATGGAAGGCTCGCGCGCCTTCGACCTGGGGTGGGGTCTGGGCACCGGTGCGCTCTGTCTCGCGCTCGCCGTACCGATGCTGTGGTGGCAGTTGCCCGCGCAGCGCCGCTCGTTCTTCGGGTCCGCCGTCGATCCGAAGCAGCGGCTGCAGCTCGGCTACGGGATCTTCGCCATGGCGATGGCCTGGACGAACGTCGGCTGTCGCGCGATTCCGCACGGCGATCTCGCGTTCGTTCATCCGACGTTCTTCGTTACGACGGCGGCGCTGGTCACGGGTCTAGGCCCGCGCGTGGTGTGGATGCTCGCGCACGCGCCGGACCGCGCGCCGCTGGCCCGCGTCGCATAAGACTGCTTCGGACTTCGGGGGAATGCACGTGAAACGGATCGTCGTCGCGGGCTTGCTGGCCGTGGCCGTCGGGGGCCCAGGCGTGCTTGCGGCGCCGGGCATCATGACGCTCCCGACCGGCTGGCGCATTCGCGGTCCCGAAGGTCCGGTCGCGGTAGTCGGCACCCTGCCCGAGGGAATCGTCATCTCGCGCGACGGCCTGCGGGTCATCGAACTCGAGGCCGGCCATCGCAAGCCCGCGCTGCGCGTCCTCGACGCCGCGACGCTGCGCGAGATTCGCAGCGTGCCCTTGAGCGGCGCCTTCGGCGTTCCGCTGCGCGACCCCGACGGCGACGGCGTTTGGGTCAGCATCGCGGGCACGTTTCAAGAGCAGATCGCGCACATCGACACCGATACCGGCAAGGTCGACCACGACGTCTCGCTGCCGCAGCCTTTCTTCCCGGTCGCGCTCGCCCGCAGCCGCCGCGGTCTGCTGGCCGTCGCCGGCGATCTGGGAAATCGGGTCCTGCTCGTCGGCCAAAACGACGAGGTCCTTCGAAGCTTCACCGTCGGCAGCCACCCGAGCGCCCTCGAGTTTTCACCCGACGGATTTTTTCTCTTCGTCGCGGAACGCGGAGCCTCGTTCGTCGACGTCGCGTACTTGACATACAATACCGTCATAACCGGGGACGGCACGCAGCCGCTCTCACCTGTCGGCGTCGCGCGGATCCCGGTCGGTCTGCACCCCGACGCACTCGCGGCGAACGAGCGTGACCTCTTCGTCGCGGACAGCGACGACGACGACGTCGCCGTCGTCGACATCGGTTCGCACCAGGTCGTGGCGCGCGTGCAGATTCCCTTTGCGCGCACCGATGCTGTCGGCACGTCGCCGAACGCACTGGCGCTCGACGGTGACCGGCTCTACGTCTCGTGCGGTGCGGCGAACGCGATTGCGGTCTTTCGTGTCGGCCGGGGCGACTTGACCCCGTTGGGCGCGATCCCCACCGGCTGGTATCCGACCGCGGTGGCTGTCGACCGCGCCCACGGCGTCTTGTACATTGCCGACGGCAAAGGTGAGTCGAGCCATGCCAATCCGCGCTTTCGCCCCGGCAGCGACACCGACTACATCGCCGACAACCTGGCTGGCTCAATACGCCGCATCGCGATCCCGGACGACCGTGCGCTGCGCGCCGGCCTTGCCGACGTGCTCGATCTCGCCCAGCACGAAGCAGTGCCGGCGAATCCGGTGGTGCGTGAGGACGGGCCGATCCGGCACGTCATCTACGTGATCAAGGAGAACCGCTCGTACGACGAAGTGCTGGGGGATATCGGCGCCGCCGACGGGGACCCGTCGCTGGTCCTCTTCGGCGAGCACGTGACCCCGAATCAGCACGCGATCGCGCAGCGCTTCGGCGTCTTCGACCGCTTTTTTGAGAACGCGCACGTGAGCGCCGACGGTCACAGCTGGTCGACGGCGGCGTTCGCCAACGATTATCTTGAGAAGATGTGGCCGCAGAACTACGCTGGGCGGCGGCCGTTCTACGACTTCGAAGACGCGGCCGAAGCAGCGGTGCCGCACGGCGGGTACCTGTGGGACGACGCCGCCGGGCACGGCGTTTCGCTGCGCAACTACGGCGAGTTCGTCACCGCGGGTCCGAGCGCGCCGACTCCGGTCTCGGTCTCCAGCGACGTGCTGCGGCCGCGCACCGACCGCAACTACGCCACCTTCGACATGGCGGTCCCCGACGTCGACCGCTTCGCCGAGTGGAAGCGCGAGTTCGACGCCTACGAAACGACGCACACGCTGCCGCAGCTCGAGATCGTGCGGTTCCCGCGCGACCATACGGCCGGCACGCGCCCCGGCAGCGATACACCGGCCGCGATGGTCGCCGACAACGATCTCGCGGTCGGAAAACTCGTCGAAGCCGTATCGCACTCGAGCGACTGGGCGAGCACGGCGATCTTCGTTATCGAGGACGACGCCCAGAACGGCGCCGATCACGTCGACGAACAGCGCGCGCCCTTCTACCTGGCGTCGCCGTACGCACGTGGGGGCGTCGTGCACGCGGCCTACACGCAAGCCTCAGTGCTGCGCACGATGGAGATCCTGCTCGGCTTACCGCCGATGTCGGCGTACGACGCGGGAGCGCGTCCGCTGAGCGCGGCGTTCCGCACGACGCCCGACCTGCGGCCGTTCGATGCGCGGGCGGCCGGGGTCGACGTCCACGCCAAGAATACGCGCACCGCCTACCGGGCGGCCGAGAGCGCGCGGCTCGATTTCGATGATGCCGACCGGGTCGACGACGGCGTCCTCAACGACATCGTCTGGCACAGCGTCAAGGGTGTCCGTGCAACGCCGCCGCCGTTCGGAGCGTTCCGGTAGACGATGGAAGCCCACGCTCTCGCCATCGGCACGACGACCTTCCTCGCCAGCGCCGTCGAGATGATCGAAGCGCTGACGATCGTGCTGGCGGTCGGCGTGACGCGCGGTTGGGGCCGCGCGCTGGGTGCGGCGGTGTGCGCGGTCGCCGTCCTCGCGATCGCCGTCGCGGTTGCTGGTCCGCGGCTGCCGGCGCTGGCCGAGAACCACTGGGTGAAGCTGGTCGTCGGCTTGGTGGCGCTGTACGTCGGCTACCGCTGGCTGCGCAAAGCCGTGCTGCGCGCGGCGGGGCGCATGGCGCTGCGGAACGAGGCCGTCGCCTACGCCCGCGGCCTCGCGCGGGTCGAGAAAGAAAGCGCCGGTGAGGCCTTCGCCACCGCTTTTACCGGCGTCTTGACCGAGGGCATCGAGGTCGTCGCCATCGTGCTCGCGCTCGGCAGCGGAACGTCCGAGACGCTCGCGGCGGCGTGGGCGGGAGCGTTGGCGGCGCTGGTCGTCGTGGTGGTCGTCGGCGTGGCCGTCCACCGGCCGCTCGAACGCGTCCCCGAAAACACGATGAAGTACGTGGTCGGCGTGATGCTCACGGCGTTCGGCGTGTTCTGGGTCGGCGAGGGGCTGGAATTCAGCTGGCCCGCCAGCGAGATCGCGCTGTTCTACCTGGCCGGCTGCGTGCTGCTGGTCGCACTCGCGTCGACGGCGGCACTGCGCAGCGCTCCCGCCACCCGCTAGTCTGAGTCCCTCGCGCCGCTTGCGCGGCGCGAGGGTTCGCGAACTAGAGCTTGTACGCGCTCTTGAGGTCGGTCATCGCCTGCGTCAGCACGGCGTGGTAGTTGCCGTCCGCCGGCCCGCCGTACTTGGCATCGATGTCGTTCATGACTTGCACGTGGATCGGGTGCGTCACCAAGTTGTCGAGCATGTATTCGACGTCGAAGCGGCCCATCGGCGTAATGCCGGCGGTGTACAGCGCGGCCGAGAGCGCCTTGCCGTTCGTCGGGTCGGGGACGGGCGTCGACGGCAGCGGCACCTTCGCAGCGGTCACGAGCCGCAGCGAGTCGGCGATGACGAAGTTGAAGACGGTCAGGAACGAGCTCACGTTGTCGGCGCCGAACTGCGCGGTCAAGCTCTTCACCTCGGCCGGCGCGAGCGGTCCGGCCAGCGTGCCGACCAGTTTGGCGGAGTCGAAGTTGGCGGGTCCGCCGCCGGCGACGATCAGCGAGAGCGTCAACGGCAGGTTGGGAGTTCCGGTGTAGACGGGGGCGGCGCTGAAGCGCGCGGTGTCGGCCGCTCCGGCGGGCATCGTCGCCGTCACCAGAACTCCGGCCAGCGCCGCGAGCGCGGCGATGCGGAAACGAAGCATTGCAAATGTCCTTTTGCGAAAGCGTGAGAGAAGCTGACGGCCATTCCGCCGCCGCAAAAGAGACGCGCGCCAGCCTGCTCCGGATTGCGCCCCGCTGCAATTCCCGGTCGGCGCGGGTGCGGAAGAGTTCGCTGGATGCCGATTGGAATATTCGTACGCGCGGCGGGCATGGGGCAGGCCACCGGCCGCCGCCTTCGTAAACTTCACGTAAACGAGGCGAGACCGCGCCCCCGAGATTAGGGGCGCAGAGGGGAGAAACGACTCTTGGCAACCATTCTCGACCGGTCGCATTCTGTTGGCGGACCGGGGTTCAACCGCTGGCTGGTCCCGCCCGCGGCCCTGTGCATTCATCTCTGCATCGGCCAGGTCTACGCGTTCAGCGTCTTCAACAAGCCTTTGGCCCAACTGCTCTGCGCGGCTCAGGCCGCGTGCCCTCCCGCTGCCGCGAAGGTCATCTCGACGACGCCCGGGGACTGGACCATCCCGAGCCTCACCTGGATCTTCAGCCTCGCGATCGTGTTCCTCGGACTCTCGGCGGCCGTCTTCGGCCGCTGGGTCGAAGCGGCCGGGCCGCGCGCGGCGATGTTCGCCTCCGCGTCGCTGTTCTGCGGCGGACTGCTGGTCGGGGGCCTGGGAGTCAGCCTGCACGTGCTGCCACTGGTCTTCCTCGGGTACGGCGTCATCGGCGGCTGCGGCTTGGGGATCGGCTACATCTCGCCGGTGTCGACGCTGATCAAGTGGTTCCCCGACCGTCCGGGTCTCGCGACCGGGACCGCCATCATGGGCTTCGGCGGCGGCGCGCTGATCGGCGCCCCGCTCGCCGTCAACCTGATGAAGTACTACTCGTCGCCGACCTCTAACGGCGTCGCCCCGACGATGTGGACGATGGCCGTCATCTACTTCATCTTCATGCTGGTCGGCGTGTTTCTGGTGCGCGTTCCGGCGCCGGGCTGGAAGCCGGCCGGCTTCGTCGCCTCAGCGGCGCAGGCACTGGTTACGACGCGCAACGTGCTCGTCGGCGAGGCGATCAAGACGCCGCAGTTCTGGCTGCTCTGGGCCGTGCTGTTCCTGAACGTCACGGCCGGGATCGGGATCCTGCAGCAGGCATCCTTGATGGTCCAGGACATGTTCGGCGTCGCGGTTGCGGCGGCGACAGGGTTCGTCGGCCTGCTCAGCCTGTTCAATATGGGAGGCCGCATCTTCTGGGCCTCGTTGTCGGACTTCTTGGGCCGCAAACGGACCTACATGATCTTCTTCGGGCTGGGCGCGATTCTCTACGCGCTGATCCCGTGGACGAAGAACATCGGCAGCCTCGGACTCTTCGTCGCCATCTGCTGCATCATCCTGACGATGTACGGCGGCGGCTTCGCAACCATCCCGGCCTATCTGCGCGACATGTTCGGAACCGCGCAGGTCGGCGCCATCCACGGCGTGCTGCTTACCGCGTGGTCGTGCGCGGGCGTCGCGGGTCCGGTACTCGTCAACTATATCCGGCAGCATCAGATCGACAACGGGGTGCCGAAAGCCGACGCGTACTCGGTCACGATGTACATCATGGTCGCCCTGCTCGTCGTCGGTTTCATCTGCAACTACCTGGTGAAGCCGGTCGCCGACAAGTACTACGCGACCAACCTGCAAGAAGCGACGGTATAGGAGCGCGAGCACGACATGACGACAGACACGACATCGACGTCCGGAGGAAACACGGCAGCGCTGATCTTTGCGTGGGTCTGGGTCGGCATCCCGCTCGCCTGGGGCGTGTGGGTGACGATCGGAAACGCCGCCAGGCTCTTCGCGAAATAGCTTCCGGCAGGACCGAACCGGCGAAGCCCGTGCAGTGCACGGGCTTCGCTCCATTTCCGCGTCGGTGCGGCGTTCCAGCTAGGGCGGAGCGAGGAGCGCAGAGGCGGACTGCGGCGCGATGAGGCCGCGCAGCGACGTTACTTCGGCCTCGAGCAGCGTCATGCGCGCCAGCGCGAGTTCGGCGGCCGCATGATCGTACGCCGCCGCGGCGGCCAGCGTGAGTTCCTCGAGCACGCCGATCTCCTCGGGGTCGAGATCCTCGCCGCTGGCGTGGGGTCCGTAGAACACGAGCGCGTCGAGCACATCGCGCACGAACACCGGCAGCACCACCGCCGGATAGGCGAGCCCCGGCGGCAGATCCGCGGGCTGCCAAGCCGCGTCGTGGGCGGCGACGGGACGCCGGACGGCCTGCAGCTGCAGCACGATCGACGCGTCGCGATTGATCGTGCGCAGTTCGGCGTCTTTCCAACCGATCGTCTCGTCGCGCGCGAACCCGTTCTCGCCGCGCCGAAACAGCGCCGACGAGGCGAGCGTGTACGCGTCGTACGGCTCGGCGACCAGGACGCGCGTCACGGCGGCGGCTGAATCGGCGTGCACGAGCCCGCGCGCGATCCGGCGCAGCCGCTGCTCGGCGCGCCGCCGGCTGCGGAACAGGGTCGCATCGACCAGCCCCTCGAGCCAGCGGTGCAGGGTGTTGAGCGAGAGACCGATCGCAACGGCAGCCAGCGCTTCGACGATGGTCGCGATGTGCGTCTCAGAAAGCACGCGTCCGATCAGGAAGTCTAAGAGCGCGATCCCGACCAGCAGCGCCGTGGTCAGCAAACCGTAGACCACGGCCCGGCCGATGACGAACCGCACGTCGAAGACGCGATGTTTGATCACGGCGTAGGCGACCGTGAGCGGAACCGCGATCTGCAGCGAGGTCAGGATGTTGATCGCCGGAATCGGCAGCGCCACGGCGACGCCCGGAATCGAGGTCGCGATTTCGTAGACCAGGATGCCGGCTTCGCCGATCAGCATCCCGACCATGACGNNCGTAGGTCAGCGCGAAGGTCAGCGCGACGAACACGAAGCCGGCGACCGTGAGCAACCCCTGGAGATCCAGCGCGAGATCGGGCGGAGGCAACGCGAACAGCGCGCCCGCACTGGTCCAGATCGTGAGCGGGATCAGCGGGATCAGCGCCAGCAGCAGC
>PMOG01000289.1 GCA_003161555.1 Vulcanimicrobiota bacterium | reverse complement strand
TGTACACGCGCTTCGCCGAGTCGATGAAGATGCGCGTGGAACTCTTGACCGAAAGCGAAAACGAAGCCGGCGGCTACAAGGAAGTCGTGGTCGCCGTCAAGGGCGGCGAGCCCTATCGCTGGTTCAAGTACGAATCGGGCGTGCATCGCGTGCAGCGGGTGCCCGCGACCGAAGCCGCCGGACGCATCCACACCTCGACCGCGACGGTCGCCGTGTTACCGGAAGTCGAAGACGATGGCGCAATCGAGATCCGCTCGAGCGACCTCGAGGTCGACACCTTCAAGGCGTCCGGCGCGGGCGGCCAGCACATCAACAAGACCGAGTCGGCGATCCGCATCACCCACAAACCGACCGGCATCATCGTCACCTGCAGCGAGGAGCGCTCGCAGCTCCAGAACCGCGAGCGCGCGATGGGGATGCTGCGGGCGCAGCTCGCCGAACGCCAGCGGCGGGAACGCGAAGAAACCGAAGGCGCGCTACGCCGCAGTCAGGTCGGCACCGGCGACCGCAGCGAGAAAATCCGCACCTACAACTTCCCGCAAGACCGCATCACCGATCACCGGATCAACCAAAACTTCCAGAACATCAAGACGATCCTCGACGGCGACATGCACAAACTCGTCGTCGAACTCCAAAAGGACGAAAAAGCCCGCCTCCTCGCCGGCGAAACCTCCGCAGCGTGATCGGCTGAGTGATGCGAGCGCCTCACCCTCGGGGAATGTGCCGGCCGGCCCTGTTCGTAGCGACTCTGGCCGGCATTTCTTTCGGGCTTGGTGTCGCCGCACGCGCAGACGCCGGCGACGTGTCGATTGAACAAACGGTCCGCCAAGATTACGGCGATCCGTGCAAGCGAAAGGCGAACAACTACTTACCGTCCGAGTACGGAAGGCCGTGCGTTCCGCTCCTGACGGCCGGTGAGTTGAAAGAACTCCGCGACACGTACTACGCGCAACCACCCGCACGACGGCCTTATGTTCGGTTCACGATCGATTCCGGCGCCTATACAATTGCCGGGCACACCGTGACGGTGCGAAAGATGTACATCCTCGATGCATATCCGTCGACTTCACCCATGGGGCTCGTGCCAAGTCTCGTAACTGGGACTGCAACACCCGGCGTGATCTCCATGGCGTTCCCCGTCATCGGGTCCAAGCGGCGGCTCGTGTATGACCCTGGCCGGGGTCGCATACTACCGGTGCCGCCGTAAGTTGGCCGGAGGCCCCGCGCCGGCGAGGCCCCAGCGGCTGATAAGACTGCGCTGCGCGGTTTATGCGAAGCGCAGCGAACCGTAGGTCGTGAGGGTCTCGCCGGTTTCGAGGAGCGTCTTGAGGCCGGAGAGGATCTGCGGCCAGCCGCCGTAGATTTCGTCGTTTCCGTTCTCGCGCAGCTGGTCGTGGGTGACCGTCAGGCAGCACGAATCAGCGACTTGGTCGATCTCCCACGTGACGCGGGATGTGCCCTCATTTTTGACGTCATCGCTCCAGAGCGCACGGAAGCTCTGCACAAGCCGGCGTGGCGGATCGATCTCGAGGATCTCGCCCTCGGTGATCGGCGTCGGGAACTTCGGCGTCACGCCGACGTACGACGAGCCCGGCTTCCAATCCGACTTCACGCCGACGCCGAACGAATAGATGCGCCGTTGCTCGTAGTCTGTGATCGCTTCCCAGAGCCGTTCCGGCGTCGTCTTGATGTAGATGACGAACACTTTTTCCATCGTCTGATTCTCCAGTCTGTGCTTGAGGTCGCTCAGTGTAACGGTCCACGGCTCGGCGAATTTGCTGACCCACCGGTCGTGGACGAGCCGGATCGGGACCGGGTTCAAAAAATGCAGTTTCTCGCGCCCGCGGCGCCGGGTCACCACCAGGCCGGCCTTCTCAAGCACGCGCAGGTGCTTCATGACGCCGAAGCGCGTGAGCGGAAGGCGGGCCTCGAGCGCCCCCAGCGTCTGGCCGTCCTCGCGGAACAACTCATCGAGCAAACTGCGCCGCGTCGGATCCCCCAGGGCTCGGAACACGTCGTCCACGCACCGATATTATGTGACCAAAAGGTCACCTGTCAAGCAGCTTGGCAAGAAAAAAGGCGCCGCCGCGCGGGCACGCCTTTAGCTGTTGCGTGTCCTCGGGGCTGTCAGACGTGCAGAGCCCGATCGCCTGTTTCCGAGGTCGTCACGCGATCGAGGACGGCGCGTACGATAAAAACAAGCGCCGCGAATGCTGTTCCGATCAATGCAAAGATATCAATTGCCGTGCGTGGGAGCACGAGCAGTACGATGAACATCAGCACGAAGGTCACAGCGAAGGCTGCGGAAGGAACACGCATGGTCACCCCCATTATAGCCGATTTCGGCGTTTCGCGACATAATCGATGAGGCCGAGCGTGCCGCCAATGAAAGCACGTGCGGCGACCACGAACTCGGCTGCGCCGGCCAGCAGATCGTTTCGCGCGACCCGCTCGAAGAAGAAGGCGGCAAGCGTGCAAGTCCCGCCTACGAAGACCAGCAAATTAATCGCTAACTGAATCGGTTCACCCTCGCCCGACTAAGCGTCAAACGCATGTTCGCTTTTCGTGAGTTCGTGCCCTAGGACCAGCCATGCCCTCCCGACGTACGAGAGGCTCCCCGAGGTCCAAGCGAAACGTCGGCGGCGTGAACTCGCTCGATGAACTCGCGGGCCGAACCCATGTGTCCGAGTGGCTGACGATCGACCAGGCCCGGATCGACGCCTTCGCGGACATTACGGGCGACCACAACCCGCTGCATGTCGATCCGGTCTGGGCGGCTCAACACAGCCCCTATAAGACGACGATCGCGCACGGCTTTCTGACCCTCTCCCTGCTCTCGCACCTAGCCGACGGACTGTTCGAACGGCGGCCGGGGTTCGTCAGCGTGAATTACGGCCTCGATCGCGTACGGCTCATCGCTCCGGTTCCCGGCGGTTCGCGCGTTCGCGGCTCGTTTACGATCACGGGCGTCGAGCCGCGCGGCAAGGGCACGATTGTGCGCGTGAACGCCGAGATCGAGCTCGAGGGAGGTTCACGGCACGTGTTGGCGGCGGACTGGCTGCTCTTCGTAACGCAGGCCGCCTGATGCGCGCGCTCGTCGTGCACGCGCTGGGCGATCCGCGCGCGCTAGCGCTCTCCGAGGTCCCGGAACCCGCGCCCGGTCCAGGCGAAGTCACGATCGAAGTCCACGCGGCCGGCGTGAACTTTCCCGATGCGCTGATGGCGCAGGGCAAGTATCAGGTCAAGCCGCCGCTGCCGTTCATCCTCGGGGTGGAAGTGGCCGGCGTCGTGCGCGCGCTGGGCGAGGGCGTTACGGGCGTCCATGTTGGGGACCGCGTCGCGGGCCTGCCGATCGGCGGCGGTTTTGCCGAAGTGGCGCTCGCGCGCGCGGCCGGCGTGATCCCGCTTCCCGAATCAGTCAACTTCTTGACCGCAGCCGGGATGCTGATGACCTACGGCACGGCGTACCACGCGCTGGTGGATCGAGGACATTTGCGGCCCCGCGAACGGCTCGCCGTTACCGGCGCGGGCGGCGGCGTCGGCACCGCGGCACTCGATATCGGTCGTGCACTCGACGCGCGCACGCTGGCCATTATCGGTTCGCCGGAGAAGCGCGAGGCGGCCATGCACGCCGGCGCGGTCCACACGATCATGGCCGACGCGGATCTCGCGAAGTCGATCGCCGAGACGATCGAAGCCGTCGATGTGCTGCTCGACAACGTCGGCGGCGACGTTTTCGACGGCGCGCTGCGCGCGATGGCGTGGCAAGGCCGCATCTTGATCGTCGGCTTCACCTCGGGACGCATACCGGCCATCCCCGCGAACCGGCTCTTGCTGCGCGAAGTCGAAGCGATCGGCGTGTATTGGGGAACCTGGGCCGGCCTGCATCCGGCCGCCAATCGCGCCAACTTCGAAGCGATGTTCGGACTCATGCGCGAGGGCAAGCTGGAGCCGCGCGTCCACGCACACTACGCATTCGAGGATGCGGGGCTCGCGATCGGGGCGTTGATGGACCGGCAGCTGGTCGGCAAAGCCGTCGTCACCGTTCGTTCCTGAGGTGACGATCGGCGAAGCGCTGCGCGACGCATCCGTGCGCCTCGAGCCCATTGGCGGAACCGGCCGCCTGGACGCCGCGTTCCTGCTCGCGCACGCCGGCGGCGTGACGCGTCAGGAAATGCTCGCGCACGCCGGACGGTCCTTAGCACCCGACGTCGCGGACCGCTTCGAAGCGCTCGTCGCGCAGCGCGAGCGCGGCATGCCTCTTGCCTATGTGACCGGCGAAGCCGGATTTTATGGCCGCATGTTCGCGGTCGACCCGCGCGTGCTCGTACCGCGGCCGGAGACCGAGATCGCGATCGAATGGGCGCTGCGTCACCTGCGTGCAATCGGCCGCGAACGCGGCCGTGCCGCGGACGTCGGCACGGGCAGCGGCGCGATCGCCGTCACGCTGGCCTGCGAACTTCCGGATCTCGATGTGTTCGCGACCGACGTCTCAACCGACGCGCTGGCGGTCGCTCGGAGCAACGCCGCGCGCAACAACGTCTTCCAGCACATCACCGTCTTTCACGGCGATCTCGCAACGCCGCTGCTCCCGTACGCGCCCTTCGACTGCGTAATCGCGAACCTGCCCTACGTCCCGACCGCCGAATGCGCACCCGCCCCGGACCCCGTCTCTTTCGAGCCGCGCGAAGCCCGCGACGGCGGCCCCGACGGCCTGGATCTCTACCGCCGTTTTGTCCCCGCACTCAGCACGCTCGTCGCGCCCCGCGGAATCGCCATTCTCGAAGCGGCACCAGGCAATGTCGAGGCGCTCGAAGTCCTCGTGCTTGCAGCGCTGCCAACTGCCGGTGTCGACGTGATCCGCGATTATGCGGATCTACCGAGATTCGTCGTCGCCGTCATTCCGCCGAGCGACACGAAACCGCAGCCTACACCCTAGGGCAGGATCGAGAAGAGCGCCGTGTTCGACCAAAGGTCGACGCGATCACGAATGAGATCGCGATAGGCCGCCGACGGTCGCTCGACGCGGACGTAGTAGGCTCCGGGGTTCCTGAAATGTACAAAGTGAGTCAGGTCAAACGATCCGAACCACGATTGGCCTGCCGGGACGTTCTGATTACGAACGGGCCACATACCGTAGACGCTGCTTTCAGCTGAATCCGGTGTCGCTGAGAGTTCAATGCCCGTGGCTCGTTCGACGACGTGAAACCTATCCCAGAAGCCCCAGCCGGGCCCCAAGGCAGTGACTCCGTCGGCTCCAACGTTACGAATTTCGATGCGGACAAAAATGGGCTCTTCAAACTTGAATGCCGGTTTGGCGAGCGTAATCGAGAGGGCGACGCCGTCGACAGCTTCGCCTGCCGGCGTCATAGCGGAACGCGTTACCACTCCCTCATCGGAACCGAGGAGCGGTACCATCAAGAGCGTCGCCAGAAGTGCACGGGCGACCGGCCGCCTCATGCCTACGACAACTCGCAAGCGCGCCGCGTAGTTCCGGGCGTGTGGGCACCCGGTGTACCCCGGCGGGTGGCCGGAGCGGCGCCCCCGATGCGGGCCGAACGCTTGCGAACGCGCGCTCTCCCGGCGGGTCCGGGGAGGGCGCTTGGCGAAGCGAAGCACTCCCATGGCCCAGTTCATCTTCTTCACTGGCGGCGTGGTCAGTTCGCTGGGGAAGGGGATCACGGCAGCCTCTCTCGGGCGCCTGCTGAAGAGCCGCGGCGTCGCGGTGTCGGTCCAGAAACTGGACCCCTACATCAACGTCGACGCCGGCACGATGAACCCGTACCAGCACGGCGAGGTCTTCGTCACCGAGGACGGCGCCGAGACCGACCTGGACCTCGGGCACTACGAGCGCTTCATCGACGAGTCGCTGACCCGCGACAACAACGTCACGACGGGCCAGATCTATAAATCGGTCATCGAGAAGGAGCGCCGCGGCGCCTACCTCGGGGCGACCGTTCAGGTGATCCCGCACATCACCAACGAGATCAAGGCGCACATCACCCGTATCGCCGAGTCGAGCGGCGCGCAGGTCTGTATCGTCGAGGTCGGCGGGACGGTCGGCGACATCGAATCGCTGCCGTTCCTCGAGGCGATCCGTCAGGTCCGCCACCTGGTGGGCGAAGAGAACGTCATGTTCGTCCACCTGACGCTGCTGCCGCACCTAGGTGCGGCCGACGAACTCAAGACGAAGCCGACCCAGCATTCCGTGCGGGAGCTGCGTGCAATCGGTATCACGCCCGATGCGATCGTGCTGCGCACCGATTCCTCGCGCCCGATTCCGATCGAACTCAAGGAGAAGATCGCCCTGTTCTGCGACGTCCCGGTGCAAAACGTCGTGCAGAACGGTGATGCGTCCACGATCTATCAGGTGCCGCTCAACCTCGAGGCCGAGGGATTGGCCGAGATCGCGATTCGCAAACTGCGCCTGGAGACGCAGCCGCCGCAGCTCGAGGACTGGAGCGCGATCGTCGAGCGTATCGAGAACCCCGGCGGCCGGATCAAAGTCGCCCTGATCGGTAAATACGTCGAACTCAAGGACGCTTACATCTCGATCAGCGAGGCAATCGCACACGCGGGCATCTATCACGACGTCGCGGTCGACGTGACGCGGGTCGACTCCGAGCGCATCGAGGCCGAGGGAATGGGCGCATTCGACGACGTCGACGGCGTGCTGGTCGCGCCCGGCTTCGGCGCGCGCGGCGTCAAGGGCAAGCTGATGGCGATCCAGCGCGTGCGCGAGGCCAAGATCCCGTTTCTCGGGATCTGCTACGGCATGCAGTTGGCCTGCGTCGAGTTCGCGCGCAACGTGTGCGGCCTGAGCGAAGCGATGACGACCGAGGTCGACGAGACGACGCCCGACCCCGTCATCGACTTTCTGCCCGAACAGCGTAACCTCGACCTCAAGGGTGGTACGATGCGGCTGGGCGCCTATGGTTGCGAGCTCGAGCCGGACTCGCTCGCGGCGCGCGCCTACGGCCAGACGCAGATCAGCGAGCGCCATCGCCACCGCTACGAGTTCAACAACAAGTACAAGTCGCTCTTCGAAGAGCATCGCATGCTGTTCAGCGGCCATCACCCGCTCGGCCGTACCTCGCTGGTCGAACTGATCGAACTGCCGCAAGACGTGCATCCCTGGTTTGTCGGGACGCAGGCGCACCCCGAATACAAGAGCCGCCCGAATCGTCCGTCCCCGCTTTACCGGGACTGGATCGGTGCTGCGCTGGAGCGGGCGCGCGCCCGCCTCGGCGTCGCCGACGGCGCGCTCGTGCGCCGCTGAACCCCGCCGACCTCACCGTCGTCACCCTCACGCGCGACGAAGCGGCGCGCCTGCCGGCCATGCTCGCGCGGCTGCCTGCGGGCGTCCAGGTGTTCGTCCTCGACGCGGGTTCGAACGACGAAACGGTGGCGATCGCCCGGGCGCACGGTGCGCGGGTCGAGTTTCGCAGCTGGTCCGGCTTCGTCACCGCCCGGCGCTACGCGCTCGGACGCGTCACCACGCCGTGGGCGCTGATGCTCGACGCCGACGAGCTGATCGACGAGACGCTGCGCGACGCGATTCTGCGCAGCTCGGAGCACGTCACCGGCTATCGCGTGCGGCGGGTGACGATGCTGTGCGGGCGCGCGGTGCGCACGGCCGGATGGTCGAACGAACGGCTCTTGCGCTTGGTGCGAACCGATCGCGCGCGCGTCGCGGGCAGCCGCAGCGGCGCGCCGCTGCACGAACGCTGGAGCGTCGACGGCGAGGTCGCCGATCTCCCGGGCGCGATCCTGCACGATTCGTATCCGACCCTGGCGTCGTACCGCGCCAAGTTCGATTTCTACACCAGCGTCGAAGCGCAGGCACTCCCGGCCTCACGCCGCCGCTATGCTGGCGCGCTGGCGATGCTGCCGCTGCGGTTTGCCTGGTCGCTCCTGCGCTACGGCGGCTGGCGCGACGGGTGGCGCGGGCCGTTCGTCGCCTGGGAGAGCGCCCGCTATCGCGTCGTCGTTCGCAGCAAAGCGCTGCGCGGCGCGTGAGGCCGGACGTTGCGCTCGACGTCCGTGAGACGTCGCACACGTCGGCCGGCATGCTCGCCTACGTGCGCGCGCTGCGCGCCTGGCTGCCGCGCGTCGCGCCCGATCTGACGCTGGCGGAGTTCGGCCGCGGCGATAACTTCGACGTGGCGGAGCAAGCCGGCATGCCGGCCGAATTGCTCCGGCTGCGTCCGCGCTTGGTGCATTTCCCGACCCCGTACGTGCCGCGCTTCATCCCGGTGTCGCACGTCGTCACGGTGCACGATCTGATCGATCTCGAGTTTCCCCAGTACGCCAAAGCGAGGGTCGGGCCGTATTGGCGGCGGATTGTCGGGCCCGTGCTCCGTTCGGCGCGCGCGGTGATCACCGACGATGAGTCCACCGTCGGGCTGCTCGAGCAGTATCTGCGGGTCGATCCCGCCCGCGTGCGCGTCGTGCCGCTCGGCGTCGACGCCCCGGAGGCGACGGCGCCCCCTGCCGTGCGCAGTCGCCCATATCTGTTCTATGCCGGAAACCATCGGCCGCACAAAGACCTGCGCACGCTGGTCGACGCGTGGGCGGGGTTACCCGGCGGCGTCACGCTCGATCTCGTGCTCACGGGCGTCGACGACGCCGCGCTTACGGCGACGCGCGGCGACGCCGGCGAACTGGTGTTTCTCGGCGAGCGCACCGAGGCCGAGATCTGGGCGCACCACCGTGGGGCGGTCGCGTACGTGCAGCCCGCCCTCCGCGAGGGCTTCGGCTTACCGATCCTCGAGGCGATGCGCTCGGCAACCCAGGTGATCGCGTCGGAAACGGCCGTTCCTGACGTCCTGCGCGCGTTTGCGGACACGTATCCCGCGGGCGATGTCGTCGCCTTGCGGGCGCTGATCCTTGCGAGCGCGACAGCCGGCGCGAGCGAGCGGGCCGCGGTGGCGGAACGCGCGCGCGCCGCGACGGCATATTTGACCTGGGAACGTACCGCGCGCGCCACGGCCGACGTGTATCGCGAGCTGCTGGGCTGATGCGCGTCGCGCTGGCGGCCCGCGCGACGTCGCGCGCGTCGGACGGGATGCGTGCGTACACGCAGGCCTTGCTCGAACGGATGCCGCGCGTTGCACCCGACATCGAGCTGATTGCGGTCACCGCGCCGGTCATCATGCAGCCGCTCGCGCTTCGCGCCGCCCGCGCGGAGCTCGTGCATCTCCCGTATCTCGAGTCGGCGCCGCTGGTGCCGCGGCCGTACGTTGCGATGCTGCACGACTGTATCCACGTGCGCTATCCCGGCGCGTACTCGCGACTGACCGCCGCGTATTGGCGCACGATCGCCGCACCGCTCTACCGCGGCGCCGCCCGAGTGCTGGTGAGCGACCCGCGCGTCGCTGCCGACGCCGCGGGCCTGCTCGGCATCGCGCCGGAGCGGATACGGGTCGTTCCGCTCGGCTACGACGATGCGATCCCCGACGCGGCACCGTGGGTCGGCGAGCGGCCCTACGTGCTCTACGCGGGAAATCACCGCCCGCACAAGGACCTCGAGACGCTGTACGCGGCCTGGGCCGCGCTTCCCGAAACGGCCGAACTCGATCTCGTGCTGACCGGGCCGGATGTTCCGGCCGTGCGCGAACGGTACGTGCGCCGAGCCGGACGGATCGCATTTCTCGGTCACATCGATGCGCTGACCCTGGCGCAGCGATATCGCGGCGCCGTTGCGTACGTGCAGCCGTCGCTGAGCGAGGGCTTCGGCATTCCGAGCCTCGAGGCAACCGTTGCCGGAACGCCCGTGATCGCGACGACAACGAGCGTGCCGGCGATCGTTGCTCCTTTCGCGCGGACGTTCGAGGCCGGCGACGTGCGCGCGCTCGCCTCGCTGCTGAATGGCGTCGTCGTCGATCCAAGCGGCTCGCGGGCACGCGCCGCCGAGGGCGCGGTCAGCCTGCGGGCGTATACCTGGGATCGGTTCGCGGCTTCGACGGCCGCCGTCTATCGCGAGGTGGTATGTCCCTGATCCGGTTCGGACGCGGAGTGGTCGCGATGTTCATCGCGTTCAGCGTATTCCCGTGCCTGCCGGCCGGCGCCGCGCCGAAGGGGGACGAAACGCCCGTGCGCGAGATCGCGATCGTCGTCAACGGCGACGAGCTGCCCCGCGAACCGGCGCCGCGCATCGTCGGAGGCCGGCTGCTCGTGCCGATCGTGCGGATCTACAGCGCGCTGGGTATCACCGTCTCGCGATCCGACGCGGCGTTGATCGCCTCGGCACCCTCGCGGCGTATCGTCGTCCATCGCGGTTCGCGCCGCGCAACGATCGATGGGCGGGTCGTGCTGATGGACACCGCGGCAGTCGAAATCAACAACGCGACCTACGTGCCGCTGCGGTTCGTCGCCGACGCGTTGGGCGCTCAGGTTTCCTACGACAGTAAGGCCGAGCGAGTCGAGGTGATCTCGCTGGTGGTGGGCCGCACGCCGGGCCTGGAACAGCATACGCCCGGCGGTTCGACGCAAATCGTCGGCACCGTCAGTGCGGTCGACCTGAACTCCGCGCCCGAGACGCTGACGCTCACCAAGGGTCCGTCGGTGCGTACGATCGCGATCACCTCCGACGCCAAAATCATCGTGCAAGACGTGGTGACGCGCACGGCGACGTCCGCGACGTTGGCCGACGTTCACGTCGGCGACGCGGCCAGCGTCGTGTTGCGCGGAAACGGCAGCGTCGATCAGGTCGTGCTGCGCTACGCCTCGCGTGCCGGGACGATCGCCGCCGTTTCGCCGAGCGCGTTCGTGCTGCAGAGCGGGTACATCGTGCAGCCGGACAAGAGCACGGCGATCACGCTCAACGGCCAGCCCGCGACGATCGGCGACCTGAAAGTCGGCGACAGCGTGACCGTTCGTCTCAATCCGGACACCGGTGAGAAGCGCCAGATCCTGATCTCCCGTGCGATGCCCGCGACCCCAACGCCGGCTGGTGACGCCCAGATTACCGATTTCGGCGTCGCCGCGCCCGGCGCGCTGCGGGCGGGCGAGTCGTTCACCGTGACGATGCACGGGACGCCGGGCGGCGTGGCGACGTTCGACATCGGAACCTACGTGCAAGGCCTGCCCGTGCCTGAGGACCGCCGCCAGCCGGGAACCTACGTGACGACCTACAAGGTGCCCGAAGGCGTCAACTTCGGCCGGACCTCGATCTACGGTCATCTGACGGTCGGCGCGACCACGGCGCCGCGCGCGGAGGCGCCGCAGCTGCTGGTGGTGACGACGACGCCGCCGCAGATCGTCGACATCGCGCCGTCGTTCGGCCTTACCGTCAACAACAACAAGCCGTCGATCTACGCGACGTACCGTACGCCGACCGACGTCGGTATCAGCGTCTCGTCGGTGCGGCTCGAAGTCAACGGTCTCGACGTGACGCCGTCGGCGACCCGCACCGACAGTTTCGTCACCTACAGTCCCAGCGTTCCGCTCGCCGACGGTCCGGTCAGCGTGAAGGTTTCGGTCGCCGACAATGCCGGCAACTTGGTGACCCGCAGCTGGATGTTCAGCGTCCGCACGCACTGATCGAACGAGGAGACTGCCATCATTCGCACGCCTTCGAGAACCGCCCTGATCGCGCTCGTCCTGACGTTCACCCTGAGCGCGTGCGGCGGCGGCGGTGGTGCGAGCAGCGGATCGAGCGGACCGATGCTGGTGATGGCGCGCGTGAAGGATGCGGTCGTCCTCGACCCGTCGCATGCGACCGACGGGCT
>PMOG01000130.1 GCA_003161555.1 Vulcanimicrobiota bacterium | reverse complement strand
GCGCTGAAGGCGGCGGGGTACAAGGGCATCACGATGGACTTCGTCACCTACTCTCCGGGGCTCCTGGCCTCATCGGCCCAGCTGGCTTCCGCCCTGCAGGGTGAGTACATCAACACCCAGGTGGTCCCGCAGGAGGAGACGAGCTCGCCGTTCGTGAAGTCGGAGTTGGCGGCACTCAAGGCCAGCGGCCAGCAGCCCTTCCTCACCCTCGGGACGTCGATCGGCTACGCCGAGGCGACCGAGTTGGTGGAGCAGCTCCAGACCGTGGGCAAGAACCTGAACACCAAGACGTTCGACCAGATCGTCAACGGCGGGAAGTTCACCAACTTCAGCTCGATCCCGGCGGACGGTCTGGGCAAGCTGTTGTGGCCGGCCGCGCACTTCCTGCCGTCCGACTGCGCCGCCATTGTGAAGGTGAGCGGGACGGTGTACAACGTGGTGAACCCGTACAAGTGCTACACGAGTTACGCCATCAAGAGCTAGAACGTCCAGTTACACACGGGGGAAACGCCAGGTGAACATGGCCACCTGGGGGCGGCGCTCCGGCGTCGTCCCCAGGTGGTTTGGTATAACGGGAGAGGCTCTCTCCAGCCATAGCAACGGCGACAGTAAGGACGACGGGTACTAGTGCGCACAGGCGAGTATTAGTGGACACATTCCTCGCCCTGGTGGTGAGCGGGGCTGTCACCGGGGCCATCTATTCCCTGGTGGCATCGGGCTTGACGCTGTCGTATGCGGCGACCGGCATCTTCAATTTCTCCTACGGGGCGGTGGCGTTCTCGGCGGCCTACCTGTACTACATCTTCCACACCGGGCTGAATTGGCCCATCGTGCCGGCCGGCGTGCTGGTGGCGCGCCGCCGTCCTTCGCGAGCGCCTCCGATCCGCAGCTGATCCCGCCCCACAGCTGCACCTCTTCCGGACCGGAGTCTCCTTATGTCATCCTCCCGCGCAGCGCTCGTTGCGCTGCTTTGGGCGGGTGCCGCCGTCATTGCGACCGCAGCCCCCGTCCTCGCCGACACCGTCGGCATCGTTCGCGGCACGTTGACGCGCCCCGACGGCAAACCACTCCCGGGCGTCACCGTGACGCTGGCCGCTCCCGGCGTTACGCTCAGCGCCGTTACGGACAGCAGCGGTCACTTCGCATTTCCGCGCGTGCCGTTCGGACACGCGAGCCTCCATGCGTCGACAGCGGAGGGGCCTGCCGAAGCGACCGTCGACGTGGCCACCGGCGCGGTCGTCGATGTCGCACTGCTCGCCGCCCAGGTCATCGGACACGCCAGCGGCACCAGCACCGGTGTTCGAGGGACGCCGGTCTCCGAGAACACGATCGGCGCGTCACAGATCGCGGCGTTGCCCGCCAACACCAGCCTGAGCCGCGTTATCGAAACGCTCCCCGGTATCGTGCGCTTCTCCTACGACGAGCCGGTCGCTCACGGCTTCCACGGCGTCACCTACGAGCTCGACGGGGCTCCGCTGCCGTCTTCGACGAGTTCGAACTTCTCGAACCTGATCGATCCCCGCGCGGCCGGTGCGATCGAAGTGTTCACCGGCGCGTTCCCGGCCGAGTTCGGCGGCTCACGCATGGGTGCGGTCGTGAACGTGCAGAGCTTGCCGTTCGAGAATCCGCCCGGGCCCGGCAGTCTGACCCTGGGTGCCGGTGAACTTGGCACGCAGGAAGCGCAGCTCGTCAAACGCTTCGACGTCGGAAGCGCGCAGATTGCGCTCGCGGTGGACAACCTCGCCGGCGGCCGCGGTCTCGACACGCCGACCGAAGATGCATTGCACGATGCGAATTCGACGGCGAACCAGTTCGTGCGCATCGCGATGCCGCTCGGCACCGACAACACGGTCGCGCTCGACCTTGCCAACCAATACGCAACGTATCAAATCCCGATCAACACCGACCCCAACGACCTCGACGCGGGTCAGGTCGCCCTGCCGCGCCAGGATGATGTGCAGCGCGAGTACGACCGTTTCTTCGCGCTCTCGTTCACGCACGTCGACAAGGATGGGAACGGCTATTTCCGCATCGTGCCCTGGGCGCGCTCCAACCGCGTGGTGTATGACGGTGATCTCGGAGCCGACGTTCAAGGTTACCTGCTGGGGACAGCGACGAGTCCCCAAAGCTGCAATGTGCCCGTCGGCAACGGCTTCGACTGTCCGACCAACGGGCTCTTTGAGGACCGCGCCGCGAGCTACGTCGGCCTGCGCGCAACGGCCGCACGCACGAGCGACCATCACACGCTCACGTACGGAATCGATTTGCAGCACGAAGACTTCCATTCCAACGTCGCGATCGCGTTCGCACCGGCGGAAAATCCGGGCGGTCCGACCGCCGGCCCGTTCACCGACGATACCGCGCACAAGGGTTCGCAGAGCGCGGCCTTCGTCGAAGACGTGTGGTCGGTCAGCCCGACACTCGCGATCAAGCCGGGTCTGCGCTGGGATCAGAGCACGGGATACGTTTCGGGCGCTCAGCTCAGCCCGCGGTTCGAAATCGACGATACGTTCGCGCGCGGGACGATCGCGCACGTGTTCATCGGGCGGCTCTACGCCGCGCCCGGGCTCGAGGATACCCGCCGCGAGGCCGTGATCACTCAGACTTCACCCACCGCAAACCCGGTCTACGATCTGCTGCCCGAACGCGACACCTACCTCGAGGTGGGCGTCGCGCACGAGTTCAAACCGGGCCAGCGGCTCTACGTCAACGCTTTCGACCGGACCGTCGTCAACGTCCTCGACACGACGAACCTGCTGAACACCCCGCTCTTCGCGGTATACAACAGCGCAATCGGCGTGACGCGCGGAATTGAATCGCGGTTTGTCCAGTCGACACCGACCACCGACGTCGGGACCTCGTTCACGTTTTCGCGCTCGCTGGCCGGCGGCGTGTCGGGAGGAACGTTCCTCTTTCCTCCGCCTGCCGTCAACGACTTGACCCTGCAGCCCGAGGACCACGATGAGACCTACGTCGGGGACGCCTTCGTCACGCGCCGGTTCTCCGCGGACCGCAAGAGCTTCGTCACGCTCGAGACGCAGTACGGCTCAGGGTTTCCGGTCGCGTTCTTGAACGGCACCGGCGGCCGGTTGCCGGCACATTTCGAGTTCAACGCTTCGCTCGGACGAGCGGCGGTGGGGCATCGACTCGGCTACGAGCTCGCGGTCGACAATCTGGCCGACAAACGTTACCTGATCAAAGTGAACAACGGCTTCAACACGACCCAGTGGGACGCGCCCCGGCGGATCGTGTTCCGGGTGACCGCGCCGTGGTAGGAGGCAAGCCCGTCAGGCGTTGAGACGGGGTCGGTCGCTGCGCATCGCGTCGACCAGCTTCGTCGCCTCGCGGAGTGCCTCGGCCAGCGACGGGGCGGCGACGGCGAGCGCACGCACGGTACCGGCGGTCAGCACGATGCCGCTGACGCCGATCAGGATTGCCGGGACGCCGCGCGCGCGAAAGCCGCGGTAGCGAATCTGCGAGGCTCGCAGGATGCGGGCGAAGTCGGGAGCGGCCATGCGGGCGGGTGCGCCGGGGCAGCCTGCGAATCCTCGGCGCATGGCCGAATCTGCGTACCGTTGGGACGTCCCGGAACGATTCAATTTTGCCCGCGACGTCGTCGACCGGCTGGCAACTGAGGATCGGCTCGGTCTGGTCGCGGTCAGCACCGACCTGAAGCGCCGGGATTTTTCCTTTGCCGAGATCGCCGACGCATCGAAGCGCTGGGCGGCGGTGCTGCGCGATGCCGGGATCGGCAAGGGCGACCGGGTCGTGGTCGTGATCCCGAAGATTCCGGAGTGGCTGTTCTGCATGACCGCGCTCCTGCGCATCGGTGCGGTCGCGGTGCCGAGCGCGGAGCAACTCCGGGCGAAAGACCTGCTGTACCGGGCGACGCACAGTGGTGCGATCGGCGTCGTCGGGCACGTGACCAACGCGGACGAGATCGAGGCCCTGCGCCCTGACGCGCCGGCGTTGCGCAGTTGGCTGCTCGTGGGCGGCGAGCGCGCGGGCTGGACGAACGCCGACGCGCTCGTACGCGACGCCCAGCCGTGGGACGGTGCCGAGACGCACCGCGACGATCTGTCCTACATCGTCTACACCAGCGGCACGACGAAGGATCCCAAGGGCGTCGTGCACACCGTCGCCTATACTTTCGCGAAGCGGATGCAAGCCGCGGTCTGGTTCGACGTCAAACCGTCGGACTTGGTGTGGTGTTCGGCCGGCACCGGCTGGGCGAAATCGCTTTGGAACGTGCTGCTCGGCCCGTGGTCGTGCGGCGCGCGGATCGTGCTGCACGAGGGTGCGTTCGTTCCCGAGCAGCGCATGGATCTGATCCGCGATCTCGGCGTCACGGTGTTATGTCAGGCGCCGACGGAGTACCGGCTCGAGGCCAAGCTGCCCGATTTGGGCGGCCGCTGGAAGCTGCCGAAACTGCGGCACTGCGTCTCGGCCGGCGAGCCGCTCAATCCCGAAGTGATCGAGCGCTGGCACGAAGCGTTCGGACTGACGATTCTCGACGGCTACGGTCAAACCGAGAACACGCTGCTGGTCGCCAATCGTCCGGGCTTGCCGGTACGCCCCGGTTCGATGGGAAAACCGACGCCGGGTCACGAGGTCGCGGTGGTCGACGAACACGGCGAGGTGTGCCCGCCGGGCGAGACCGGCGACATCGCGCTGCTCGGCGCGCCGCCCTCACTGTTCACCGGGTACTATCGCAACGATGAAGAGACGGCCAACTCGCGGCGCGGAAAGTGGTATCTCACCGGCGACCGCGCGCAGGTCGACGACGACGGCTACTTCTGGTTCGTCGGTCGCGCCGACGACGTGATCTCGTCAGGCGCGTACCGCATCGGCCCATTCGAGGTCGAGAGTGCGCTGCTCGAACATCCGGCGGTGGCGGAGTCGGCCGTCGTCGGTTCGCCCGACGCTGACCGCGGCAACATCGTCAAGGCCTTCGTCGTGCTGCGCCCGGGATTCGAGCCGAGCGACGCGCTGGTGAAGGAACTCCAGGATCACTGCAAAGCCGTGACGGCGCCCTACAAGTATCCGCGCGCAATCGAGTTCGTCGCCGACCTCCCCAAGACGCGCTCGGGAAAGATTCGCCGGGTCGAGCTGCGCCAGGCCGAACTGCGCAAGAAAGGCGCCACCGCCGCCAGCGGCTACGTTTGAGGCGCAGCGAAACACGCTCGGGTCGGCGGCGGTAGGTTCGGGGGAGCATGAGCACGGCACATCCCGCAGACGACCAACCGACGACCGCCATGCCGCGTGTCGACGTGACCCCGTCGGCGGCGCGGGTACCCTACACTCCGCCGCCGGTCGAGGAAGCGATCGTCGTCGGGCCGGCTGCGCCGTCGCGGCCGGTGCGAAACGTCACGCCCGTGCCGGCGCGGCTCGAGGTTGGAAACCCGCTCGTCTACGCGCTGGCGCGCTTCGTCGCGGCCGCGATCGACATCGGCTTGGTCGCCGGCGTGCTCACGATCCTGGCTTACGCGCTGATCGCGATCAACCCGCTGACCGGCTTGCCCACGAACACCCAGCGCGGCTTCGACGCGACGCTGGCGATGGGCGTCGTGCTGGCGTTGATTTACGGCATCACGTTCGAAGCGCTGTTCGGAACGACGATCGGCAAGCTCGCGATGGGCCTGCACGTGCTTGCCGTGCACGACCGGCGGCTCGGGTTCGGACGCGCGTTCGTACGCAGCTTGCTGCGTCCGATCGATGTGCTCGCCGTCGGCGGAGTTTTGGCGCTGCTGCCGGGACATCGGCGGCTCGGTGATCTCGCCGCCGGCACGGTCGTGGTGCGCGGCGGACCGTTGCGCGGCTATGCGCCCTTCGTGGGCTGGTTCGCGATTTTGATCGTCGCCGGCTTGCCGCTCGTGCTCGTGGGCGTGGCGCGCACCCTGGCGGGCTTGGTCGCGTTCGTCGAGTTCGCACCCGGCATCGGGGCCCGGCTGGTCCTGTTGGGCCAGCACGCCGTCGCACTCTTTCCGCATTAAGGGCTCGACCCGCAAAACGCCGAAGTCGACGTTCCATGATCGTATCCGGTGATGCGCTGACGGCCAAGCATCAGAAGTACGTCTTGTCGCCGTGGCTCGTGCAGGGCGCGCCGGCGCCGCCGCTGATCGTGCGCGGCGAGGGGATCTACCTGTACGACGATGCCGGCAACCGGTACGCCGATCTCACCTCGGGCTTGGTGGCCGTCAACTTGGGACACGGCCATCCCGCCGTACTGCGCGCGATGCACGCGCAGGTCGACCGGCTGTGCTTCAGCCCGCCGAATTGGTTCAACGATGCGCGGGTGGAGCTCGGCGAAGCACTGCTGGGTCTCGCACCGTGGGGCGATGAGGGCGGCCGTGTCTTCTTTTCGACCAGCGGCTCGGCGGCCAACGAGGATGCGATCAAGTTCGCCCGCGTGCTCACCGGGCGCGCTAAAGTGCTCAGCGGCTACCGCTCGTTCCACGGCTCCGGCTCGGGCGCCGCGACGCTGACCGGTGAGAACCGGCGCTGGTTGAACGAACCGAACAGCGTCATGGGCGGCGTCGTGCATTTCTGGACGCCGTTCCCGTATCGCAGCCCGTTCTTCACGACCGACCCGGCCGAAGAGACGCAGCGCGCGCTGCAGCACGTCGCCGACGTCATCGCCGCGGAGAACCCCGCGGCCGTGGCGGCGATCATCGTCGAAACGGTGGTCGGCTCGAACGGCGTCATCGTGTATCCGCCCGGATACTTAGCCGGACTGCGGGCGCTCTGCGACGCGCACGGCATCCTGCTGATCTTCGACGAGGTGATGACCGGCTTCGGACGCACCGGCGCGGCGTTCGCGGGTGAACGCTTCGGCGTGCTGCCCGACGCGATCACGTTCGCCAAGGGCGTCACCTCGGCATACGTTCCGCTCGGTGGCGTGATGCTGCGCGAGCGGTTGGCCCGCACGTTCGACGATCGACCGCTGCCCGCGGGCCACACGTATTCCGGCCATCCGCTGGCGAT
>PMOG01000259.1 GCA_003161555.1 Vulcanimicrobiota bacterium | reverse complement strand
ACGCGCGCGGCACGATCGTCGGGATCACGCGCGGCACGACGCGCGCGCATCTGGTGCGGGCTGCGCTCGAAGCGATGGCGCTGCAAACGGCCGACGTCGTCGGCGCGATGGAAGCCGACGCCGGCTTTGGGCTGCAGGAACTGCGCGTCGACGGTGCCGCCGCCGCCAACGACTTCACGATGCAAACTCAAGCCGACGTGCTCGGCATTCCGGTCGTGCGGCCCGCGCTGGTCGAAACGACCGCCTACGGCGCGGCGTATTTGGCCGGCATGCAGGCCGGCTGGTGGGATGCCGCAAGCACGGCCGGCGGCCGGCCGCGCGAGCAGATGCGCTTTACCCCGGCGCTCGCGCCGGCGGCGCGGGCGGCGCTGCTGGCCGACTGGCGGCGCGCGGTCGAACGCAGCCGCGGCTGGGCGCTATGAGCGGCGGGCGGGCCGCTTCCCGTAATAGATCGCGTGGATCTTTCCGCGCGCGTACAGATTGCGCGCGTGCGCGCAGGCCGGCGCGAGCCAATCATAGACGGCCGCGCCGAGGGTGCAGGTCAGCGGCGGATAATAGCCCGGATGGTTGCGGTGATCGACGATCCGCAACGCAAACGCATCGCGGTCGGCATGACAGCCTTCGTCGCTCCAGGCAATCGTCTGCACGCTGCCGATGTCGTCGAACACCTGACAGTAATCGGGCGGGCGCAGCGGGTTGGCGCGCGCTGCCGCGGGCGTGACGGGGAACAGCGCGAACGCGAGCGCGCCGAGCGTGACGGCGGCCAGGATCTTCATCACAGCGTCGTCTTTCCCAGCGCGCTGAGGATCAGCTCGACCGCCAAGATCGCGGTCTGATTCTCGCGGTCGAGAATCGGATTGATCTCGGTGATCTCCAGCGAGCCCAAACTGTGCGAGGCGGCGATCCCTTCCATCAGCGAATGGGCCTCGCGATAGGTGATGCCGCCGCGCACCGGCGTGCCGACGCCCGGCGCCTCCTGCGGGTCGACGCCGTCCATGTCGAAGCTGACGTGCACGGAGTCCGGGCCGTCGGCGACCAGCATCAGCACCTCCTCCAGCACGCGGCTCATCCCGAGCCGGTCGATGTCGGTCATCGTATAGGCCCGCACGCCGAGGTCGCGGATGGCCCGTTTCTCACCGTCGTCGACGTCGCGCAAACCGATGAACGCCATCCGTTTGGGGTCGACGGCGTGTTCCTGGAGCGCGAAATGGACCGGCATGCCGTGCACGTTTCCGCTCGGCGAGGTCAGCGGCGTGTTGATATCGCCGTGCGCGTCGACCCAGATGACGCCCGGCGTGCGGCCGCGGCCGCGCGCCACCCCGGCGATGGTGCCCATGGCGATCGAGTGATCGCCGCCCAAAACCAGCGGAAAGTGTCCGCTCCGGACAATTTCCTCCACGCGCTGCGCGAGTTCGTCGCAGACGGCTTGGATGATCGGCAGATACTTCGCGTTTTGCTCGTCGGGCGTCGCCGATTCGGGCACGGGCACCGAGAGGTTGCCATGGTCGGTGACGCCGATCCCGAGCCGCTCGAGCGATTCCTTGAGCCGGGCATAGCGGATCGCGGAGGGCCCCATGTCGACCCCGCGGCGGTCGGCTCCGAGGTCCATCGGGACACCAACGACGTCAACCTTCACGACGCCCCCTTCGCCGCACGGAGCGCCCCTCTTCCGTAGCGAACGGTGATCGTCTGGTGCACCCCTGGTACACGACCTCCGCCTGGTCGTGGTTGGCCGACGCCGGCTACATCGCGGCCCTGCTGACCTTCATCGCTTTTTTCATGAAAGACTCGCTGCGGCTGCGTCAGGTCGCGCTCGCCAGCAACGTCTTCTATGCCGTCTGGGCCGCCGAAATCCACCTGCTCCCGACGATGGTGCTGCACCTTGCCCTCTTTCCGGTCAACTGCGTGCGGCTGGTGCAGATCCTGCGCGAGCGGCGCGCGATCGACCGCGCGCTGGCCGCGGCGGAGATTCAGCCCGAGTGGCTGATCCACTTCATGACCCGGCGCCGGGTCTCAGCCGGAACGGTGCTCTTTCGCCGCGGCGACCTCTCAGATGCGATGTACTTTCTGGCCGACGGACGGCTGCATCTCGACGAACTCAGCATCGATCTTGGTGCCGGTTCGCTGATCGGGGAGATCGGGCTCTTCACCCCGGACGGAAAGCGCACCCAGAGCGTGCGCGCGCTGACGAACTGCTCGATCTACGTCCTGCGCCGGCACGACGCGCTGGCGCTGTACCGGCGCGATCCGAGCTTCGGAATCTTCCTGATCCGGCTGATCACCAAACGGCTGGTCGACGACATCGCCCTCGAGCGGATCGCCGCGACTGGATCCGTCAGGCCCGCCGTCGCGGCGGACGGGTCTCCCGAAGCGGCTCCGGCGTAAGTCCCGGCTCGGCCGCCGCGCGGCTTACCGGAGCGGGCAGCAGCTGTTCGCGCAGGACGCGCAGCATCGCCGCGGCCGGCACCGCCAGAAAGGTTCCGACCAAGCCGAACAGCTCGCTGCCGATCAGGATCGCCATCACGATCCAAAACGGCGAGAGGCCGACGTTGTCTTTGAGCACGCGCGGCGAGATGAAGTTGCCGTCGATCTGGTGGATGATCGCGATGAGCGCGGCGACCAGCAGCGCGTGCGGAAGCCCGCCGTACACGAACGCCAGGATCACGGCGGGGACGAACGCGATCAGCGCGCCGGCGTAGGGGATGAAGTTCAACGCGCCGGAGACGACGCCGATCAGCAGCGCATAGGGAACGTGGGTCAAGGCCAGCGCGATGGTGAGCATCGTGCCGAGAATCGTCCCGTCGATCAGCTGCCCGCGGATGAAGCCGCCGACGACTTGATCGAGCGCGGCGATGATGTCTTCGGCTTTACTGCGCTGCGCCGGTTTGGGGAGCAGTCCCAGAAAACCAGCTTTGAGGTTCTCCGCGTCGAGCAGCATGTAGGCCGCCAGCACCGGCACCACGATCACGGTCGCGAGCACCGAGACCGTCGACAGCACGACCGTCAACGTCTGCGTGGCCGTGTTGAGCGCGTTGGTCTTCAGCCACGCGGCGATCTGCGTGGGCATCGTGGAGAGGTAGTTGCGCTCGTCGGGCGGGAGCCAGCGCACGAATTTGTTGTCGGGGTCCTGGATCGTGGCCGACACCTTGGCCACGACCGTGGGCAGCGACTTGATCGCGTTCTGGGTGTCGGCGGCCAGCGGCGGCACGAGCAGCTGCAGGACCGCCAGCCCGAATACGATGATCGCCACGTAGACGAGCACGATCGACCAGACCAGCGGCAGCCGCTGGTTGAAGCGGCGCACGAGCGGAAAGATCAGGTACGAAAAAAACAGCGCCACGATGAACAGCAGCGCGGTCGCGCGGACGTTCGCCAAGAACTGCAGCGTCCCGACCAGCAAGTAGATCGCCACGGCGATCAGCCCCAGCGTCTTGAGCCAGAACGTGATGCGCCGCTCGAGCCGTGACATGGGGCGCGGTGGACGCGCGACGTCGGGTGGCCGGGCGGGATTCACCGGGCCCCTCTTCCCCGTGTCCGCGGGGCCGCCCCGCACCGGCGTCGTAGGACCCGCGATGTTCCCCCGGCGGCGTGCCGCGCTCCTAGCGCTCGCGTTGATTCCGATCTGCGCCGTGCTGACCGGCTGCGCGCCGCGGGCGGCCGCCGTGGGGGGCCTGCGCGTCGGCATGGTGACGGACACCGGCGGCTTGGGCGATCGCTCGTTCAACGATTCGGCATACGCGGGGCTCGTCCGTGCGCGGGATCAGCTCCATGTCGGCACGACCGTGCTGCAGTCCCACTCGGCGGCCGACTACGCCGTCAACATGACCGTCCTGGCGAACAAAGAGTACGACGAG
>PMOG01000123.1 GCA_003161555.1 Vulcanimicrobiota bacterium | reverse complement strand
CGCCTTGGAACGCGGCAAGAGGAAGTTGCGGGCGAAGCCGTCCTTCACCGTCACCACGTCGCCAAGGGCGCCCAGGCGCTCCACGCGTTCGCCTTCTACGAGGGCTGGCACCGGCCGCGCCGGATCCGCGTGCCCAACGCGCAGGTGCTCGACCGCGCCGGGCTGCTCGCGCGCATGCGCAGTACGTCGTACTTGCCGAAGGAAGGGCGCGCGGCCGCCCAACTCCAGAGCGCGGTCGAAGGATTTTTCACCCGCTACGCCCGCGGCGGTATCGTAACGATGCACATGCAGACGATCGTCGCCCGCGGCGAAACCGGCGGCGACGGGGGCTGAACGGCAGAACGCAGGATGACGCAGGTGCGCGTCGGCATCGACGTGGGCGGGACGTTCACCGACGTCGTCGCCGTCGACGCCGCGACGCGCGAAATGATCGCGGCGGTCAAAGTACCGACGACGCACGATCATGCTGACGGCGTGGCGGCCGGAATCGTCGCGGGCCTCGCACGCCTGCTGGCCGAGCACGCGATCGATCCGCAGGCGATCGCGTTCATCGCACACTCGACGACGCAGGCGACCAATGCGCTGCTCGAAGGCGACGTTGCGCGGGTCGGCGTGGTGACGCTGGGCGGACGCGCCGGGCGCTTCTTCGCGCACTTCGCCCCGCTGGCACTCGCGCAAGGGGTACGGTTCGCGCCGCAATGGTTCGACGGTGCGGCTCCGGGCGTGCTCGACGACGCGGCCGCTCGCGTCGACGCGCTGGCCGTCAGCGGTCCCTTCGGGGTCGACCGGCCGGCCGCGGAGGCGGCACTGGTCGCAGCCGCGCGTGCCCGCGGGCTCGCCGCGACGAGCGGCGCGGAGGTGGCAACGCAGTACGGGCTGCGGGCTCGCACGCGCACCGCCGCGCTCAACGCCGCGATTCTCCCGCGCATGCTGCGGACGTCGCGTCTGACCGCGCGCGCCGTCGCCGATGCGCTCATCCCCGCGCCGCTGATGATCATGCGTAGCGACGGCGGCGTGATGGATGTCGCCGAAGTGGAGCGGCGGCCGATCCTCACGATGCTGTCGGGCCCCGCGGCCGGAATCGCCGGCGCGCTCTTCCACGAGAACGTGACCGACGGCATCTTCATCGAGGTCGGCGGCACGAGCGCCGACTGTTCGGTGATTCGCCGCGGAGCGCCGCAGATGCGCCCGGCGCGAATCGGTGGACACCGCACGCTGCTGCGCACGCTGGACGTGCGCACGATCGGCGTCGCGGGCGGCTCCCTGGTCCGCGTTTCCGGGGGCCGCGTCGTCGAGGTCGGACCGCGCTCGGCGCACATCGCCGGCTTCCGTTACGCCGCGTTCTGTGACGAAGCGACGATCGCGGCTGCGCGCCCGCAGGTCGACGATGGTGTCCTGGCGCTGATCGCGGACGACGGATCGCGCATCGCCGTGACGCCGACCTGCGCCGCGAATGCGTTGGGGACCATGACGGCGGGAGCCTTCGCGTGCGGCGACGCGGCAGCGGCCCGGCTGGCCTGCGCGCGGGTCGGAACGGCGCTCGGCTTGAGTGGTGACGCGCTCGCGCGCGCCGTCCTCGACCGCGCCTCCGATCGCCTGCGCTGCACCGTCGACGAACTGATCGCCGACTACGCGCTCGACCGGAGCGCCGTGACGCTCGTCGGCGGCGGCGGCGCGGCCGATGTGCTCGTCCCGTACGCCGCGCAGCGTTTCGGACTCGCGCACCGGATCGCGCGCGATGCGCAGGTGATCTCGCCGCTCGGCGTCGCGCTGGCTTTAGTCCGCGACGTCATCGAACGGACGATCGTCGATCCCGGTCCGGCCGATCTGGCCCGCATCCGGCGCGAGGCGATCGATGCCGCGGTCGCTGCCGGCGCCGCGCCGGATCGCGTCGACGTCGTGGTCGAAATCGACACCGCGCGCAACCGCGTGCGCGCGACCGCTTCGGGCGCGACCGCGCTGGTCGAGGGAGCACAGCGCGCGACCGCGGCCGGCCTCGAGGCGCAGCGCGCTGCGGCCGCGCAGCAGTTGCGCGCCCCCGCCGCGGCACTAACGCTGGCGGCGACGGGCGGGAGCTTCAGGGTGTTCGCGTCAGTCCGCGAGGGTGCGGTCGTCGACGAACGCGGCATCGTGCGCCTGGTGCTGCCCGGCGTGCGCGCGCGCACCCTGCGCCGCGGCGACATCGCCGCGCGGCTGCCGGGCTTCGTCGACGACGACACCGCCTTCGGCGACGTCGGCCGCGCGCTGCCGGACGTCTACGTGCTGCGCGGCGCGCGGATCGGCGCCTTCGCGGGGATGGGCGAAGCCGCCCAGATCGTCGCGCTGGTCGAAGACGAACTCGCCGGCGTCGACGACGACGAGCCGGTCATCGTCCTGAGCGTCCCACGCCGCGCCTGATGTGCTAGCGCAGAAATCGGATCGCTACGCGGTAGCTGAAGGGCCGGCCGGCTTTCGCGCGCAGCGCGGCGATTACGCCGGAGACCATCGCTGCGAGGACGGCACAGATCATCAGCGCGACGTAGATCACTATCGACGCGTTCATGCGCATCATCCCAAACGCGCTATTGAAAAGCTGGACCAGCATCGCGGCGACGAGCGCCGCTAAGACAAGCGCGAGCGTCAGCTGAAAGTTGAGTGCCTCCCGCGCTTGGTCGCGCGCAAACGGCCCACGGTCCCGCGAAAGCACGTAGACAACGATGCATCCGATCAGCCCGAATATCGGTGCACTGATGATGTCCAGGAGAATCGTCAGATGTGCTGCCGCCGCCCAGGTGCGGTCCGCTTCGCTGGGTACCGTCTCGACCATGACTTCTTCTATCGCCCCGCGCGGGCGAAGTTGCAGCCCGGGAGATCGGCGTGACCGGAACGGAAGCCCCCGCCGCATCGCGAAGTCGGAGGGCGATGCACGAGTACGACGTCCTCGTCGTCGGCGGCGGCAACGCCGGCTGCGCGGCAGCGATCGCGGCGGCGCGGACGGGAGCCGACGTCCTGTTGGTCGAGCGGTACGGATTTCTGGGCGGGACCGCGACCGCGTCGATGGTCGGACCCTGGATGACCTTCCACGCCGGCGAGGACCGGATCGTCGGCGGCATCGCTCAGGAGATCGTCGAGCGTCTGGTCGCGCTGGGCGGCTCGCCCGGGCACGTGCACGACGCCTCCGATTACGTCCCGACGATCACGCCGTTCGATCCGGAGATTCACAAGGCGCTGCTGTTCGATTTGATGCGCGAGAGCGGCGTCGGCTTGCTGCTGCATGCCTGGTTCCTGGATGCGGAGCTCGACGGCGCGCGCGTCGCGGGCGCAACCTTCGCGACGGTCGGCGGCGCGCGCGCGATCCGGGCCGCGCGAACGATCGACGCGACCGCCGATGCCTACGTGGCCGCCGCCGCCGGCGTTCCGACCCAGCAAGGCGATGCGCGCGGACGCGTTCAGCCGGCCAGCCTGATGTTTCGGCTCTCGCACGTCGACCGCGAAGCACTGGCGTCGTATCTGCGGCGCCGCCCCGAGCAGATGCGCAGTTCGCTCAAGACGCACGAACGGACCGCCGAATCGCTCAGCGCCGTGGCCGGCCTCTACGAACTGTGGGACGCCGCGCGCGCGCGCGGCGAGGTCAGCGTGCCGCGCGAGCTCGTCTCGTTCTTTGCGACGCCGTACGCCGACGAAGTCACGGTCAATATGACCCGCGTGACGAACATCGACCCGCTCGACCCGGACGACCTGACCCGTGCCGAAGTCGAGGCGCGCGGCCAGGTGATGGAACTGCTGGCGTTTTTTCGCGCCCGCGTACCGGGGTTCGCGCAGGCCCGCATCGCCGCCACCGCCACGCAGATCGGCATCCGCGAATCGCGCCGCATCGTCGGCGAGTACACCCTGACCGCTGCCGACGTGCTCGAAGCCCGTGCCTTTCCCGACGCGGTTGCGCGCAGCGCGTATCCGATCGACATCCACAATCCGGCCGGCACCGGCACGGCGACGCAGCGGCTCGCACCCGGGACCGCCTACGAGATTCCCTATCGGTGCCTGGTGCCGCTGATCGCCGAGGATCTGCTGGTCGCCGGGCGCTGCATCTCGACCACCCATGAAGCGCTGGCGTCGACGCGGCTGACGCCGACCGTGATGACGCTGGGCCAGGCAGCCGGCACCGCGGCCGCGATGTCCGCGGCGACGGACGTGTCGCCGCGGCGTCTCGATACCGAGCGCCTGCGCGAACGGCTGATCGCCGACGGCGTCGACCTGCGGCGCAGCGCGGCAGCTCATGCGTGACGTGCGCGCCGTTGCCGCCGCCTACGGGGTCGCGATCGAACTGGTCGATCTCGGTGATTGGGGCCGGGCCACGCTGGTCGCGGAGTACGATCCGCAAGGCCCGACGATTCGCGTCAACGCGCGCGCCATCACGCGCGGCTGCGCCGACGAGGGGCGCCGCGCGATCGACCTGGCGATCGGGCACGAGCTCTACCATCATCGCGAAGCGGTCGGCGAAGTGGAACGCGTGCGCGAGCATCGCGAGCGCGAGCGCGCTGCCGACGCGTTTGCGCAAGCGCTGGTGAGCTGATGCGCTACGTCGCCGGGATCGACGGCGGGCAATCTTCGACGACGGCGGCGATCGTCGATGAGACCGGCGCGGTCGTGGGCCGCGGCACGGCCGGCCCGGCCGATCACGTCGACGAGGGTCCCGGATCAGCGCGCTGCGCCGACGCCTGCACTGCGGCCTTCGCGGCGGCGCTCGAAAGCGCGGGGCTGTCGCCGCTGACGCGGGTCGAAGCCGTCGTCGCCGGCATTTCAGGCTACGATGACACCTTCGACGGTGCCGTTCCCGCGCTGGCGGCGGACCGATTCCGTTTCGTGCACGACCTGCCGATCGCGCTCGCGGGCGCCGTCCCGTTCCGGCCGGCGGTGTTGCTTCTTTCCGGCACCGGGTCAGCCGCCTACGGCGAAGACGAGCAGGGGCGCGGCGTGAGCAGCGGCGGCTGGGGCTACCTTTTCGGTGACGAGGGAAGTGCGTTTGCCATCGCGCGCGATGCGCTGGCCGCGGCGATGCGCGCGGACGATCGCGGCGAGCTCGTCGCGCTGACCCAGCCGGCGCTCGATTTCTTTGCCGTCGTCGGCATGCGCGCGTTGGCGTCCGCGGCTCTGCGCGGGCGCATCTCCCGAACCCGGGTCGCGTCGTTCGCGCCGCGCGTCCACGACGCTGCAGCCGCGGGCGACGCCGACGGGCTGCGCATCATCGCCGACGCCGCCGATGCGCTGGCGTCGCTCGCCGCACTGACCATTGCCCGCCTCGACCGTGCGGGTGAAGGGGTCGCGGTCGTCCTGGCCGGCGGCAGCTTTGAGAATTCCGCCTTCGCCTCCCTGGTCGGCACGCGGCTGCACGCGCACGCACCACATGCCGCGGTGCTGCGGCCGCAGCATACGGCGGCGGTTGGTGCCGCGCTGCTCGCCTTCGACGATGCCGGGCTGGCCCGGCCTTCCGTCGTCACGGGATGAGCGCTCTCGACACGCTGCGCGGGGGACTCGTCGTCTCCGTCCAAGCCGAGGCGGCCTCCGAGCTCAACACGCCCGAGACGATCGCCCTGCTGTGCCGGGTCGCGGTGGCCAACGGCGCGGTGGGCGTGCGGGTCGAAGGGCTGGCCCGGATCGCGGCAGCCCGGCGCGCCGTCGCCGTCCCGGTGATCGGTTTGGTCAAACGCCCGTATGCGGGCTTCGCGCCGTACATCACGCCCGGAGAACGCGAGCTGGCCGAGGTCGCCGCGGCCGGTGCCGCGCTGGTCGCCTTCGATGCGACCGGTCGCGCTCGCCCCGACGGGCGTGACGTGGCGGCGGTCGTTGCGGGGATCCATGGGCGCGGCTTGCTCGCGGTGGCCGACTGCGCGACCACCGACGACGTGCGAGCGGCGCTCGAAGCGGGCGCGGATGTGCTCGCGACGACGCTGTGCGGCTACACCGAGGCCACGCGCGGCACGCCCCTGCCGGCGTTCGATCTCGTGCGCGCCTGCGCGGCCGCCGGCCGGTTCACGATCTGCGAGGGCGGTATCGGCAGCCCCGACGACGTGCGGAGCGCCTTTGCCGCCGGAGCCGACGCGGCCGTCGTCGGTACGGCATTGACGAACGTCGACGCGTTGGTACGGCGGTTCGCCGCCGCGGCGCCGCACGCCGGTTAGCGGACCAGCAGCGTCGAGAGGGACGGCCCCTCGGGCGACGCATCACTCGTCCGAGAGAAGTCCGCGCGCGAACCGCAACGGACACGCATAGTTTGGAAGTTGCACCCGCCTCTTAGGGAGAACGTCGCCGACCGATGGCACAGCGCGTCGTCAAGCCCAGGACCAATCTCGGCCCCGGATTCTGGCCGGTCACGGCGTTCATCGTCGTCGTCTCGGCGATTATGGCGTACTTCACGCTCACGAGTCCGTGGCCGATCGGGTTGATCCCGGCCGGCGAACCGGCCCCGGCGACCGACGCGCTGTTCCGCTTCCTCGGTGCGGTCGGCGCAGTCATCTTCAACATCGTCACGATCTACACGATCTACTTCGGCATCGTGTTCGCGAAGGCGAAGAATGCGGGGCCGAATGATATCGGCGTGCAGATCCACGACGCGCCGGTGCTCGAGTTCTGGTGGACGGCGATCCCGACCATCCTGGTCGTCGTGCTGGCGATCTACTCGACGAAGATCTGGCTCGACATTCAGAACACGCAGGGCGATGTCCTGACCGTCGAGGCGATCAGCTACCAGTACGGCTACCAATTCCGCTACCCGCGGCTGGCCCAGCCCGTCAGCGGCGCGCTGCATCTCCCGCTCAACACGCCAACCACCATTCACGTCACCTCACGCGATGTGATCCACGGGTTCTGGATCCCCGAGATGCGGATCAAGGCCGATATGGTGCCGGGCCTGATCAACACCCTGCGCGTCACGCCCACCGTTGCCGGCACCTACCCGATCATCTGTACCGAGTTCTGCGGCGTCGGGCACGGTGCGATGAAGACCACGCTGATCGTGCAGAGCCAGCAAGATTTCGGCAAGTGGTTTGCCCAGCAAGGCGGTTCCCAGCGCAGCGGCGGCGGAGGCGGCGGAATTCCGCTCGCCAGCGGGACCGTCGACGCCGGGAAGATGCTCTTCGGCCAGAAATGCAGCGCCTGTCACTCGACCGGCCCGTTCACGCAGAAGATCGTCGGTCCGGGGCTTGGTCAGATCTTTAACGATCCGGCGCACGCGAAGCTGGTCAACGGCACCGATCCGACCCCCCAAGACGTCGCGAACATCGTGAAGAACGGCTTTCAGGGCGACATCGGGACGATGCCGAGCGCGCAGATGAATGCCATCTCGAACAAAGACATCGCGAACCTCGTCGCCTACCTCGCCAGCCTGTCGAAGAAGTAACGGAGACTACGGAAACGATGGCAACGCTCGCCCCAGGAGTGAAGACCGGCCCGTATCACGCGGTTCTGGATCACATCCATCCAGAGCCGACGAGCTTCATCCGGAAGTACATCTTCTCGATCGACCACAAGGTCATCGGGTATCAGTACATGATCACCGGCGGTCTGTTCTTTCTGATCGCCGGGCTGCTGGCCGAGCTCATCCGCACGCAGCTGCTCTCGCCCAGCGGCGCGATCGTTACCGCGGCGACGTACAACCAGATCTACTCGATGCATGGGTCGGCGATGGTGTGGATGGTGATCATCCCGCTGGTCACCGGCGGCTTCGGCAACTTCGTGATGCCGCTGCAGATCGGCGCACGCGACGTCGCGTTCCCCTGGCTGAACCTGGCGGCGTTCTGGATGTTCCCGGTCGCCGGGATCATCCTGTTCAGTTCGTTCTTGTTTGGTGCCCCCGACGCCGGCTGGACGGAGTACCCGCCGGTGTCGCTGCAGGGCCCGCCGGGCACCTCGATGTGGTGCGTCGCGATCTTCCTGATCGGCATCAGCTCGACGCTGACCGGCATCAACTTCATCGTCACGATCTACAAGATGCGCGCGCCAGGAATGACGCTGACGCGCATGCCGCTGTTCGTGTGGGGACAGTTCGGCACCGCGGGCTTGTCGTTCATCGCGACGACGGCGCTGGCCGGCGCGCTGCTGGCGCTGTTCCTCGAGCGCACCTTCGGCGTGCCGTTCTACGATCCCAAACACGGCGGCTCGCCGGTGCTCTGGCAGCACATGTTCTGGTTCTANNATCTCCGAAGTGCTGCCGACCTTTTCGCGCAAGCCGGTCTTCGGCTACAAGATGATCGCGTTCTCGACCGTGGCGATCGCGCTGCTCGGCTTCTCGGTCTGGGCCCACCACATGTTCACCTCGGGGATGGTGCCCTGGCTCCAGCTGCCGTTCATGATCATCACGATGGTGATCGCGGTCCCGACCGGGATCAAGATCTTCTCGTGGATGGCGACGCTGTGGGGCGGCTCGATTCACTGGACCACGCCGATGCTGTTCGCAACCGGCTTCCTGATCACGTTCACCTGCGGCGGCCTGACCGGGTTCTTCCTGGCGGCCGTTCCGCTCGACTACCACGAGCACGGGACCTATTTCGTCGTCGCGCACTTGCACTACGTGCTCTACGGCGGCTCGGTGATGGGGCTGTTCGCCGGCATCTACTACTGGTGGCCGAAGATGACCGGACGCATGTACAACGAGGTGCTCGGCTACTGGCACTTCTGGCTGACGTTCATCGCATTCAACGGCACGTTCATGCCGATGCACTGGCTCGGCTTGCTGGGGATGCCGCGCCGCGTGGCGCTCTACGATCCGCAGTTCCAGTTCTGGAACGTGTTCGCAACGATTTCCTCGTACGTGCTGGCCGGCTCGGTGCTGATCTTCATCTACAACTTCGCGATGAGCTTCCGGAACGGCAAGATCGCCGGACCCAACCCGTGGGGCGCGCGCACCCTGGAGTGGATGATCAGTTCGCCGCCGCCGTACTATAACTACAAGAAGATTCCCGCCGTCCTCGCGACGCCCTACGATTTCGGTAACCCGCTTCCGTACATCGGGCTGGAAGCCGCCGCCGGCGCGGAAGAAGCGACCCCGACCGCCGAATCGCACCCGGTCCCGACCCACTGATGTCCGTCTCGATCGCCAAGCAAGGCTACAGTCTGGGCCACGGTCACGACGAAGACGCGCACGAACAGGTGATCTACCAGGAGACGCGCGACATGCGTCTGCTCGGGTTCGTCCTGTTTCTGTGCTCGGACGTCGTCTTGTTCTCGGCGTTCATCTTCGCGTACATCTACCTGCGCACGACCGTTGCGCCGGCCTGGCCGCCGATCGTCGGCGGCCATCAGCTCCCGCGGCTCGACACCGCCTTCGCGACGGTGAACTCGGTCGTGCTGTTCGGTTCGGGCGTCACGATGCACTACGCGCTCGAGAACTTCAAGCACGCCAAGCTGCGCGGCTTCAACGCGTTCATGGGGCTGACGATCGTGCTCGGCACGATGTTCTTACTCGGCCAAGGCTACGAATACGCGCATGCGCAGATCGGCGGCTGGAGCGGAAATATCTTCGGCGCCTCGTTCTTCACCCTGACCGGCATGCACGGCTTCCACGTTTTCGCCGGCGTGGTCTATCTGCTGGTTCTCTGGTATCAGGCCTCGCGCGGCGTCTACACCAAGGAACGCTACTTCGGCCTCACCGCCGGCACCCTGTACTGGCATTTCGTCGACGTCATCTGGGTCGGCTTATTCTTCCTGTTCTACTTATGGTGATGGTGATGGACCGAGCGCAGCAGCATCTTCCGTTCCGCAACCGGGTCGCGGCGAGGTCGGACCCGGGGGCCCCACGCAACGCGTGGGGGGCGCGCAGCCTGGGGCGGAGCGCCTTTAAACAGGAGCGCCTTTAAACATGGACTTAGCTGTTCTCGAGAAATCTGTCGCGACCGTAGGGGCGATTGTCGTCTTCGTGTTCGCACTGATCGGCTTGAAGGGGGAGTGGCCGAAGAATGGGCTGGACGATATCGTCACCAAGCTGCTGCTCGGATTGATGGCGTTCGGCTGTCTGTTGGTCTTGCTGGCCACGGCCGGCGTGCTGCCGCGGGGCGGCGCGTAGATGTTCGATCCGCAAGACGACCGGGGCGTTCCGATCTCGACCGGCATTCCACGGCTCGTGATCGCCGCCGGTATCGCCGGGGTCGTGCTGATCTTCATCGTCGCCGGCATGGTGCTCTCATCGGCCGGTTTCGGTCACGTCTGGCCGGCTGAAGATTCGACCAACATCAAGCTCTGAGGCTCGTTCAGCCGCGGCGTGAACCCGTCACGTGATCTCTCCTTTGCGGCTGCTGATGCCGACGCCCAGAGCCGGCATGCGGGCCGGGACGACGCCGGTCGGCCGGCCGTCGACCGAATGCACGCCGCCGTATTCGCTGAACTCGCACAGCGCCGGATGCGTGCGGTTGGGAAGCTTTACGTCGCCCAGCGTCGGCCACTCGCAGGCGATCGTGCGGTCCTCGGTCAGCACGGCGATGTAACCATTGCTGTCGGCCGTCGAGGCGGAATCGGGCCCGCGGTAGCGGATGTAACCGTCGACGATATAGATCGGTCGGACGGTATGAAACAGCGCGCGCACCGGCGCGAGCATGACTCCGAGCGCCCACGCGGCGCAGCCAAGGACACCCAGGGCAAAGACGGGTGCGACGATGATGATATCCGGCATGACATGCTCGGGTGAGAGACGCGGCGCTAAGAACACGCCGCCGGTGATGCCGGCGAAGACGATGCCGCACAGCACCGGCTCGATCGCGATGCTGAGCCGTCCGAAAAACCCGGCCAGCACGACCCGGCGTTCGACCCGGGTCCAAGCGCGGCGAATCAGTGCTTGCGCGCGCTCATCAGCGCTCAAGCGGCTCGGCCGGATCCCCTGGATGATGCTGCTGCTGGTGTCGATCATCGTCGTCGTCCCCGGCTTCGCGAGCGCGGCACCGCGCCTGCACGGAATCGTGCTGGCGGTCACGCCGAAGACCGGAGATGTGATCGTGCGACACGATCCGTTCGGTTCCATGCCGGGCATGACGATGGAGTTTCGGATCGTGCCGCGGGCACGGGCCGCCCAGCTGCAGGCCGGTGCGACGATCGACGCCGATGTCGACACGACGACCGAGCCGTGGACTCTTTCGCACGTTTCGAGCACCAGCGCGCAGCAGCTCATCAGCGACGCCTCGCCGTTCCGGCGCGTCAAGCCCTTGAAGGCCGGCGACCTCGTCCCCGATACGCCGTTCGTCGACCAGCGCGGCCGGCCGTTCCGCTTTTCGGACCTGCGCGGCAAGGACGTCGTGCTGTCGTTCATCTACACGCGCTGTCAGGACGCCCGCATGTGCCCGCTGATCAGCGCGAAGTTCACCCAGCTGCAGCGTCAGATCGGCGCGCGCCCGGTGCACCTGGTGGAGGTCACGCTCGATCCGGCCTACGACCGCCCGCCGGTTCTGGCGCGGTATGGCCGCGCCTTCGGCGCCGACCCTGCACGCTGGAGTCTGGTCGTCGGTGACGCCGAGCCGACGCTCGATTTCGCCGCGCGCTTCGGCATCACGGCGTTCCCCGATCCGCAGATCGGGATCATTCACTCCGAGAACACGGTGCTGATCGGCCGCGATGGCCGCATTGCGACGATGATGACCGACACGGCGTGGCTGCCGAACGAGGTCGTCGCGCAGCTCGATCACATGAACGGGATCGCTTCGAACCCGCTGGCGCGGTTCAACCTGTGGCTCTCGGAGACGGCGACCGCGATCTGCGGCAACAGCGTCGCTGGTTTCAGCGGCTTGACCGATCTCGCCGTCGTCATCGCGATCTTCGCGGCGATGGGGTACCTCTTCTATCGCCTCGTGCGGCTGATGTTCTGGTAGCTTCCGGCTTCTACGAAGACGGAAGCGCGGCCGCGCGTTCGCGGCTGCGCGAGGCGAGCGCGGCGGTCAGCAGCGTCGCGACCACGGCAATCCCGGTGAAAACGAGGTACGCAACGCGATAGCCGGCGACCGGATTGCCGTGCGATGCGGCAACACCGCCGCCGAGCGAGCCGCCCACGATCTGCCCGATGATCAGCATGATCGAAAGCAGGCCGACAGCGCCGGCGCGCTGTTCCGGCCCCGCGCGGCTGGTCACGATGTAGCGCGTCGGTGCGCCGAGCAGCGAGCCGAACCCGACGCCGGCGATCACCATCGAGAGCAGCGCCAACGGCAGCTGTCCGAACCCGAGCGCGAAGATCAAGAGTCCGGCGCCGGTGAAGCTGGTGCCGACGACCAGGACCGCGCGGCTTCCGACGCGGTCGAGCGCGCGGCCCGCGAGCGGAATCGTGCCCACGAAGCACAGCGCGCCCAGCGCCGCGACGCCGGCGAGAAAACGCGACGAGAGGTGTTCGCCGGCGACCAGTGCGGCAGGGATGAAGAACAGCGCACCCTCGAGCGCGCCGATCAGCACTTCGAGTGCGTAGGTCGTCAGCATCTGGCGGTCGCGAAAGAACCGCGGCGGGATGACGGGCTGCGCCGCGCGGCGCTCGACGAGCGCACACAGCGCAAACGCGAGCGCGGCCACGGCGAGCAGTCCCCATGCCAGCGGCGCATTGACGGTGCCGTTGACGGCGTAGAGCCGCGTCAGCAGGCACATCGTGGCCAGCAGTCCGATCGCGAGCGTCACCACGCCCGCCACGTCGAGCGGCCCGCGGGCCTTCGCCGCGCGGGTGGGAACGGTCGTGCGCGCCATGATGATGACGACGATCGCCAACGGGATATTGCACGCAAACACCCAGTGCCACGATGCGAACGACGTGATCAGGCCGCCGAGGATCGGACCGAGGACTGCGGCCACGCCCCAGGTGGCGGCGACCAGGCCCAGCGCCGCGCCCCGGCGCTCGAGCGGAATGCGGTCGGCGATCGCCGCCGTGGCGACCGGGAAGATACCACCGGCACCGGCGGCTTGGATCGCGCGCGCGGCGAGAAAGATCGCGTAGCTGGGGGCCGCGATTGCGAGTACGCTGCCGGCAGCGAAGATGCTTACGCACAGAATGTAGACCGGTCGCCGTCCGTACGCGTCGGCCAGTTTCGTCATCACCGGGATGGCGACGACGTTCGCCAGCAGATAGAGCGTGAAGACCCAGGCCAGATCGCGCGGACCGACGCCGAACGACGCACCGAGCGCCGGCAGCGCGGGCGAGAGCACGCCGAGATCGAGCGCTCCGGCGAACACGCCCAGCCCGAGCGTGATCAGCAGCGGAACCGTGCTCGCGTCGACCGGATGTCCGGCAACGCTCGCCGGTTTGGGGTCCGCGTTCGCTATGGCTGCGCCGACGGGTTCACGAACGTGAACCCACTCAAGCGTGCGGGATGATACGGTCGGCGACCATCGCTACGCACATCAACGCGAGATAGAGCAGTGAGTATTTGAACAGGACCCGTGCGTAACGTTTTGCCGGTGCGGACCGCAACTTCCAGGCGTCCCAAAGGAACACAGCGCCGAGGATCGCCGCGCACCCGCCGTAGCACGGTCCCAGGACGTGCAGCGGAAAGAACGCCAGCGAGACGGCGACCAGAACGATCGAGTAGATCATGATCTCGCGCTGCGTGCGCGGGATGCCCTTCACGTTGGGCAGCATCGGGATGCCGGCTTTTGCGTAGTCGGTGTTCGTCATCAGCGCCAGCGCCCAGAAGTGGGGCGGCGTCCACAAGAAGATGACCGCGAAGAGGGCGAAAGCCGGCGAGCCGAGCTGATGCGTGACGGCCGCCCATCCGACCAGCGGGGGAATCGCGCCGGCCGCGCCTCCGACCACGATGTTCAGCGGCGTCACGCGTTTGAGCCACATCGTGTAGACGAACACGTAGTAGGCGTTTCCGGTCAGCGACAGCCATGCCGCCAGCGGGTTCACCAGCAGATAGAGCATGGCGAAGCCGGCTGACTGCGCGAGCCCGGCGAAGATCAGCGCGTCGCGCGCACAGATCGCTCCGCGCGCGACCGGCCGCAGCCTGGTGCGCGTCATCAGGCGGTCGATGTCGCGGTCCCACACGCAGTTGATCGCGCCGGCCGAAGCGGCCGAAAGCGCGCCGCCGAGCAGCGTCCAGAACACGAGTGCGAGATTGGGGATCCCGCGCGCGGCCATCGCCATCGCGGCCAGCGTCGTGATCAACAGCAAGCCGATGATGCGCGGCTTGGTCAGCTCGTAGTAATTGTCGACCACACCGCGCCAGCCGCTGCGCGCCCCGGGCGGCACAAGGGTCCCCTCGACGCGGGAAAGCGTCGAGCTCATCGGGCCGGCTCGATTCCGGCGGTACGGCGGGGAGCGATCCGCGCGGCGACCGGTGCGGTTCCGTCGATCGCCGTGAACATCAAGCCCGCCAGCAGCACCAGGTACAGCGCGCACGCATTTGCGGCGTGCGCCTCACGCAGCAGCGTCGGCAGCGTCCAGGCGACGTTGGCGAAACCAAGCAGCGCCTGTCCGAGGATCAGCACGAACGCCGCCCAGGTCGCGATGCGGACCCGCGCCGGCGCGACGGCGGAGAGATACGCCGCAAACGCGGCCGCCCCGAACAGCGCTCCGGCCAGCAGGCGGTGGACCATTTGCGCATGCTGCGCGCCCGTTGCGCCGAGCCACGAGCCGCCGTCGCAAGACGGCAGGGTCGAACAGGCCAGACCCGACCCGCTGGAACTGACGTACGAGCCGGCGCACATCACCGCGAAGGCCAGCGCGACGCACGCCCCCAGCAGCAGCCCGAGCGGCGAAAGACGAACCGCGATCCGGCGCGGCGCCGCCTGGGCAAGAATCGCCAGCGCGGTCAGTCCGGCCAGGAACAGCATCGCCATCGCCCAGTGCACGGTCACCGACCAGGGGCTGTTGGCAAGCGCAACGGTGAGGCCGCCCAGCGCCACCTGCAGCAAGAACACGACCCCGATATAGGCCAGCACGGGGGTCACGCCGGCGATCGTCGTCCGTACGCGCCAGCCGGCCCACAACGCTGCCAAGACCACGAAAGCCTCGAGGAACGCGACCAGCCGGTGGGACCACTCGAAGACGACGCCGCCGGCAAGCGCGGGGATCAAGGCACCGTGGCAGAGCGGCCAATCGGGGCACGACATCCCAGCCCCGTTGATGCGCACCCAACTGCCCAGCACGGCGAGCAGCAGTGCACCCAGGGCGGCCGCCAACGACAGAGCGCGGAACATCACCGGAAGCGTACCGCGCATGGAAGCCGAGCGAAACGACTCAGGTCGTCAGCAGCC